>CAIQJP010000045.1 GCA_903872155.1 uncultured Actinomycetes bacterium | reverse complement strand
TGCCGAAAATACGGCGCGCCTGGGAGAATGGATGGGCCGTGTCATGACGGCACAAGCCCTTCCCGAGTTACTTGAAGATCAAGCAATTTCAAATGAGGCCCGAGCATCACGTCCTGACTTGGCAAATCTCGATGAAGTTTCGCTTGTTCATCGCATGCGTTCATTCACCGCAACTTTGCGACGTGACTTTCAACATCACCTCGATATGACTGCCGGAACTTCAATTGGACCAGGTGCACTTGGTGCGATCGCAGCAGCGTTGGGCGATCCGTCCTTGGTGCTGACTTTGATTACCGCTATTGGCGATGTTGATTCGGCGGCTCCAAGTCGTGCAATGTGGGAGCTTTCGCGCTTGTCGAAAGATTCGAGTGAATATGCCGAAAAATTCGCAGCGTTCATCCGTGAATTCGGAAGTCGTGGGCCGAACGAATGGGACATTCGTTCAGACACTTGGGAGACCAAGCCAACTTTAGTGACCTCACTCATCGACACGATGCGCGGTGCTGCCAATAGTGAGAGTCCAATCATTCGCAACGAAAAGAATGCTGAGCTCCGCCGAGCTGCTGAAAAGCGAGTGCGTGAAGCCTTGGCTGGCGACCCAGAAGCATTGGCGCAATTTGAAATGGCTTTGAAATCGGCGCATCTGTATTTGGCTGGTCGTGAACGTGCCAAGACCAACATCATCAAAGTGGTGCATGAAGTTCGAATGGCCGCATTTGCATTGGCGGCGCGAACTGGTTACAGCACATCGCAGATCTGTATGTTGCTGTCTGACGAACTTGATGCGTTCATTGCTCAACCCGATGAGTTCAGGGCTCGATTGGCACAACGCGAACGTCAATACCTTGACCTCTTTTTGCTTGAGCCTCCGTTCATTGTCAATGGCGTTGTTCCTCCGTTGAATCAATGGGCGCACAAAGGTGAATCAACTGCTGTCGCTGTTACTTCAGGCGAAGTGTTAACAGGTATGTCTGGTGCTCCTGGAACCTACACGGGTAAGGCGCGAATCATTCTTGACCCCGCCGACCCAATGGCATTAGAGCCAGGCGAAGTTCTGGTTGCGCCGTTCACCGACCCGGCTTGGACTCCGCTCTTCGTTGCCGCTGGTGCGGTTGTCGTGAACGTTGGTGCCGTTGTGAGTCACGCAATCATTGTGAGTCGTGAATTAGGTATTCCGTGTGTGGTCAGCGTTACCGATGCAACTGTGCGAATTCCTGATGGAGCAATGATCACCGTTGATGGAGCAAGTGGCACCGTCACCATCGTGAGTATGCCCTGAAACCAGTTTTCCCATACTTTTACGTGGCTTTTGTGATGGGCATTGCCCTGTCGTTACTTGGCCCTTCTGTTTCGTACCTCGAAGATCATTTAAGTGTTAGCGCAGGTGTCGTCGGAATTTTGTTTGCTGTCATCGCAGCAAGCAATTTTTTTGGTGCACTCATTGGCGGCCGTTGGGTGACGCGATGGGGAGGTCATGTTGTGCTCCGTATCGGCGTCATAGCGTTTTCGGTTGGCGTGTTGTCTATTGCGCTTGCTTCGACGTATCTTTTTGCCGCGATTGGTGCGGTCTTAATTGGTTCGGCGACCGGCATGACCGATGCCTCTATGAACATCATGGTCGTCTGGGCGCGGGCCGGAAAGTCTGGTCCGGCGCTTAATGCAATGCATTTGCTTTTCGGAGTTGGGGCATTAGTTGCTCCGCTCATTGTTGATCGCGCAATCTCATTCACCGATCATTTATGGCCAGTTTCGCTGGTGGTGGGCTTTTTCGCCCTGGTTTCTATTGCAATTCTTGGACGTCGTGAATCTCCATTTGAACCTGAACATGCGCCAAATCTGCACCGACCTGAGTTACCAACCAAAGTGGTTGTACAAGTCGCGGTCTTCTTTTTGCTCTACGTCGGAGGCGAAGTTGGTTTCTCTGGATGGATTCACACCTATGCCGAAGATCAAGGACTTGGTGGTTCGAACCCGGCGTTTGTCACAGCAGTGTTTTGGGCATCATTCGCATTGGCGCGGTTAGTGGCCATTCCATTGAGCAAGATTTTTAGGCCACTCACAATCGTTGGATGGGCTTGTGGCTTCTCATTAGTAGGTCTCATGATCATGATTTCGGGGGACACCAACGCACTTTCAATTTGGATAGGCGCCGGACTATTTGGATTCGCTTCAGGACCTCAATATCCGACCATGATCGCAATGGTTGACGAAAAACTCTCGCTCTCAGCTCAAGCCACCGCATGGATCGTTGGGGCGGCAGCTATTGGGGGATTGATTGTTCCTGTGTCAATCGGATCATTGATTGACACCGTCGGATCAACCTCAATGCCCGTTGTTGTGCTTGGCGTATGTGCTTTGGGATTCGCTTGGGTGTTTGTTGTTCAACGAAGTATTAGCCATGCGAGTGCACATGATCGCACAGACGCTCTTCACCAGTCTTAATTTGCCCAGCACCAATTCCTTCAAGTGCGGCGAACGGGCC
>CAIQJP010000044.1 GCA_903872155.1 uncultured Actinomycetes bacterium | reverse complement strand
ATTAACCACCATTAATTGCGAGTGTTTGCCCAGTCATTAGGTAGTGCTTCGTCATACGCTGAGCGGCATGTGGCACAACATTCTTCATCTTGATCTGTCGGTAGTTGAAAAAATAGTTCGCCCGATATTGATCTACTTGTTTTTATTGGTCGGACTCAGACTGGGAGGTCGACGAGAACTTTCTCAATTGAACATGATGGACTTCGTCGTTCTGCTTGCAGTCGCAAATGCGGTGCAAAACGGGATCATTGGACATGATGAGTCAGTTTCTGGAGCAATCATCGGTGCGACGGTTTTGTTCTTGGTCAACGGACTGGCGGTGTTGCTTACGCAACGCAGTCGAAAGATGCGACGATTATTGATTGGTTCAGAGATTGTCTTAATCAAAGATGGCGAAGCCCGTGAGCGATCAATTCGGCGTGAACGATTAGGTGCTGAAGATATTCAGCAGGCAATCACCGAAGCTGGTGCACGAACAATCGATGATGTTGAGCTATGCGTTATTGAGCCAAATGGACACATCGTTGTGCGGTTGAAGCCAAGCAGTGAAGAAGCGGATCGCTTTGCTCAATTAATGAGCCGAATCGACGAATTAGAAAAGCGATTGCTCGCTCGCTAGTTACGAGTTGATGACCCACTCAACACCTTGCGGGGTGTCACGCACTTCGACGTTGATGGCGGCTAATCGATCACGAATTAAATCAGAGAGGTCGTAGCGTTTGTCAGCCCGAACAACCGAGCGAAGTTCGAGAAGCACATTCATGATCGGTTCGAGAGCATCGCGAGGATTGGCAAGTCCGCCGATAGCGGCATCGCCCAAACGAACAATCATTGAGCGCAAAGCAGCATGGGCATTATCCATTTCTTCGCCTTGCAAAGTGTCGGCTGACCACGCATGGATCGCCGATTCAAGTAAGAGCACGGCTCGGGCGGCTCCCGCAGCATCACCAGCGGACATCGCTTCATTGAATGCCTGTTCGGCGGCGTGTGTGTCGGCACCTAAAGACGTCGAGTCTTTTTTGGGTTCTGCTTGCGGGCTATCCGTTGGAGTGATTTGTACTGGAATATTCGTTGCTCCGGTGGCCGGGTCGCGAAGTGCATCAATCGAGATCACATCGCCAGCATTGTGGATTGTTGAATGTCCTTTAATGCGTACGGTGATGGTGCTATTGCCGATCACGGTCGCTGTGTTTGAATCAAGGTCGAGAATGACTCCGGTGTGCTCATCAACGCCGATGACATGAGCATCAGTCGGGAGTTGTTCTTCAAGTATTGAGAGTCGACGTTCGCCCATGTAGCAAAAACGCGTGTCGTGATGGCCACCTTCAGCATTGTCGTAATGGGGGATCACCGCGACATTCAGTCCGATTTCGCCCAGGACATCGAGTCCTTCGAGCCAGTATGGATCATTGCCAACTTTGTAAATCTCGTACACCGGAACCGTGTAACGACCAAGAGTCAAAGCTGCAGCAGATGCAAAGGTAACTGCACCACCAGTACGCATTTTTCCACGCACGATGTCAGGAACAGATGTGCCAGCCCATTGGCGAAGCGCATAAGTCGGACTTCCAGGGCCGGCAAAGACGTAATCAGCTTGGCGAACTCGTGAGAGTCCTTGCTCAATGATCAAAGTATCTTCATCGTGCAGTCGAGTGAGCCCTGCGATTTCTATCGGATGTCCAACACTTTTGCGAAAATACTCAACAGCCTTTGATGCAAGTTCGGCAGCATTTTCCTGGAAACCGTAAGGAGTATCGAGAACGACTGCCTTTGGTGTTCCAGGAAATCGGGCAATCAATTCACGGTGATGTTTCATCATCGTGGGTGCAGTTTCGCCAGAACCCATGATGGTCAAAATGCGCGGGGAAGGACTCATGAAAAGAAACCATTCTTGTAATTAGTGATCAGAACATCGGCGCATCGCTCGGGATGCTGTGCATGTAGGTCGTGGTGTGCAGGGCGAAACCAGTGAGCGCGCCCGCTCTTCAGTTTTGTCAGGGCTGCATTAATTGCCGTTTCTTTGTTGTTTGTCCACGCCACATCACCTGAGTCAGCCGGCATAAACAAGATGGGGCGTTCAATTGACGCGAACATGTCCGAGGGACGGTGCATCCATAATTCTTTGAGAATCAACATGTGTCGATCAAAGGTGAGCCACGGGCTAATCGTTCCGTCATCGTGAAATTCAAAATTGGAAAGCGATCCAATGATTCCTGATTCAGGCCAATCAGAATTGGTGGCACGAATCGCGCTTTCAAGTCGCCCAGCGCGCATTCCAGCGAGACGTGGCGGCTGCATGCGCTCGGCACAAACTTCCCATTCCGGGAACGAGTCGCCGAGTTGAATAAAGCCACCATCAACTGGTACTGCTGCAATGACGCGGTCGGGATGTTGATGGGCTGCATGAACGACGATGTTGCCTCCCCACGACTGGCCAACAAAAATTGCTGTGTCGATTGCCAGAGCATCGAGCAATTCACACAGATCACGAGTCACAGTGTCAAAGTCGTAACCATCGTCGGGTTTGTCGCTGCGTCCATGCCCCCGAAGGTCGACAGCAATACTGCGATGGCCTTTGGCGGCAAGAACTGAACCGACTCCGTCCCACATGCGGGAATTCGACGCAAGTCCATGGATGAGTAAGAAAACTGGACTCTCTGAATTCTCGGGGCCCCGGTGGAGGGTTCGTAGCTGCAGGCTAGATGCCAAGCCAACGTAAGCCTCGCGGGCGTCAGAAAGAGGGAAACGTTCAGGGGACGCGGTCATGGTTCTTAGAGTCTGCCCGTTCTCGGTGATAAATGAGAGAGCCAAGGGCGAGCAATTGGGCACCTCGGCGTGGCACGATAGAGGAGTGGCACGATTCGAAACCCTGAGACTTCCTCTTGAAGTGCAGGCCAAGATGACTCAATTGGTGGCAATCATCGACGATCTGGGTCCCGTGGTGACGGCCTTTAGCGGTGGCGCTGACTCGGCTTTTGTTGCGGCGGTTGCCCACGAAGTTCTGGGGCCGCAACGGGCCCACGCCGTCACAGCGGTGTCGCCCAGTTTAGCTGGCGACGAAGAAGCAGATTGTCGGCAATTAGCAACTGAATGGAACTTGCGTTGGACGCCAGTCAATACCGCCGAAATGGAACGTGCTGCGTACCGAGCAAACGACATTGATCGCTGTTATCACTGCAAGGCGGAGCTCATGGATGTCGTTGGTCCCATTGCCGACAGTGAGGGTGCGACGGTCATCCTTGGTGTCAATGTTGACGATTTGGCCGACCATCGACCAGGCCAACGCGCCGCTCTTGAACGTGGCGCAGTGTTTCCGCTGGTGCAAGCCGGGTTTACGAAAGACGACGTGCGATTGGTGTCGCAAGCGATGGGACTGCGGACCTGGGATAAGCCAGCTGCGGCTTGCTTGGCCAGTCGTGTCCCGTATGGCACCCCGGTCAGTGTGGAAATTTTGAGTCGGGTTGATCGCGCCGAGGCGGCATTGCATGGTTTGGGATTTAGGCAAGTGCGAGTGCGCCATTATGGCGAAACCGCACGGATCGAAGTCGTCGAGTCAGAACTTGAAAACGCTATTTCACAGAGAACTTTCATTATTGAGGCAGTGAAGGCTGCCGGATATCAATACGTCACGCTCGATCTCGAAGGATTCCGTTCGGGAAATCTCAACATCGGAGTGACTGAAAGTTCGTCGGGCGCCTCGTCGCACTCGTAGGGTTGAGGTCACGCCTAGGGGCGAATGTTCTGAAGTACATCTCATACAACAAGGGGAAAATATGAAACTGTCCATGATGCTCAATTACGCCGGTGGATTTCATGCCGCGGTTGACAAAGTTGTCGAATACGAAAAGGCTGGCCTTGATGCCGTGTGGATTGCCGAGGCTTACAGTGCCGACGCCATTAGCCAGGTTGGTTACCTCGCCGCCAAGACCAACAAGGTCGAAATCGGTACCGGAATTCTGAATGTATTCAGTCGTACGCCAGCGCTGATGGCGATGACCGCTGCTGGTTGTGACTACGTCTCGAACGGTCGATTCATTCTTGGGCTTGGTGCAAGTGGCCCGCAAGTGATCGAAGGCTTCCATGGCATGCCATACGAAAAGCCGATGTTGCGCATTAAGGAATACATCCAGGCATGTCGCCACATCTGGGCTCGCGAAGAACCGTTTCATATTGAAGGTCAAACTGTGCAGGCTCCGTTGCCCACGGGTCTCGGAACAGGATTGGGTAAGGCCCTCAAGATCATTAAGCCAGGCGCAGAAATTCGTAAAGACATCCCGATCTGGTGGGCCAGTTTGATGGGTCTCAGCGTGACCGCAACTGCCGAAGTCGCCGATGGTTGGATGCCGATCTTTTTTGATCCTGACAAGTACCAAAATGTTTGGGGCGATGACTTGAAGAAGGGCATTGCTAAGCGTGATCCCGCTTTGGGCAAGTTGCAAATCACTGCTGGTGGAATGTTGGCCATCGATGAGTCATTGACCGGTGAAGCACAAAGCAAAATTCTTGACT
>CAIQJP010000043.1 GCA_903872155.1 uncultured Actinomycetes bacterium | reverse complement strand
CCGAGAACCTCTGTCAAGAGGCGCAGTTCACGAAGGCTTTTCTATGACCGCTTCAATCATCGCATTACTGGCCCATCAGGGTGGCTGGGATGAGATTTTGTTGGTCGCTGGACCGATTGCCGTGATTGTTGGGCTCTTAGTTATCGTCAAAAAGCGGCTCGATCGCTCAATCGAGCTACGAAACCGCCAAGTCGACCCGCTCGACCAAGGCACCAATCGCGACTAAACGCCCGACCAGGTTGTCATAGCCACGATCGATGTGTTCGATCCCCGAGATAACAGTGCGTCCCTCGGCAGCGAGTCCAGCAACCACTAAGGCTGCTCCTGCACGAATATCTGGAGCCACAACAGCGGCACCGCGCAAGCGCTCAACGCCTCGCACAATCGCATGATGTCCGTCCGTGCGAATATCGGCACCGAGTTTTGACAATTCTTCAACATAACGGAATCGTCCGGGATACAAATTCTCGGTCACGATTCCTGAACCTTCAGCAACCGCAAGCATGGTCACGAGCAATGGCTTGTAGTCGGTCGCGAGTCCTGGATACGGCAAAGTCTGAATATCAACGGCGCGCATGCGGCCCTCAGACACGATGCGGACTCCCCCAGGAACTGCGGTGATGTCGAGGCCCATGTCGTTCATTCGACTCAAGAGCACTTGCATGTCGTGGGCACGAGCACCACGCACAATCACATCGCCACCCGCAACTGCAGTTGCTGCAAGATAAGTGGCCGCTTGAATGCGATCGGGCACGACGGCATGTTGCACGGGCTTCAATGATCCACGTTCAACACCAACAATCGTCAATGTTGATGAACCAATTCCCGAAATCTGCGCACCCATTTCAACCAGCAAGTCACACAAGTCGGCTACTTCAGGTTCGCGTGCCGCATTCTCGATAATCGTTTCGCCGTTGGCGTGCACTGCAGCCGTGAGAATGTTTTCGGTTGCACCAACCGACGGAAAATCGAGAGTGATGTGCGCTCCGTGCAAGTTGTCGGCACGAGCTTCAATGTTGCCATTCGACAAATCAAATTCGGCGCCCATCGCGGTGAGCCCGGCGATGTGCATATCGATCGGTCGAGTACCGAAATCGTCGCCGCCTGGCATATCGAGTCGCACGTGGCCTTTGCACGCCAACAATGGACCAAGCAAATTGATCGACGCACGAATCGTCTCAACCAATTCAGACGGTGCAATCGATTTCACGTCGCCGCGATTGGTTAACAACAAAACATCGGCGCGGTGAAGATCGTGTGAAACATCAACACCTAACGCGCCAAGTAGCGACCCCATCGTGTCAACATCAGAAATGGCGGGCACATTGGTGAGCTCGTGAGTGCCCGAGGCATAGAGCGACGCAACCATGAGCTTGAGAACAGAGTTTTTTGCGCCGGGAACATCGACCTCTCCGGCCAATGGACCACTGCGGTGAACGACGATGCGATCCATGAACCACAAATATAGGTCGCCAAGTAGGCTCGCCGCTGTGGGTAACAGTGTGAAACATCTTGTACGAACATGGCCCCACGAACCCGATGTCTACCAATGGCTCACATCGCCCCGTGAAGACATCATTCTTGAAATCTCTAGCAACCCGGCCTCAGACGAGATCGCAGTTTTTGAGCAAGAAACCGGCCCATTTGTTGCATATCGTCGAACTGTCGCCAAGGGGACCAATGGCAACGAACTTGTCGAGACCCTTGAATACAAATTGGTCATTCCGTGGTTCTCGTGGTTATTTGGTCGGCTGATTGGTCGCTTGCTTCGGCGTCGCGACGTTGGGCCAGAGCCCGGTGGTCAACCCGCGTGGGCACCACCTGATCGCCTCACGGCACGCCAAGCCCAAGTACTTGGCTTGCTCGCCGCGGCTTCGTTGCTCAGTGCGTTCGTCAACACACTCTTCACACAAACCGTTGCGTTTGCCGGCGATGACTTTGGTGTTGGCGATTGGGGTCGAGGTGTGGCCGGAACCATTGTGCGCGTCGGAATCATTTTGGGTTTACCCGCAGCTTTGTTGGCCGATCGCATTGGTCGACGGCGCGTCGTGATTGTGTTGGCGTGGGCCGCACCGATCATCGCGTCGCTTGGTGCAATCGCCCCTAACTTTCCGATTCTCGTTGCAACTCAAACGTTAGGGCGACCACTCGGACTCGCTCTTGATCTTCTAGTTGCAGTGATTGCTGCCGAAGAAATGCCGCGCGGTTCGCGCGCTTATGCCGTTGGTCTTTTGGCAATGGCT
>CAIQJP010000042.1 GCA_903872155.1 uncultured Actinomycetes bacterium | reverse complement strand
TGTGTACCCGTGTGGTACTCGTCCGAACTCGTCGAACCTCAACTTCATCAACGGCCAGACCGTTCCGAACGCAGTGATTGCTTCAGTCTCGGCTGCTGGCAAGGTGTGCTTCTACGTGTACGGCAAGGCTCACTTGCTCGTGGACGCAGCGGGTTACTTCGTAGCACAACCAGTCTGATTCACAAGTAATACCCAACTAAAACAAAATCCCTCTGGGAATCTGGTGAGGAAAATTCTTCATAATGAAGAAAAATACTCACCAGAAACTCAGGGGGATTTTTAGTATCTGGAATTCAGTACCAATGTGAAGAACTTAATTAGCTTTCAGTAATGGTGATTGATTCAATCTTGATCTCTTGAAGCGGCGGTACGCCATTAGAAGAAGGATCATCATTGCCAGCAGCATCAAGTGCAACAACTGTGGTGTCAAGTCCATCAGTGACTTGACCGAACAAGGTGTAATTCGGTGGCAATGAAACACCTTGATCGCCACTGATCACAAAGAACTGGCTACCGTTGGTGTTTGCACCAGAGTTCGCCATGGCCAATGAGCCAATCTTGTATTCGCCAGACGCGGGCAATTCATCAGCAAATTTGTAGCCAGGACCACCAGAACCAGTTGCGGTGGGGTCACCACACTGAATCATGAAGCCAGGAATGGCACGGTGACACTTAGTGCCGTCGAAGTACTTGTTGCGAGCCAAGCTCACAAAGTTGTTCACGGTGCCCGGAGCCTTCGCAGCATCGAGTACGGCTGAGTACGTGCCCATGTTGGTCTTCACCACTGCGGTGTACGTCTTGGCGGGGTCGATACACAGTGCGAATGAATCACTAAATGTCTGAGTCTGAGTTGCGGCACCTTCGGCTGGTGGGCACTCGGTAGTTCCGTAGACAAAGTCTGCTGGTGCAGCAGTGTCGCTAGGCAAGGTAGTCGTGGCGTCGCCGGCGATTGTGGTGCTTGCGTATGCATCAACAGGTGTTGAGACAGGCGTGCCCTTGTCAGTTGAGTCGTCCTTGGTGAGGAATGCGATGCCGAAGAACAATGCCAGAACGATGACAACGGCTCCGACAATACGGATGGTCATCTTGGTCGTCTTCTGGCGCTTAGCGGCGGCTTCTTGAGCCTGACGGCCCATATCGCGGTTCATCTTTTTACGTTCACGTTTTGCTGTTCCCATAGTGGGGGAAGGCTAACGGGGGAGAGGCCTGCCACGCAGGTCAGGAATGGTGATCGTTAGGTAAACAACCTGATCTCAGCGCTGTAAAGAGGTAGCCTGACACCCTTGTGGCACTCATTGTCCAAAAATATGGAGGCACTTCGGTAGCCGACCCTGAACGTATCCGTGCCGTGGCCGAACATGTGGCCTTCACCAAGCGCCACGGCAACGATGTGGTCGTTGTGGTTTCGGCCATGGGTAAGTCAACGGACAACCTGATCAAGCTCGCCAACGATGTCTCATCGGTGCAGCCGGCCCGCGAACTCGACATGTTGCTCACTACTGGCGAGCGCATCTCTATGACCCTGGTATGTATGGCTCTCGCCGGCGTAGGAATTGACGCCATCAGTTTCACGGGAAGCCAAGTCGGCATCATCACCGACACCGTGCACACCAAAGCCAAGATTCTTGAAGTGAAGGGCGATCGCGTCCGCGAGGCGCTGTCACAAGGCAAAGTATGTGTCGTCGCCGGCTTCCAAGGCGTCAGCACCGATAAAGAAATCACCACGCTTGGTCGTGGTGGCTCGGACACCACGGCGGTTGCTCTGGCGGCTGCGCTCAATGCCGATAGTTGCGAGATTTACACCGATGTCACGGGCGTCTTTACCGCCGACCCGCGCATCGTTCCGCAAGCACGCAAACTGCAACACATCAACTTTGATGAAATGCTCGAAATGGCTGGCGCTGGTAGCAAGGTTCTTGCTCTGCGTTCAGTCGAATTTGCTCGTAATCACAATGTCCCGATTCAAGTGCGTTCCAGTTTCACCTGGGAACCTGGCACTTGGGTCACTAGTCAGGAGCCTTCGATGGAAGATCCCATTATCTCTGGAGTTGTCACCGATACCAGTGAAGCCAAAGTGACCGTGCGAAAGGTGCCCGATCGCCCCGGAATTTCGGCTGCGTTGTTTGAACAACTTGCCGAATCAAACGTGAACGTCGACATGATCGTGCAGAACACGTCAACTGATGGCAACACCGACATCAGTTTCACTGTGCCGAAGGCCGACATGAAAGTCGCGCAAGGAATCGTTGAATCGGTTGCCAAAGAAATTGGTGCTGCTGGCATTGCACAAGACGATTCAATTGCCAAAATTTCATTGGTCGGTGCGGGAATGAAAACCAGTCCCGGCATTGCCGCCAAGATGTTCCGCACTCTTGCTGACAACGATGTGAACATTGAAATGATCTCAACGTCGACCATTCGCATTTCCGTTGTTGTTGCTGCGGCCGATCTTGAAAAGGCCGCCCGCTCATTGCACACTGCATTTGGTCTCGACAGTGGCCAGTCATATAGCGCACCGTTGCCCGAGCGGAAATAATTCGTGTCTCGCGCTCGTCGTCGTCAACATGTGCCGTGGAATGCGGCCGGTCGTGCATCTGAAACTCAAGGTGACGGCGACAGTGTTGTGCGCGACACTGGCTGGGTTTTCAATAACGAAACTGGCCAGCAACTAACTCTTGCCGAATTTGTCAATTCGGGCGAACAAGAAGTTGGCGCCTATTTGCAATACTTCGGTTTCTTGCCCGAAGAAAATGCGCAACGTTCGTTCGTCGAAATTGGTGCTGGCATCGGCCGCATGACAGCGGGCTTTACTCAGCGTTTCAAATCGGTTGTCGCATGCGATCTTGACGCCGCGTTTCTGGAACGTTGTCGCGAGACCGTTGGCAAGTTTGGAGTTCCCGAACGTTTGTCAACATCACACGTCGCCGATGGCAAAACTTTGGCGTTGCCCGATGCATCGGCCGACATGGTGTTTAGTTACATCACCTTGCAACACTGCGAAAGTGCAGACGCTTTGGCGTTAACTGAAGAAGCGCTGCGTGTCGTGAAGCCAGGTGGATATGTGGTGTTGAACTATCGCACTTGGGTCGCCGCCGACTTGTTGTTGTTCCCTGCCGGAGTCGTCACTCGAGCGCTTTGGCGCGTGCCCACCATTGGCGCATGGTTGGCTCGGCAACGTTGGTCGACTCGTCTCGGTTGGCAAGCCAATCGCTTGGCCCCCAAAGTGGTGCTTGATCACCTCGCACGCAAGAACATTGAATTGTTGAATCCCACTTTGTGGTTTAGCCATCACCGTCGCGTCGGTGGAGTTGAAGGCATTCCGCAGTGCACGTTTGTTGGCGTGAATGCCAGCCATTGGTGGTTAATTGCCCGTCGGGCGGCGTGACCTGCCCGTTAGCCTTGCGTGTTATGCGTATAGGAGTAGTAGGAGCAACCGGCCAGGTAGGAAGCGTCATGCGCACCTTGTTGGCCGAGCGCAATTTCCCGATTGATGAGATTCGTTTTTTCGCTTCGGCCCGTTCGGCCGGAACAACCCTTCCGTGGAAGGGCGGCGAAATCACCGTTGAAGATGCCGCGACTGCCGACCCTTCTGGGTTGGACATCGCACTGTTTTCATCAGGTGCAACATCGTCACGTGAACTTGCACCGCGCTTTGCTGCTGCTGGCGTGATTGTGATCGACAACTCTTCGGCTTGGCGCATGGACCCCGAAGTTCCGCTCGTTGTGAGCGAAGTGAACCCTGAAGAAATTCGCAATGCACCGAAGGGAATCATTGCGAATCCAAACTGCACCACGATGGCCGCGATGCCCGTGTTGAAAGTGTTGCACGCCGAAGCCGGCCTCAATCGTTTGATCGTGAGCACCTATCAAGCAGTGTCGGGCGGCGGACTTGCAGGTGTTGACGAACTTGATAAGCAGTCGCGTGAAGTTGCAGACAACGCACGTGAACTCACGTACGACGGTGAAGCGGTTATCTATCCGGCACCAACGAAGTTCACGAAGCCGATCGCTTTCAACGTGTTGCCATTCGCTGGCAAGTACACCGATGACGATTCGTTCGAGACCGACGAAGAACAGAAATTACGCAATGAAAGTCGCAAGATTTTGGCGATTCCGAACTTGCGCGTTTCTGGTACGTGCGTGCGAGTTCCGGTGTACACCGGTCACTCATTGAGCATCAACGCAGAATTTGATCGACCGATTTCGGTGGCCCGTGCTAAAGAGTTGTTGTCGTCAGCACCTGGTGTTGTGTTCACCGATGTGCCGACACCGCTTGAAGCAGCTGGCAAAGACCCGAGCTTTGTTGGTCGTATTCGCCAAGACTTGTCGCTTGACGATGGTCGCGGCTTGGTGTTATTTGTGAGCAACGACAACTTGCGCAAGGGTGCTGCATTAAACGCAGTGCAGATCGCTGAACTGTTTCTTTAAAGATCAGTTAGCAAGCACAGGGAAGAGCCTCGCAGCGCGGACATCCGTTGGCATAACGCTCAACACACGCAGATAAGTCGACGCCCATTTGATTGGCGAGGGTCGCCACCCAGGCCAACACATCGCTGAACTCGTGCTCTTGTTGCGCCTTGGTTCCTTTGCGCACGGCCTGAGCGAGTTCGCCGATTTCTTCGGCTAACCAGGCCACAGTTGAGGGCACGCCTCGGGCACGATCACGATCGCCGTAGGTACGTTCGATGACATCTTGAAGTTGCGCAATATCCACGGGTTCACCGTAGGGCGAAATGACCCGGTAAATGGCACATCCCCCGCCGAAGCGGGGGATGTGTGCTGGTCGGGGTGAGAGGATTTGAACCTCCGGCCTCCACGTCCCGAACGTGGCGCGCTAGCCAAGCTGCGCTACACCCCGATGGTGCAGGAAACGAGCCTATAGGGACTCGGCAGTTTCCCCTAACTGCACAACCGGCTTTTGGTGACACTGCCCACCTGGCTTGGTTTACTCTGACCTCAAGAGGAAAATGGGGGCGAAGATGAAACAGCAAATGGTGCGAAGGCTCGGTGCCGCTGCAGTGATATTCGGCCTCTTAGCAGGATGCAGTAGTTCCGCCAGTACAACAGCTGACGGCTCGGCGCCAGTGTCAGATGTGTCTAGTACCGAAGCCTCGACAACAACCTTTGAGATAACAACAACAAGCGCTCCTCTCGAAGTCGAGCCCGCTTGTGACCTGTCTGCTGTTTCGGCCGATCAAGACGTCAGTGGTTTAATCAAACTCGAATGTCTCGGTGACTGGATGATCACTCAGAATTACCCCGACTGTGGTGAATGCGAGGGCGTTATTCCGTTCCATTTAGAAAACAACGAGTGGAAGATGTATGACCCGCTATACATCTACTGCTATTCGGTGCCCGATGGGTATGGGCCAGAACCTGAAGGCGCAATAACTAACGAGAGTTTTATCCTCACGACAATTCAAATCGCCGTTGCAGGTTTTCCGTGTGATGAAACCAATAAGGGGTATCACCCCGAAAGTGCGACCGACCAATTGCTGTATGGCGACATTGGTCCTCGAGTGACTGCTCTACAAGAAGCGTTGATTAACGCTGGTTTTCTTGAAGATGTGGCTGATGGTCAATACGGTCCGGCAACGATTAAAGCGGTGATGAACTTCCAGTTTTCGCAGAACATTCCCGTTGACGGAATTGCAGGACCCAATACGCACGCACTGTTAGGTATTGCGTACCCGTAATCAGTTGGCGGTTGCGACTTCAACTTCTGCAGCAGCGACTTCTTCAACGATTTCTTCAACGACCGGTTCGTCGACTGCGGGGATTCCCTCAGCGAAGCAACCTCCGGCAGCGATGGCTTTGCTGGCACGGCGTAGACGCAATGCATCAAGCGGCTTGATGAGCCAACCATCTGCGCCACTACGACGAGCCATGTGCACATCGGCTTGACGATCGAGCAACATCAAGATCGGAACATGGGGCAACGTGCCACCACTTTCGTCGAGACGCAAGTCCATGGTGACGGCAATGCCGCCCATGGTGCCGATCTGCAGATCAAGAATCACCAGATCAGGGGTACGAGCCTTGACCACCTCGACAACCGAGCGTCCGTCGCGACAATGGGTGAAAGTTGTTTCGGGTCCGCCAAGGGAGGCGACGACTTCGTCGACCAGCCAGTCAGCATCGGTAGCCAGGATCACATGCACAGACGAAACGCTACCTCGTGGCGGTGGCGGCGACGAGATCCCGCCCTAAATCGGCGATGGCATCAAGATCATGAATGTCTTGGGCTCGCTGATCGAGTTTCACCACCAGCGCCGACCCGACGGCGTCAAGCAGGGGCTTCAAGGTGGCTTCTTCGGCCTGCGCGATGTGGCGCAGGTGGGCCATATTGCGGTGCAGCGCCGCCAGATCGGTGTCGCCTTCTTTGTCGGCCTTGCGCGCCGCAGTAGTTGAGGCAGTCGCTGAGCCCTTACCAAATTTTGGCTGTAGGCGGTTGATGATCAATCCGGTCACCGGAGTGCCAACTCGCGCCAGTTCATCGGTGAAGAAGATTGCTTCACGAACGGTGTCGTCATGTGCCGAAGCGACGACAACATATTTACTGTCCTGTGACTTCAACAAAGTCTGAACGGCGAGCGCTCGCTGACGAAAACCTTCCTCAATACCTTCGAAGGCTTGAAAGAAGTTGATGGCATCGGCCAAAACATCGGCACCAATGACGCGGCCGATTGTTTTCAAAATTGGTTGGGCCGCAAAGTTCAACACACGCAGTCCGCCGCGAGCAGGCATCACTAACCAGCGATATACGCGGTGGTCCAGAAAGTTCATCAGCCTTTGCGGAGCCTCGAGAAAATCAAGAGCCTCGCGGGTTGGGGGAGTATCGACGATCACGAGATCAAACCGATCGTCGTTAAATAGCTCATACAGCTTTTCAGCTGCCATGTATTCTTGGCTGCCCGACAAACGACTCGCAATATTGCTATAGAACGGATTCGTCAAAATCGCCTGTTCTTGTTGCTTATTTCGCGACTGTTGACGAATGACTTCGTCAAATGTGGCGCGTGCATCGAGCATCATGGCCCAAAGTTCGCCCGAACATTCGTGTTGCACGAGTGAAGGTTCGTTACTTAAGTCAGATAACCCAAGTGCATCGGCTAAACGTTTCGCCGGGTCAATGGTGATCAACACAACTCGTCGTCCAAGTTCGGCGGCCTGCATCGCTAACGCGGCGGCAGTTGTTGTTTTGCCAACTCCACCCGAACCACAGCACACCACAATGCGCGAAGTTGAAATGACATCGCGAAAATTCTTCTTGCTCATGATTGTGCGCTCACTTCTGCAAGCAAAACTTTCGCCAAAGTTTTGATATCACCGGCGGACAATCCTGCACTTGCAATATGTGGCAATGAAATTGAACCAGTCGCAACAAGTTGATTCACTCGCTCAACTGCGTTGGCGTGCATCGCACATCGCGAGGCGCGATAACGGGCCGCATCACCAAGCTCGCCTTCTGGCAATTGATTCTTCGCCACAAGTGCAGTGATTTCAGGAGCATGATCAACTCCGTTGATCACAACTGGTCCGAAATGAACCCCAACGGTTTCGGTGAGCAGGGCCGTGGTTTCAACAAGTTCGTTGACAGGAGTCGTCTCGGGCAAGGTCACCATGATGACGCGACACTTGCTGGCGTCATGCAGCATGGCCAAAACTTCGTTGGCCTGCGAATGCAAAGGGCCTCCGCTAATGGTCTTGGCCATGGCAGCAGGGGATTGCAGGAACGAAATCGCGTGTCCGGCGGCTGGGCCGTCGACGATGATCAGGTCATGGTCACCCTCGGGACCCGTGCGACCGACCAAGTGCTTGAGTTTGCCCAAAACCAAAAGGTCATCAATGCCTGGTGCCGCACTGGCGACCACTCCAACGACACCTGTTGAGACCAACCTTTTGGCTAATCGAGCGAGTCCTTGGGTGCCCAAATAGTCCTCAAGGGCATCGCTTGCGGTCAATGACCGAAGCAAAATCGATCCGGTCTTATTGGGGCCAAGTCCGCTCAAAATAGTGGTGCCGTCGTAGTCAGACCCATCGGTTGCTGTTCCGCCCAGCAGTTCGCTTAAACCTTGGCGAGAGTTAAGCGTCACAACTAACACTCGAAGTCCGAGATCGGCTGAGGCGCGTGCCATCGCAGCCGTTACGGTTGTCTTGCCGACACCACCCTTGCCGGCCACCACAAGCATCCGCGACATGGTGAACAGTGGGTCAATATTTTTCTTTTTCGGAGACACTCGTGCGCAGACTAGCCATCCTCTTCATTGCTGTCGGCTCCGTGCTCGGCTTTATTGATGTGGCACATGCGTCATCGGGCACCGAACCGCCCGTTCAAGAGGCAGTGACCACGAGCGCTGAAGTAACCGCAACTGGTCTCGCCCCAGTTGACGTGCTGCAAGTTTCTGGCCTGATTGACAACATCATCGTCGATGCCATTAACAACGCAATCGCCGACGCCGAAACCAATGGAGCCCAAGCTCTGGTGTTGCAGATCAACTCAAAGGCTTCGCTCGTTGGTCGTGACACGATGCGCGATTTGTACAACCGCATCGCCAACGCAACTGTCCCGGTTGCGATTTGGGTCGGACCTTCAGGCTCGAAGGCAACTGGTCTTGGTGCACAACTTTTGTCAGCAGCCGATGCCACTGGAATGGCACCGGGCACTCGTATTGGTAAGTCAGGAACACCGCTCGTTGATGGCGTCGACTTCGGTGAAGCAACCGACCAATTGCGTACCGAAACTCTTGGCTTCCAAGACGCTCGTCGTGCTGGAGCATTGAAGCTAGAAATTAGCGACGAAGGTGCCCCAACGATTCGCAACATGGTCTATGCCCTTGACGGTCTCACGTTTGATGGTGTCACCCTTGATACTGCAGTTGAAACTCTCAACGAAGATGGAAGTGTTTCAAACGACATCACCACGGTTCGTTTCCACAAGCTTGGTTTGTGGGCTCAAATGTTGCACACGTCAGCGAGCCCGCCTGTTGCATACCTGTTCCTCATTATTGGCCTCGCGCTTTTGATCTTTGAATTCTTCACCGCTGGTATCGGCGTTGCTGGTGTTGTTGGTGCAGTGTTGCTATTGCTTTCGTTCTACGGTCTTGGCGAATTACCCGAACGTAACTGGGCACTCATCTTGATGTTTGTCTCGATGTTTGCCTTCTCCATTGATGTGCAAGTTGGAATTCCGCGATTCTGGACTGGTTTCGGACTCGTTGCCTTCACTGTTTCATCGGTCTTTATGTTCCCAGTCTTTGATCAGCAATCACTGCAGGTGTCGTGGTTGAGTTTGCTTGTTGGTGTTGGCGGCATTGCACTCACATTTGTGTCGGGTATGCCGAGCATGACTCGTACACGCTTTGCAACGCCAACGGTTGGACGCGAACGTCTGATTGGTGAAGTTGGCATGGCAATCTCTGATATCAGCCCCGATGGCGCAGTACAAATAGGCGCTGCCCGTTGGAAGGCCCGCACCAACCGTGCAACTCCCGTGAAGTCTGGTGAAATGGCGCGTGTTGTTGCCATTGACGGCATCGTGTTGCAGGTCGAGCCTGAGGAGGGTGGTGCTCGCGATTACCGCGAACGCCGACCCAAAGAAGTCGCGGAGATCGAAGAGAAGTAAAGGGTCTCACTATGGGTGATGCAATTCAAACTCGTCGCCAATTGGCAATCAGCGCGTATAACAATGCATCAGACATTCTTGATCGCAGCGAACTCTCAGAAGAAGATGCGTACCGAGCATTGTGTGAAGCTTTGGCGTCACGAGCGCTCTGGGAGCCCATCGGAAATGCGATGAACTTGTTGATTGGTGATTGGCAAGTTGCTCGAGCGCTCACCGTGAATGGCATGGCCGAAGATGCGGTGACACTGATTGAATCGGCTATTGCTCGGGCAATTGAAAACGCAGTTGATGATTGGCTGATCGCTTCATTGCACGAGGGTTATTCGCGCGCGTTGTTGAATGCCGATGACGACCGCTATGGCGATGTGTACATGGTGACAGTGCAATTGATCGCCGGAATTAGCGACCTTGAAGATCGCTCAATTATTGAATCGCAATTTGCTGATTTACCCATGCCATAAAGAGTTGACGTCGTATGAGACTTTTTGATGAGCCACTCATGCAACCTCAAGAACTGTTGCCTCACGACGGCAGCGCGTTATATCGCCCAGGATTTTTCAATTCGGACGAATGCGACCGCATGTTTCGCAAAATAAATGATGAAACCCCATGGGAAGCACGCAACATCATTTTGTTCGGTAAAGAAGTTCCTCAACCACGGTTGGCGTGTTGGTATGGAGATTTAGCGTATTCGTATTCGGGAATCACCCTTGACCCTCGACCAATGACCCCGACATTGCTTGAAATCAAACAACGCTGCGAAGAAGCAGCATCTACCCAATTCAATTCGGTCTTAGTGAATCTCTATCGCGATGGTCAAGACTCAATGGGTCTGCACGCCGATGATGAGCCCGAACTAGGTGCTGAGCCGGTCATTGCATCGGTGAGTTTTGGCGGAGAACGTAACTTTCGTTTACGACATCGCCAGAGCAAAGAACTACAACAAGTTTCCTTGGCGTCTGGCTCGTTGTTGGTGATGAGTGGCTTGTCTCAACAATATTGGATGCATGATGTTCCAAAGACGAAGAAATTTGTTGAAGCGCGCATCAACCTCACTTTTCGCTACATCAATTCGATCTAAAGCTTTGGTCCAGCGATACGCACATCGCCTCGGCGGCGAGTCATCGCTCGTGCATCAAGTTCGCCGGCCAGTGGCACCGCGTGTTTGCGAGTGACACCGAGGGCTTCACGGAACTGCGACATTGTGAACCCATCTTGATTGGCCAGTAGAAGTTTTACGGCAACAGCACGAGCAGTTTCGAGGGCCGACACATGAAACCACTCACCTTCGCGTTCAAAGAGCAGACCGGCTTTGGCGAGTCGGCGAAGTTCTGGCGGCGTAATGCCCGTTGGCGCGGTGGGCGCGCAACCAGCCTGAGCGAGTTGTTCGATGATCGGATGATCAAGCAGGGGATCATGGACGCCGGCAATCGTGACGCGTCCTTCTTTGATTGACAATTGAGAAAGAGTCGGGACAACTAAGCGTTGGCGTTCATCGAGAGATAGCAGTTCAATTCCTCCGTCTCCCGCTTTGGTGATCAGAGACTCGATAGTTGCGATCGTTGAAGCAAGAACTTCAGCAGCCACGATCCATTCGCCGAATTGAGCGTCTCGTTTCTCGCCAGTGAGAAGCGTGAGTGAATCGGCAGTGATCCAACCATGTTCGTCGATGACTCGATCAACAGATCGCGTGGGCTTGGCGCGAGATGCTGGCAACTTCGGTGCGACATCAAGGATTTCACCGCCACCAACCGTTTCTGAACGTCCACTCTCACGCAACACATAACGATCACCCGGAAGCAGAGGCACGGCTCGCGAAAGGTGCAGGCGAACCAGTCCGTCGTGGCCAGGTGCAATTGATTCGGGTCCAAGAACGCGTACACGTGCGGGAATCTCGTCCGATCCAATATGCACTGTGAATGCACCGCGTCGTGACACGACGTGACTTAACGAAGCCAACACATGAAGCGATGCATCAACACGATCACTGAAGTGCCAATTGTTTGCCTTGACAACGACATCACCACGTGTGAGCTCGGAGTGTTCAATACCCGACAGATTGAGCGCAACTCGATGGCCAGGTTCGATTGTCTCAACAGCGCTGCCCAAAGTTTGAATTCCGCGAATCTTTGCTTCGCTGCCCGAGGGTGAGATAAGTACGTTGTCGCCAACGGCAAATGAGCCATCGGTCAAAGTACCCGTGACAACGGTGCCACTTCCTTTGGCCGCAAAGACGCGATCAATGAAAAGGCGTGGACGATGGTGGTTGCTGGACGGTGCGCTTTGTTGGGCCAGCGCATCAAGTGCGGCGATGAATTCATCAAGTCCTTCGCCTGTCGTTGCGCTTAAAGGAACAATTGGGGCATCTTGCAAGAAGGTTCCGGCAACATGGTCGGCGATATCCATGCTTGCAAGTTCGCGATCATCGGCATCACATAAATCAATTTTGGTGAGAGCAATGATTCCGTGCTTGACTCCCACGAGTTGCATGATGCGCAAATGTTCTTCGGTCTGTGGTTTCCATCCCTCGTGGCCATCAACCACCAAGATGCACGCATTGATTCCGCCAACGCCAGCCAACATGTTGCCGATGAATCGAGTGTGGCCCGGAACATCGATGAATGCGATGCTGTCGCCACTGGGCAACTGCATATGCGCAAAACCAAGGTCGATGGTGAGACCACGTTCTTGTTCTTCGATCCAGCGATCAGGATTGATGCCAGTAAGTCGGCGAATCAATGTTGACTTGCCATGATCGACATGGCCGGCAGTGGCAATGATGCGCATGTCAGTGAATTTTCTTGAGTGCCTCAATCAACACTGCATCATCGGTCGGGTCGACGGTTCGTAAATCGATCATGGTTGCTCGATCTTTGACCCGCGCAATGATGGGCGGCTGGTAGTTGCGCAGCGCCACCAGGTGATCAGCATCAATGACTAAGCCAACTGAATTGATCGTGATACCTGGTGCACTGCCTGCTCCAGGAAGTGATTCACAATCAACAACTTGGCCAACACCAGTGTGTTGAACAATTGCTTGAGCACGATCACGTAATTCTTTGACTGACGTTGTGGCCATTCGCCAAAAGGGGATGTCTTTTTGTGCAGTTCTGGCGAGATACGCCAACAATGTGTTGTGAAGCGACGCGAGAACTAAACCACCAGGTCGTAACGCGCGCGCGAGAGGGTGGGCGGCACATGCTTGTACTAAATCGGCTCGGCCCACGATGAAACCCGATTGTGGTCCGCCCATCAATTTGTCGCCACTGAAAGTAACCAAGTCAGCGCCAGCAGCCAATGTTTGTTTGGCAGCAGGTTCGCCGTTGAGCCAAGACGGTGGTCCATCGTTGAGCCAAGGACACGCGGCATCAAGCAGCCCCGAGCCAATGTCGGAAACAACCGTGACGCCGAGAGTTGCAAGTTGATCAACCGACGTCTCTTCAACGAAACCTTCAACGCGGTAGTTCGACGGATGAACCTTCAGAACGAGAGCGACGTCAGTTGTTTTGCGATCAATCGCTTTGCGGTAATCGGCAAGTCGTGTGCGATTCGTGGTGCCGACATCAAGTAGCCGTGCCCCAGATTGTTCCATGACTTCGGGAACACGAAACCCGCCACCAATCTCAACACTCTCGCCGCGGCTCACCGCAACATCGCGGTCGTGGGCGAGCGCGGCCAATACCAACATGACCGCTGCGGCATTATTGTTCACGACCATTGCCGATTCGGCGCCACATGCTCGCGCTACCAATTGTCCGATACCTGCTTGACGACTTCCACGTTGACCAGTGTTCAGGTCGAATTCAAGGTTTTGTGCGCGAGCAGTTTGAGTATGGGCGACAGGCGAGCGACCAAGGTTGGTGTGAGCAATCACGCCAGTGGCGTTAATGACCGGAACAAGTAAACATTGCGCGATGTCGTTGGCAATTTGTTCGGCCAATTGCGGGTCGCCCGCAGCAATTGCCTGTCGAGCGGCGTCAACCAACAGCGGATGTGGCAATCCGATGTGGGCGAGTGATCGCGCCAAAGAATCAACGCTGGGTGGCCGAGAAGTCATTGAGAGCGACGCTATCTCTTGTCGTCACTTGCTGACTAGGGTGAGTGCGTGATCTTGTTTTTGCTCTTTATCGTGGCCCCGGTTGCCGAGCTGTACACCATCATCCAAATGAGTGGGGCTATCGGCTTTTTCAACACCTTGGGCTTGATGATTGCGGTTGGCTTCATTGGCAGTTGGCTGGTCAAACGTGAAGGCTTGCGTGTGTGGCGTCGCTTTAATGAAGCGGTGGCTCAAGGCAAGGTTCCGACCAAAGAAATGATTGATGGGGTCCTCATTCTTGGTGCCGGCGCCCTTTTGCTGACACCTGGATTCTTGTCTGACGTTTTTGGCATCTTGATGCTCTTCCCAGTGACACGGGCCTTCTTCCGTTCGTACTTGATGCGTCGGGCGAAAAAAGGCACCGCGTTTTTTACTTCGGGCTTCGGCGGTCGTTCTTCGGCGAGATCTGGCGATTTCATCGACGCTGATGCTGAAGAACCTCGCGGCGAGTTGGACTAATCGTGTCTCAGAACACTGAATTTGATCCCGCAAGTGTTGCCATCAAACCCGCCGCAACTGTGATGTTGTTGCGCGAGACCCGCGAATTGGGTGTCGAAGTTTTCATGATGCGACGTACCACCAAAGCAGCATTTGCTGGGGGCATGTATGTCTTTCCTGGCGGAGCAGTTGACGCCGAAGATTCGTCGTATGAGATCGCGGCGATTCGCGAATGCTTTGAAGAAGCTGGCGTGTTGTTGGCGCGAACAACGACTGGCGCAACAGTTCGATTTGATGATCCGGTATCACACGATCGCTTTACGACCTACCGACATGCGGTTCACGCTGGCGAACAAAGTATGACGAGTGTATTGACCGCTGAAAACTTGGTCGCCCAAAGCGATGAATTGTTGTGGGTTGCACATTGGGTGACACCATTTGGCGAAGTGCGGCGCTTCGATACACGTTTCTTTGTGGTGGCAATGCCGGATGATCAAATTCCTTTACACGATGACAAAGAGACAGTAGACAGTTTGTGGGTGACTCCTAGTGATGCCTTGCATCGTGCGCATGCGGGCGAACTTTTGATGTTGCCACCAACAATTGCCAATCTTGAATTTCTGGCGGCCCATTCTTCGGTCGATGAAATAATGACTGCTGCTCGCAAGATTGGTACGCCACCCAAACTGTTACCCAAAGTGAAGTGGCGCGATGACGGAAGAATCGAAGCACTGCTCATGCCTGGTGACGCTGGATACGACGACTTGCCCGATCGCTGAGAATCTCAGTTCACTCATGCATCAGTCAAGGTCATCAATCTGAAGCAAAATTTTGCGGGCCTTATTCAGGGCTCGTTCGCGGCGATTGCGCACACTTCTTGGTTTGATATTCAAATGTGGGGCCATTTCAACTGAATTGATGTCGTGGCAGACCGCTCGCAGTATTTGCAGGTCGTATTCAGTGAGACCTCGTTTTTCAAATTCAGAAAACAAGAGTTCCAGTGATGCGCTCGTGCCCACAGGATCGGTTTCGGTTTCACCAAGTCGAAAGCGTTCAAATTCAACGCCGAGTAATCCTGCTGGAGCAAAATGAAATTCGGCGCGATTGCGCTTCAGTCGAGGTTCGCGCACAAAAGCCTGATATTCAATGTCCATCAACAGATTGGCGGCAACCCGACGCGGGCGGCGGTCAATGGGATATCGCCGAATGACCAGCCACGCTGCCGATGCGATGAGGTCAAATGCTGCCGGTAATCCTCCGGCAGTGACGTGAGCTCGACGCATTGCCATCGCAATTAAGCCAGGCATGATGCGCTGGAAAACCATGCGGGTTGCCAGGTCATCGGTCTTGGCGCACTCGACAAGTCGCGCCAAGTATTCATCAAAATGGTCGGCATTTGATAAGTCATCGAGTCCACTTCGCAGGAGGATTTCTTGTAAGTGGGTGACAGGTTCGCCAGGCAAACCCAGCGAATTGGCGCGGCGGATGTTGTGGGGCTGACGGGCCATACGTCGCCATTCAGTGATGAGGCGAGTTGCCATGGTGATGCGGCCGTTTGAAGTTGAGTTGGTAGGTGTCATGACGCCACTAGGCGTGATGGACCTCACCGCAAGTCACATAACGATGTCCGTTGCTATTGCCGGTGAGACTTACGGTGAGTTCAGTTCGACATGACACGGGCATGACTTCGTATGAACTTGTTGTAATGAGCGGGCCCGATAGCGGGGCGGTACTACCAATTCACAGTGGACGACAAACCATCGGTCGGTCAAAGGTGGCTGGGCTCACCATTAATGATCCGGCGATTGAACCACACCACGGACTTCTTGAATGGGACAACCCAGTTCTCAGAAGCCAGGCGCTTGGTGGCCAAATTCTTGTTCAGAACGTAGGCACCGACACGGTTGTCGCATTGGGTGAATCACGGTGTGGGATTCGTGAACGACACGAAGCCCAGCAAAGATCGTCAACAAACTTTCATCGGGCATTACAAGAACGTCAAGAAATTCTCTTGGCTCCAAGTCGTCCTGAAAATCCTCGCGAGCCGCAAAAACCATTGACGCCACCGGTCGTGCCGATTGCTAGTGGTGTTGTTTTAGGTCTGACCATGGCTCTCGTGACTCGACAATTTCTTTTTGGCCTCTTTGCCGTCACCACAGGTGTCATCACGTTTTTGACTTGGGCTGTAAGTCGACTGACCTATCGGCGTTCAATGGTTCGTTGGCGCCAGAGCTGCGATGAAGGCGCATACCAATTTCATCAAGCAAATATCGAGTTCACTCATCAATTGGTGCACCAACGACGCAAACGTCATCGCTCAATAGGAGAGTTACGCCGAAGTGCCGAGCAAGGAGACCCAAGCCTGTGGGCGCACCACAACATTGATGAAGTGTGTCTCGGTTATGAAACGAGAGAAGTGAAGATGAAGGGTGATGTTGTCCCGATTGTCATTTCGCATTACCCGCGCACCGTGACTTTGTCGTCAGGACAAGTTCTTGGGGTGTATGGGGTACGGGCACATCAGTGCGTCACGGCATTGTTAGCTCGACTTGCGGTTGAGGTCGGGCCAGCAGATTGGCAACTCATTTTTGTCGGTGAAGCGGATGAAGAGTGGAATTTCATCACACAATTCGCTCATGTTCGGGCGACACTTCTCGATCGGGTTGATCTTGAGAGTTCAAACGAAAATAGACATCGACTGTTGTTGGTTAAACAAAAAGAATTTGTTGCACAGCGAACTTCAATCGCCCGTCGAATGTTGCGGCGGGACAATGTCTCAATGGTGGTAATCGGTGGGGACTTGAGTGATCTTCCAGCGATCTGTACCGAGACTATTTGTGCTGATGAATGTGGAATTGATGGAATGTCACAAAGCACAGCACTTGAATTTGCTCACGCATTGCAACAGTGGATTGATCCAGATCATGAGGCGGGCCTGATTTCGAAACGTGTTAACTTTTCGAAATACTTTTCTGTTTCTGCAATGCAACCTCAGGCAATTGCGTCGACTTGGCAAAAGCAGGATCAAATAAGTCTGAACGCATTCGTTGGTGAATCGGCCGATGGTCCAATCGCGATTGACTTCATCAACGACGGTCCGCACGCAGTGGTCGTTGGTACTACCGGTTCGGGTAAAAGTGAATTTCTCAGAACGATGGTCGTGACCATTGCGTTGCAGTATTCACCAGCAGATGTCAATCTCATTTTGATTGATTACAAGGGTGGGGCAGCATTCGACTCATGTGCCGAACTGCCTCATGTCGTCGGAGTGATTACCGACCTTGACGAGGGTTTAGCCGCACGAGTTCTCGTAAGCCTTGAGGCCGAGTTGCGTTACCGTGAGCAACGACTGCGAGAGGACCTGGCAATTCATCTGCCCCGTTTGATCGTTGTTGTCGATGAATTGGCGGCTCTCAAAGACGACATACCAAATTTCATTGGGTCGTTAGTCAGTATTGCGCAGCGAGGTCGAAGCTTGGGTATTCACCTTGTTGTGGCAACGCAACGCCCAGGTTCGGCGATTTCGGCCGATGTATTGGCCAATGCGAATATTCGATTGGCATTGAGGGTGCAGTCGGCACATGATGCGCAAGAAATTGTTGGTTCCGCGGTAGCTGCGAGTTTTTCGCGTGACACTCCGGGGCGGATTGCGCTGCGACTTGGCTCGGAAGAGCTGTACATATTCCAATCGGTACACCTTGATGTTGACGTGCAGTCGCTGGTCAATATGGCAAATGAGGCGGGCGCGCAATTGGGTATTCCCCGTCCGCGTCGGCCATGGCTCGATGCACTGCCCGCGCATCTATCGGAGAATGCAGTTGATGACCAAGCCGGGAGCACCGAGATCGTGGTCGGCCTGATTGATGATCCAATGAATCAACGTCAAGTTCCGATGCGTTGGGAAATCTCAAACCATGTATTCATTGTGGGTTCGGCAAAATCGGGAAAGTCTTCAGCGTTGGAGATGATGCGTAACAAGTCGGCCACTCTTGGCCATCAAGTCTTTTCCATTAGTTGTTCGGGAAGCAGTTCATCGGTTGCGAATCAGGTTGATGTGAGTGACCGTGAATTATTACGACGTCTTTTACATCTCATGATCAAACGAATTGATGGTCCTCCAGTTTTGGATTCAACTGAACGTTGGCTTCTGTTCATTGACGACATTGATATTTGGCGAAACTATTTTGTTGATGATCGAATCGGTCTTGACAACTGGACGATGTTTGAGCGCATCTTCTTGGAAGGCCCAAGTCGAAATATTGCGTGTGTCATTTCTGGTGTTCAACCAACTGCGATTCCGGCGATGTTGAGCAGTCGTCTGAAACAGAAGTGGGTATTAACTTTGCCACCCGGCCGATGCTTTGTTGATTGTGGTGGGCGAGAGTTGTTCGCACAGTTATTGACGCCAACCACATCCAGTGATGCTGCGGTTCAAGCCGAACGCAAACGATTTGAATTGCGCCACTTGCCCCGCTTGATTGACATTGATTCATTGACCCTGGCCTCATCGTGGGCCGTTGCAGCCGATGATCTGTCGGAAATTCCTCTTCCATTGGGCGGCAGTATTTGTGTTTTCGGTGTCCGCGATTCGGGATGTTCTATGACCATTGATGCCATGACGCAAGCCTGGGCGAAGATTCATTTATCAGGGCGCGTGTTTGATTTGCGAAAGCTGTCAGAAGTAAAAGACTTTGATGGTCTTCACGATGAACAACCCGCGTTGGTGCTAGCCGATGAATCCACAGTGAATCCATTGATCATGGAATTTCTGAATCAAACAACGCAGTGTCGGGGCAATGTCACGATCATCGCGAGTGTGTCACCGAATTTCGCTCGAGCTCATCCCGAACATTGGATCAACATGATGCGTCGAGCACGTACTGGTTTGTTGCTCGGACGAGTAGCGATCGAAGATGCCGATCTGTTTGGCATCTATGCAACACATCCACATGTGTATGGCGAAGCAATTGGGCGTGGGCTGTGGGTAGTTGACGGATGCCCGACAGGCATCGTTCAATCAGCGAGCGCGAAGTTCGAGGCGGTCGCGTAACAAGATTTTGTAACGACGCTCGTGCTGTTCGATCCAGCCCAAGCGAATGAAACTGCTGATCGCTTTGTTGACGCGTTCACGTGATGCGCCAACCATGCCAGCAAGTTCTTCTTGAGTGACGGGAAGAACAAATTCATCGGCGCCAGCGGCGAGTTCGAGCAAACGCTTTGCGGTGCGGCCAGTGACGTCGAGGAAAACCGAATCGGCAAGTGCGCCATCCATCACTCGAAGACGTTCGGCGAGCATGCGCACGACGCCCCGAAGCACCTTGGGGTTGTTGTCGAGCAAGTCGCCTACGGGGTCGTAAGGAATCTCTAGAACTTCGCTCGGCTCAATAGCGCGGGCCATGGCTGACCGGGGGCCGCCATCAAGAAGTCCCATTTCGCCGAAGAGGTCTCCGGCTTCCATGAGGGCCACCATGCTCTCGCGCTTGTCGAGTTCGCTCGCAATGGCGATAGCGACGCGACCGCTGATCACGATGTACATCGATTCGGCTTCTTCGCCTGCCTCAAACAAATGGTCGCCGCGGGAAAGTATGCGCTTGCGGCCGGTAGCGGCGATCGCGGCGACCTGTTCGGTCGGTGCGTCACCAAAAAAGTCAGTGCGGAGGAGGACGTCTTCGTAAGCCATCAGGACCATACGGTACTACCCTCAACCCGTATGTCCGATGCTCAGCCGACAACTCAGCCGAATGGAGCCTCGCCAGAAGTATGGACAATTGTCGTGGCCGGTGGCTCGGGTCGTCGTTTTGGGACGATGAAGCAATACGAAATCATTGGAGATCGCCGTATTCTTGACCACGCGGTTGATGTGGCCCTGGCGAACTGCGATGGCGTGGTTGTGGTTGTGCCTGCTGATGATGTCGGAGATGAAGCGAGCAACCAGCAGTCTGAGTCTCGGGTCCATGTGGTCGCCGGAGGCCCGACCCGCACGGGAAGTGTGCGACACGGCCTGACGGCTGTCCCCGCCACCGCGACAATGGTTCTCGTTCATGACGCGGCACGTCCGTTTGCTTCAGCGCAGTTGTATCGCTCAGTGATCGCAGCAGTCGAAGCTGGTGCCGATGGTTCGGTTCCGGGTTTGCCTGTTGTCGACACAGTGAAAGTCATTGAAGTCGCGCATTCTTCGGCCGTTGATGCCGTTGTCCCACATGTTGTGAATACTCCTGACCGTGCCACTTTGGTTGCGGTGCAAACTCCTCAGGCATTCCGCGCCGACATTTTGCGTCGGGCGTACATTCCCGAGATTGATGGCACTGACGATTCATCATTGGTGGAGGCAATAGGCGGTACCGTCATAGTCGTGTCTGGTGAAGCAAATAATCGCAAAATCACGCATCCCGAAGATTTGATATGGGCTCGTGAATTCATCGCAAGTCAGCAGGCGAGTTCATGAGTATCACCGGAGTGCGCGTTGGCCAAGGTTTTGACATTCATCGTTTTAGCGATGATCCGAACCGACCATTGGTTTTAGGTGGCGTCACATTTGAGGGTGTCCGCGGACTTGAAGGTCATAGCGATGCCGATGCAGTTGCGCACGCGTGTGCTGATGCCTTGTTAGGTGCTGCTGGGCTAGGCGACATCGGTCAGCATTTTCCTGATACCGATCCACAATGGAAGGGTGTCGATTCACTCAAACTTCTCGATCACGTCGCCATGTTGGTGCGTGCTCAAGGTTGGGTGATTGGCAACGTCGATTGCAGCGTTGTATGCGAACAACCAAAGTTGGCACCGCGTCGTGACGAAATGCAACAAAAGTTGTCAACTGCCGCTGGTGCGCCGGTGTCGGTTAAAGGTCGTCGAGCCGAAGGCCTTGGTGCTCTCGGTCGTCAAGAAGGTATTGCTTGTTGGGCAGTTGCCGTGATTTTTCAAATGGAAAACAGGAGTGAAGTCTGATGGCTGCGCGAAAAAGTTCGAGTCCCCGTCCAGTGTCTGGCGGTAAGGGGAAACCTGCACCAAAGCCAGCAGGGCGTGAGCGTCCCGCGTCGCGCAAAGTGTCGGCAGCTAAAGCAAAGCCTGCATCTTCTGGTGGACCCGTTGCCAAAGGTCGTAACCCCGGACCGTCAAGTCGTGGACCACGCGTGCCTGACGCTCGTGGTGCCGCACGAACTGGCCCAGTGCAAGCAGGACCAATCAAGCCCGGACGCGGTTCGGGACGCGGTTCAGGTCGCGCAACTGGCGACAAAGATGATGATCTCGGTGGCACCCAGATTGAAGGTCGTCAAGCAGTTCGTGAACTATTGATTGCTGGTCGTCGCCGAACATTCGAAGTGTGGATCGCTGGCGATCTTGATGAAAGTGACGTAGTTGAAGACATCAAACAACTCGCGCGTGCCAACCGCGTACCAGTGATTGAAGTGAGTCGAAAGAAACTTGATTACACCGCACGCAGTGAAGCGCCGCAAGGAGTTCTTGCACATGCTGAACCGTTGCCTTCGGTTCCGATTGATGCGTTGCTGCGTCGTCGACCAGGCAAAGCACCGTTCTTAGTTGCAGTTGATGGCGTGACCGATCCCGGCAACTTGGGAGCATTGTTGCGTTGCTGCGACGGAGCAGGTGTTGACGGCGTGATTTTGCCGCGTCACCGCAGTGTGCACATCACGCCCACGGTGGCCAAGACGTCGGTTGGTGCGATCGAATATGTGCCGATGGCCGTGGTGGGTGGATTGCCCACAACTTTGGCCCGTATGCGTGAACTTGGTATTTGGGTTGTGGGTCTTGATGACGCCGCCGACAAGTCGCTCTTTGAACTTGGAGACTTGGCAACTGAGGGCATTTGCTTGGTCATGGGTGCTGAAGGATCGGGACTGTCACGCTTGGTTCGTGAACGATGTGACCTGATTGTGAGCATTCCGATGAAGGGTCGCCTGAGTTCACTCAATGTTTCTGTGGCAGCTTCGCTTGCCACATATGAAGTCGCCCGTCATCGTCGCTAGCCTGCAGGCGTTGCGTCAGCGACACGCCGGGTTAGCTCAGTGGTAGAGCAACCGCCTTGTAAGTGGTAGGTCGTGGGTTCAATCCCCACACCCGGCTCTCTTCATGCTGGTTTTCGATCAGCGTAAAACTTCACGAATCCGTGCGACGAGCACATTGAATGCGGCGTCATTTTGGCCCCCCTCAGGGAAAATCAAATCGGCGAAGCGCTTGCTCGGTTCAATGAAAAATTCGTGACTGGGTCGAACGGTGGCTAAATACTGGGCAATCACGCTGTCGTGGGTACGTCCGCGATCGGTGATATCACGTTGAAGTCGTCGCGTCAGACGGATATCGGCTGGGGTATCAACGAATATTTTCAGGTCGAACAACTCGCGTAACGCAGGATCGATCAAGGCCAAGATGCCTTCAAAGACCACGATCTTGGTCGGATGAATGACTTCAACGTCTTTGGAACGATTGTGATCGGGATAGTCGTAAATGGGGACTTCGATGGTTTGGCCGGCAATGAGATCGGTCAGTTGTTTGATCATGAGGGGCCACTCAAAAGCGTCCGGATGGTCGTAATTGGCTGCCGCGCGGACCTCAAAAGCCTCGTGCGTGCGATCGATGTAATAGGCATCTTGACGAATCAGTGCCAAATTGTCTGAGCCAATGACATCAACCAATCGCTCGGCGACGGTCGTCTTGCCCGAGCACGTACCTCCGGCGACGCCAATGACAAAGGGTTTGGTGGCATTTTCCCTGCTCATGCAGAGTGGAGAGTAGTCGCTGGCGGCTCTTATAGCACCCTTGTCGGCGGGAAATGGTTTCCGTCGGTGCTTGTATTGGGGCACCTCCAACGGGCAGGCTTAGGGCATGTCCTTAAGCGAACGTGAACAAGCAATCCTTGATTTTGAACGGGGCTGGTGGACCGAAGATGGCGTCAAGGACTCGATGTTGCGTGAACGCTTCAGCTGTTCTGCCGACGATTACTACAACGAATTGAACAGACTGCTGGATACCGCCGAAGCATTGGCGTACGATCCTCTTGTCGTTCGCCGCTTACAACGGGCGCGTGAACGACGTCGTCGTATGCGTCTTGATGGCGCTTCTGAGTCCGGAGGGTTGCAAGCATGAACACAGAAGATGCCAACGAATCAACAGGCCGTAGCGGTTCTAACGGTGTCAGCGTTTCAACGACACTGAGTGTGGTTGTCGCAGCGATTGCCGTGTTACTTGGGTTTCTCATTTTGCGCGATGTGAATCGTGATCACAACAACAGTTCTGCACCTGTCGTGACCGAGGCTCCCGTCGTTGATCCAACTGGTGAATCTTCAGTGGCTCCTGCTGAAACAACAACGCTGCCGCGCAGTGGTTTCAAGGTCATGGTTGCCAACGCTTCTGGTATTACTGGTTCGGCTGGACAGATGTCGACGGCTTTGCAGTCAGAGCAGTTCATTGTGACCCAACCCATTAACGCTGATGTTACGTATGGCAAGCAAAGTGTCACCGTGGTGTTCTATGTGCCTGGTTACGAAACTGGAGCAACTGCAGTTGCCGAAATTTTAGGTGGAGTACAAATTCAGCCGGTTGCGACACCAGCACCTGTTGAAGGCGGCTCACTGGGTGAAGCACAAGTCTTGATCATGTTGGGCACTGACCTCGCTGGCAAGTTGTTGCCAGGCGCATTGCCTGCAGCCCCAGTTGACACCACGACAACAACAGTTGCACCTGCCTGATTTATTGCGGCGAAATTTGCCGTAGTAATTTAAGCGCGGCGTGCTCAATGCACCACAACGGTTCATTCATCGCTTTTTCGTGACCGTACATTTCTGTTAATGAAATCAACGGTTTTGGTCGCGTGAATTCGTTATCAAGTTCTGTGTCAAACTCGTACGAACCCACGATTGCCGCGACTGGCGTATTGAAATGCTGACAGTTGTCAATGACGCCACCAACAACTTTTCCTTCGTAACTCGTGTGATCAAGTTGTCCTTCACCAGTAATCACAAGATCGGCATTCTTCATGCGATCGGTGAGATTCAATTCATCGGCAACCATGTCAAAGCCCGGAATTAACTTGCCACCAAGCGCAACGAGTCCGCCGGCTAAACCTCCGGCAGCACCGCCACCTTCGATTTGTGAAACATCGACACCGCAATTTTCGCGATACATCTGCACCAAACGTTCAAGGCGTCCGGTGAGCAATCGCACTTGACTTGGCGTTGCACCTTTTTGCGGGCCGAAAACTTTTGCTGCATCAACAAAACGTGTCGTGACATCACAGGCAACTAAAAACTCAACTGCCTTCAGTCGAGCTGGTGCATGAATTGCGCGCACTGCACCAAGTCCGCCGTCGGTTGTTGCTGAACCACCTAAACAAACGATGATGCGTTCGGCGCCAAGATCGAGAGCCTTGTCAATTAGCTCGCCAGTTCCGGTTGTCGATGCCGACACTGCATCATTTTTTGTGGGTCCTCCCACAAGTGAGAGACCAGATGCACGAGCCATTTCAATCACGGCAGTGCCATTGTGAAAGCGCCATTGAGTTTTGACGAGGTCGCCAAGGGGACCGGTGACGACCGATTCTCGATTAGCTCCGCCCAAAATATCGAGGGTGCCTTCGCCGCCGTCGGCTAGTGCGAGCTCGTCGCAATCGTGGCCGAGCTCCCAACAGGCGTGACCAATTGCTTTGGCAACGTCGGCAGCACTCGCAGTTCCCTTGAATTTGTCGACTGCCGCCAAAACTCGCACGTTGTCAGTCTTGCGCTTGGTCGCCAACTTGCAGGAATTTTAGTTGGGATATTCCTGACCGAGTAGGTAGGGTTTTGGTATGTCCGTGACCGTTCGTATTCCGACAACCCTTCGTCCACTTTCAGGTGGAAATTCCACCGTGTCTGTTGAAGGCGCAACCCTTGGCGAAGTGTTGGCCAACCTTGAGGCCGTCCATCCCGGATTCAAAGATCGTTTGTTTGATGACAATGGTGGTTTGCGTCGCTTCGTGAACTTGTTTGTTGCTGACGATGATGTGCGTTACTTGCAGGGTCTTGAGACTCCGGTGCCTGCGGGCGAAACCGTGAGCATCATTCCTGCTGTTGCCGGCGGCTGATTTCGAATGGCGTTGTTTGTCAGCGCCTGAGTTGAAATTCGATGTCGCTTCCCTCGGCGAGTCAACTTTTCATTCGTGAAATGTGGAACACAAAAGTTATGTCTACAACTTGACCATTGGTCGTAACTTAGGGATACAATATTTCTTGTGACTTCATCCTTTGGCGGGAAAATTGGAAGTGAAGTTTCGCGACGCACATTGTTGTTGTCATCGGTCATTTCGGTCCTCGGCGGTGCAGTTGGTGGTGGTGTTATTGCTTCTGTCGTTGCCGGCAAGGATGGAGCCTCGGGCGCTGATGGTGCCGACGGAATTATTGGTAAAGATGGCGCAGTCGGTATCGATGGTGCGGCTGGCCAAGACGGTTTAGCCGGCCAAGACGGTGCAAACGGCACGAACGGAATCAACGGTATTAACGGTCGTGACGGTCGTGACGGCGCAACGGGTGCCGCCGGAGCAAATGGGCGTGATGGTGCAACTGGTGCAGCTGGGCTTGCTGGAGCAACTGGAGCTGCTGGCATAAATGGGACAAATGGACGTGACGGAGCATCTGGCCCAGCTGGGGCCACCGGGCAAAATGGTTCAGTTGGTCCGACCGGACCACTAGGCGGCCCGACTGGCCCACGTGGTGACACCGGTGCTCAAGGAACCCCGGGTGTAGATGGCTCAACCGGTGCACGAGGTGCGACGGGAGCTGCGGGTTCGACTGGCGCAACGGGGTCTCCTGGTGTGACTGGCGCTATGGGTTCAACCGGCGCGATCGGTGCAACCGGCGCGACTGGGGCATGGGGTCCGACTGGCGCTATGGGAGCGACTGGTGTGTACGGCCCAACTGGCGCGATCGGTGCAACCGGCGCGACTGGGGCATGGGGTCCGACTGGTGCGTACGGTCCGACTGGTGCTCGAGGTTCGACTGGCCCGACTGGGGCATGGGGTCCGACTGGTGTGTACGGCCCAACAGGTGCTCTAGGACCGACTGGCCCTACTGGGGCATGGGGTCCGACTGGCGCTACTGGTATGACCGGTAACACCGGCTACCAAGGTCCGACTGGTCCGCAGGGTGACACTGGTGCGCCTGGAGCAACTGGTGACACCGGCTACCCAGGTCCGACTGGTCCGATGGGCGACACAGGTCCAATGCCGACGTTCAGTCCTAATTGATCAGTGACCTACTCGTACTGAATATCTGAGTCAACAAGTGATCCATCACTTCGCGCGACTGGAGATGAGACGATGTTGGGCAACGATTCAATGAGTCGTACTCGATGACGATTCATCAACATGAAAGTGTCAATTCCGTAAGGGATTCCCTCAACTTGTGCAATATTCAATAATTTCTGTGCGCCAGATCTTGTGATGAGGTAACCGAAAGTTCCGCCCATCAATTGATCAATCTGTAGTTCGCGGAAAGTTTGCACCGAACTTTGTGGACGCTGTGAATCGTCATGGTAGTGAAGTCCCAAAAAAGCCACGTCAATTGCACTTTCATCGTCTAGCTGGCCGAGTAGTACACCGAGTCGTGAATTGAAGTTGTCTGCGAAAAAGGCGTCGTCTTCAAAGATGATGTAGCGATCATGCTCGCTGCTGATGAGTTCAATCCACAAAGACAAATGGCTTAACGCGCACGCCGTTTGTGAACGACGTAGTGGAAGGTCGCTTCCCCTGAACATGTGCATAATTTCTGGCGTCATCTCGAGATCTTGACCATCAATTGCCGAGAACCGCTCGATGCGCGAGGCCAATCGATCTCCACTTGCTAGCGAAACGCGTTGCATGAACTCATCAAGTCGATCTGCACGCCGATCAAGATTAATGAGATGAATCGGAGTTTGATTGAGAAGGTTGTGCCCACGAATAATCCGTGAAATTGTGGGAGCAAGTTGCAAGGAATTCAGGAGCTTTTCTTTGCTCCGCTTGATTGCTGGTAAGCGCCGAGAGTATTCATCCTTGGCAATAGCTTCACGAATGATTGACGTAGCTGCTGTGATGTCGTCAGAAGGTAATCGAATAAACGAATCGGGATCAATGATGTCTTCGAGGTTGGGGCATCCCCAGTAAAAGGGGAGGCATTCCGAAAGAATTGCATCAGTCAGTTTCTCGGTGACGTAGTTGTTCTCTGAGTTATTCTCAACAGCAATTGTGTAACGGTATGGGGCAAGACCTTCGCGTTTGTCGAGCCATGGAAGTGCCCCGCGGTAATTTCTGAATGACTCGTTGTTGTCGAGTCCAAAAACATCAATCTCGTGTTCGATTGATTCAAGATGGTGAATGAGATCTAAGCGCAAGTGATGACCAGGAGATAATCGCTTGCCGGTGACAATCGCTGACAAGTCTGCGGTCTTGCTAGGACTTGTGGTTGCCAATTGGTCGTAACTTATGTCAAGGTGCCACTCCAAGAAATTCAGGGCAAAGTCACGAGAGTGCACGTGCATGAAACGCGTCGAGTCTGGTTTTGCCCAGTCTCCGTAGAGCGAAGTTCCTTCTTGCGGTTCCATATGTACCACGATTGAAGTGTTGACGTTGATTGGTAGATCTTCGTTCCGAGGATGATTAATCACCAATGTGAAGTGCGGTACAGCATCGCCATCGGACGTCACGAGGCGTACTCCTTTCCATGCACCGTTATTTGGAAACTGCCGTTGCCACTGGCGAACGACGTTGTCGCCGTCGGTCCAATTGGTGACGATGCCGACAGTGATGTCTTCAAAGTCAGCGAATTGGTCAACGCCGAGTAGCTGATAGGCATTGAGGGGGCCGTCAGGATTGGTCTCAATGCGCAAGCGACCAATGTTCAACATCGTTAAGTCGTCAAAGCAGGCGGTTTTCCAGCCACGACCCATCGCTCGATCGGCCATATCACGTTCAAAGTGACCTGCACCAGGGTTGAACGAACCCAAACCGTCAAAGGCTTGACGGCGCAGTAATGAAGGCATCAATGAAAACCCTGGCCAATAAGCATTAGTGAGTCGTCCAGGATTTTGAGCAAGTAGAGAATTAAATTCTGGTGACTCTGGGTTGATGTAATCGTGTACTCGGTAAACGGCTTGATGATCTTGGCTCACGACAAGATGTCCACCAACGATGTTGTGGTTATCAAGAATTTCGGCATAGTTGCGATTCAGGACACATTGAATGAGCGAATCATCATTATCAAGTACAGCAATGGCAGCACTGATGTAGTGACTGGGCTTGACAGTTTGCCAGTCTTCCTCAAAGTGCAACCAGTATTTACTGTGCACTTCATACAGAATTCGGTTCATGCTTTTTGCATGACCGATTTCTGAACCATCTTTGTAGATGAATTCAAAAAATGGATAACGCTCGTGCATTGCCGCGCGATCTTCTTCGCTGCTGCCATCGTCAACACAAATCCAGCGAGAGATTAAGTGATGGTCAAGGCAATTTTCTAAAAACGAATCCATTGTTCGTTCGAACAGTTCACGCCGCCGGCAAGTAGTGATCGTAAAAGTGACATCGTCTTTGGGGCCGGATCGACGTTCTAAGGGTTGTTCGCGAATGATGTTCTGGGGAAAGCCCAAACATTTCATGGAGTAGGTCTGATTCCACAAAACGCGTTCGCGTTGGTCAAAGGGTAAATGTGGTGATGTCAACAAGCGGTGACATGCACTAATCGCCTCTTGGTGGTTGCCAAGTTGTGAAGCACAAATAGCCAACTCATCAAGCGCTCGCCACCGATATGCACTGGCATCAACAAAGAGTCGGTCTTCTTCAGGGAAAGGAATACTGCTTGCTCGGTAAGCCACAAGGTAGCCATCAAACCAATGTTCGTTGATTCGATGAAATCTTGCAAGCTCAACTAATGCTTCAGCGCGGGAAGGTCGCAGTTGCCAAGCACGTGCGAAGGTTTCGACTACGGATTCTGCCTCGGCCTTTGTTTGTACCAATAACTTGCCGAGTTCAAGAGTTGCAACAAAAGTTTCTTCATCCCAGCCGCGCATATCTGATCGATGTCGATACCACTCAATAGCTTTTTCAGTGTCGCCGTGATCCCGGTAACTCTGGGCAAGGTAGAAAACGGTTCGCGGATCGTCTGGATCTTTTTCGTATTCCGCAAGTAGTACATCAATGTCTCGCTGAAACTTCAGTGGGTCTTTCCCACGATTACCAAGCGATCGAAAGACGAAGTTGTAGTCACCATTGAGGTTGACGGTCGGATCGCCTTCTAAACAAACTGCGTATTCGTGAACTGCTCCGCGAAATTCCCAATTTTTATTGAGTGAAAATAGGGCCGGACGCCAGTACACGTTGTGTGGACCAAACCGCACGCAATACCCGGCAGCATCGAGATGTGACAGATCAAGTTGGCCTTGAATCAAATCGTCAGCATCAATCATCAGTGCGTAATCGCCGTGCCCCTGACACAGTGCAATGGCCTCGGTGCGATTGTGGGCAAAACCGATCCATGGCCGTTCAACAAGATGGCCTTTCAGTCGGGCTTCATCAAAGAAGTTCTGAACGACTTGTTTGGTGTTATCTAGAGAACCAGTGTCAACGATGACCCATTCGTCAATGTATGGCAGAACCGATTGCAACGTCTCGGTGATGAAATCAGCGGCATCACGAACAATCATCGCCAGGCAAATGCGCGGACGTGACGCAGTCTGGTTCACATCAAGCTGCAGAATTCAGAAGTTCTAAGAATTCACGTCGACGCTTTGGTCCAAGCGGAATTTCAGCGGGTCGGTTTTCACGATCTTGCCAAATGGCGAACACGCGATTCATGACTTCGGGATTATTCATCATTGCATCAGGTGCGGTGAGCAAATTGAGATTGCGCATAAACGCTCGCAACACCACAGGGTCGTAACGCAACGCTGGCAATAATCCTTCGCGCAGAACTGAGCGCATAAACGTTTTCGGATCGGCAGTGTCAACATCGGGGTCGTCGCCCTTTAATAATGCAGATGACACGCGACGAGCTTCGGCATCTTGTTGAACACCAGATAGATACCACGGAACAATTTCGCGCTGTAGTGCTGCGTCGTATTCGGTAGCAAGAGTTAATAAATCGTCGGCATGTTCGTTAATGGCCTGAGCCATGAGGTGTGCACCCCAATAACCAATTGAACAACCGCGTCCATATAACGGGTTCGTACACAAGACCGCGTCACCAACAGGCAACATGCCGAGCACAAGTGGTTTTCCATCAACGACGTAATGGCGCTGACGATTCAACAATCCGGCCATCACAAAAACTTCATCAACTAAAGGCGTGGCGCGACCATCAAGGTAGGGCGCAGTGGCAACTAACTTGCGTGCCGCTTCATCAAAGGTCGCAGGATCAGAAAGTTTGGTGCGGAGTTCGGCATCATCAGATGGTGCGGCCAATGTGATTGAGAACGTGTTGTTGTCACCCACGAAAACGCCGTACTTGACATAACCAAGATCGCCACCGATGGGTCCGTTGCGTGGGGGATAGACCTGACCAGGATTCAGTCGATAAAAACGCGAGGTGTAGATGATGCCCGTATCTTCAACTTCTTCCTGTACCGGTCCGACACCGATGTCATTCAGCCAATCGGGTAACGACGAGCGACGTCCACCAGCAACAACAACTAAGTCGGCAGTGAGTTGCGAACCATCTTCAAGAGTGACGCCGGTGATTCGTTCAAGACCAGAAGTCGCATCGGTCTCATGTACTAGTCCTTTAACTCCAACTCCGGTCTTGAATGAAACACGTCCATCGTCAAGCACGACACGACGCAAGACCCACTCGAACGTTGTGCGCCGACACGTGAGCATGTTGAGTTCGGCATCTTCGGGCTCGGAGACGAACCCTTCCATCGTGGCGGGAAGGTCTTCGCCAAACTTGATCTCGGTGGCGCCGGCTTCAAACAACTTGTCGAGAACGTCAGGTTCGTTGGCCTTCAACAACGACACCAGGCGGGCCAAGAATGCGTGGCTGTGACGAACCTGAGGAGCGCCTCGACGGTCCCACTCGAAGGCTGCGTCGGCACTTTCGGGCATCGGGGTGTCGTCGCGCTCAAGAACAGTGATGCGGTGGCCGGCCCGGCTGAGCTTGAGGGCTGTGGATAAGCCCGAAATTCCGCCGCCAACGACGATGACGTCCAAGTTCGTGGTCATGAGTCAAGGGTAGGCGGTAGGCGCCAAAATTGTCTGATTTGGCGACAAGAACTAGCCCGACTCCGGGCGAATACCAGCCCCACTAGTTGTCGCTTTAGCACTCCTGCCTCTAGAGTGCTAACTGCTGTTCACGGCCGAGTTTGCTCCCGTGGGTGGCGTTTATTACTCCATCAGTTAGTCCGTCGATCGTTCGATCGACATCCCAACGAAAGTGACAACAAATGTCGAAAATCATTGCATTTGACGAGCAGGCTCGCCGTGGCCTCGAAGCTGGTATGAACAAGCTGGCTGACGCCGTTCGCGTCACCCTCGGACCGAAGGGTCGCAACGTCGTTCTCGACAAGAAGTGGGGCGCTCCCACGATCACCAACGACGGTGTGTCCATCGCCAAAGAAATTGATCTTGAAGATCCATACGAAAAGATCGGTGCAGAACTGGTCAAAGAAGTCGCCAAGAAGACCGACGATGTCGCCGGTGACGGAACAACCACCGCAACCGTGTTGGCCTGGGCCATGGTGCGCGAAGGTTTGCGCAACGTTGCTGCTGGTGCCAACCCGATGAGCCTCAAGAAGGGCATCGAGGCTGCCGTTGTTGCTGCTGTTGGTTCAATCAAAGAACTCTCGAAGGTTGTTGACAGCAAAGAGCAGATCGCTCAAGTTGCTTCAATCTCGGCTGCCGACGTTGAAATCGGCACCATGATTTCTGATGCCATTGACAAGGTCGGCAAAGACGGAGTCATCACCGTTGAAGAAAGCCAGACCTTCGGCATGGAGATGGATCTCGTTGAAGGTATGCGCTTCGACAAGGGTTACATCTCGCCGTACTTCGTGACCGACCCCGAGCGTATGGAAGCGGTTCTTGAAGACCCGTACGTGTTGCTCGTGTCGTCAAAGATCTCGACCGTACGCGACATGTTGCCGATCCTTGAAAAGGTCATGCAGAGCGGACGTCCTTTGGTGATCATCGCCGAAGATGTCGACGGCGAAGCATTGGCAACTTTGGTTGTCAACAAGATTCGTGGAACCTTCAAGTCAGTTGCTGTGAAGGCTCCTGGCTTTGGCGAGCGTCGCAAGGCCATGTTGCAAGACATCGCCATCCTCACTGGTGGACAGGTCATCAGCGAAGAAGTTGGTCTCAAGCTCGAAACCGCAACCCTCGATCTCTTGGGTAAGGCCAAGAAGATGATCATCACCAAGGACGAGACCACTTTGGTCGAAGGCGCCGGCGACGATGACGACATCAAGGGTCGTATCAACCAGATCAAGGCCGAAATCGAAAACACCGATTCTGATTACGACCGCGAAAAGCTGCAAGAGCGTCTCGCCAAGTTGTCAGGTGGCGTTGCAGTTCTCAAGGTTGGCGCTGCCACTGAAGTTGAACTCAAGGAAAAGAAGCACCGCATTGAAGATGCTGTGAGCACCACCAAGGCTGCCATCGAAGAAGGCGTTGTGCCCGGCGGCGGAGTTGCCTTGTTGCGCTCACAGGCTGCCGTGTTGGCTGCTGCTGCGTTGCTCACTGGTGACGAAGCAACTGGCGCCCGTTTGGTCGCCAAGGCTCTTGAAGCACCGTTGAAGCAGATCGCCGAAAACGCCGGAATGGAAGGCGGAGTTGTTGTTGAAAAGGTGCGTAACCTCACCGGTTCAAACGGACTCAACGCAGCCACTGGTGAATACGTCGACCTCGTGCAGCTCGGAGTGATCGATGCTGCCAAGGTGACTCGTTCGGCTTTGCAGAACGCAGCATCAATTGCCGCCTTGTTCTTGACCACCGAGTGCGTCATTGCTGACAAGCCCGAATCAGACGACCACTCTGGCCATGGCCACGGTGGCGGCATGGAAGATTTCTAATCTGTCCAGTTCGTTAAATGAAGTGATTGCGCAGAACCCCGAGGCAACTCGGGGTTCTGTTGCATTAGTGACCTGTCGCGAAGCCCTAGGTATCGACTACGACATGCCGCTCTTGCTTGAAGCTGTTCGGGCTACTGGCATTGCAGTTGACGAAGTGTGCTGGGACGATGCATCAATTGATTGGTCGACGTACGCGCAAGTTGTGATACGTAGCACTTGGGATTACCACCGCCGTTATGACGAATTTATGCAGTGGGTTCGTGCGGTGAGTTCAGTGAGCACCATCAGTAATTCGCTTGATGTCATCACATGGAACACTGACAAGCATTATTTGGCTGAAGTGGCGGAGACGGGTTTACCCGTCGTACCGACAGTTTTTATTGAACCTGGTCAAGAGGACTGGCTTGAACATGTGCGTGAGTTGCTGACGAAGGGTGATGTAGTTGTGAAACCCACAATTAGCGCCGGCAGTAACGACACCGAACGCCACAGCAACATCGATGTCACTCAACAACACATCAGTGAATTGTTGTCGGTACAACGATCGGTGATGTTGCAGCCGTACATGGCCGATGTTGATGTGGAATCCGAAACAGGGCTGGTCTTCATTGACGGTAAGTTTTCGCATGCTTTTGCCAAAGGCGCATTGTTGGCACAAGAGAAAAACATGTCCGGTGGTTTGTATGCCGAAGAAGAAATTGGTATTCGTCAGCCCACTGCCGAGCAGTTATTGATAGGCGAAAGAGCTGTGAAGTGGCTGTCGTCGCGCTTTGGAAAATTGCTCTATGCGCGAGTTGATTTACTGCCGACTGCTCAAGGCCCGGTCATCATCGAACTCGAACTTACCGAGCCCTCGTTGTACTTGTTACTTCACCCTGAAGCGGCTGAGGTCTTGGCTGGGTCGTTGAAAAAGTAATCAAAATGTACGTTGAAAGATGAATTGACCTCAGCATTCTCGGCGCCTACTGACCTATCTGTAGAATAATCGAATGTCTCGGCGGAAAATTCTTAGCACCACTTTCGTAGCGATCGCTCTTGTGGTTCCATTCATTGGACATCAATCGGTAAGCGCCAGCGTTGCTCCGACATGGATTGTTCGTCCTATCGGGTCAGAGGCTAATTATCGACCCATCGCAGTCGCTAGTTCTGAGAGTGGTTCGACCGCTTACGTCGTACGCGATTTTTCGACGCCAACTGACGACGCGATTTGGACGAGTCGAGATTCGGGCATGACCTGGGCGCCGATCAGTGGATCACCCACGGAGCGATGGAGCGATGTCAAAACTTCGAGTGATGGCGAAATCATTGTTGCGATCGGTCAAACCGAATTGGGACAAATTGATAATGGTGTCCTTTGGTTCTCAAACGATGCCGGCGCTACATGGGTGAACAAATTTGATGAACCATCGACGACCTATAGCGCGGTGTCAATGTCATCAAACGGCAGTGTGATTTTAGTGTCGAGCAGTGGTGGACTTTTGTTGTCAATTGACTCTGGAGATTCATTTGAAACCTTGACACCTTTGGATTGTGGAGCGGTTTCTGTATCAGGTGATGGTTTAACTCTGTTTGCAGAATGTGCAGGGGACTTGACGAAGTCAACTAACAACGGCGCCACTTGGACAACGTTGACGGTCGATAACTATGCACATATTTGGACGTCAATTGATTCATCGGAAGATGGTCAGACACTGCTAGCGGTTGGCAGTTTGTTTGGGTATCACCCCGGTGCTTATTGGACGAATAATGGGGGTACGCAATGGCATACGGTGACTGCATTTAATGCGACTTACACCGGAAGTGAATTTTCACAAGGTTCGATGTCGCGTGATGGCTCAACGATGGTCGTATCTCGCTATGGCGCAAAACCTTGGTACTCAGCCAACAATGGCGACACTTGGGCCGAGGCAACCATCAATAACAACATCGGCGTGACCGACTTTGCGCTTTCGGAGCATGGAGATTTCATTTATTCAGCGGTTGAAAATATCGGTGTTGTCGTGCGTCGTACACCGTTGCCGACGCTAACTGGTATTGACGTCGCGACCGATACGCCTAACGGTGGTAGTACTTTCACTTTGACTGGCACAGGTCTTGAAAATATGACGACAGTGACATTTGGCGGAATAGAAGGGGCAGTTGTTGAAACAACCTCTACGACTGCAACCGTGGTTTCTCCTCGCCACATTCCGGGTCTCGTTGACATTGTATTAAGCGGTCCACTTGGCACCGTAGTGCTTGAAAATGCATTCACGTTTTCGAGAATTTCTGGTGGATCTATTTCGACAACGAAAGGATCTACTTTGGGAGGAACTCGCATTCTTGTCAGCGGTAATTTCTACGATGCCGAAATTACGAGCGTTAAGTTTGGCGGAATCGAAGCCGCGGCCATCGTGCCGGTGGATGAGTCGTCGTTCACTGTGATTACACCCGCCCATGATGCGGGAAGAGTTGATATCGAGGTGACGAGCGATTTCGGTGTACGAACCTTCCCGAGTGTCTTCACCTTTGTTGCGCCAACTGAGCCAACTCTTGATGAAACAACCATGAACAATTTGCCCGTTGTCGACTTAAAAGCTGGCGCCATGGCGATTTCAGGAAAAACCACGACAATTTCCTACGGCGGTTTCCTTCCGTACGAGTGGGTTGAGATTTCAATTGCTTCCACACCGCGTTTGTTGGCGTCGGTCCAGGCAGATGCTGAAGGTGCGATTTCCCTTGAGATCACTCTGCCGGTTGATCTCGTTGGAGAACACACTTTGAGTGTCTATGCACCGATTAGCGAACGTGGTGCAAAGCAAATGATTACTCTGGTTCCTGCGCCAGTGGTTGAGCAGATCCTCGAGAGTATTCCTGCAACTGGCAACAACCTCACTTTATTGCCGTACGCAATGCTGATGTTGGGTGCTGGTCTATTGATCAAACGTCGCAGTACCAGCGGTATCAAGAATCGTTGATGTTCCGGCAAATGACATCAAGATGGGTTTACCCATTGTGTCAATGGTTGCATCGTAGACATTGATCAAAATCTGGTCACCTAAAACATCGAGTGAATTGATGTTTGTGTACAGGCCTTTAGGCAAAGGTATTTCAGCAATACGACGTGCACTCGTTCGATCGAGAACAACGAGCAGGTCGGCTTCAATCCAGGCCAGACGTTGCCCACTTGGATCAACAGTAAATTTGCTCGGACAAACGGTGCAATTGTCATACGAATCAGCCAGTCCCAAATCATTGGGGTTGGTTGTATAGCCATCAAGATTCAAGAAGAAGGGTCCGGCATTTGCTTCTTCAAACTTCTCGCCAACGATGATGTTGTTTCCATAGGTCAAACGAGAAACTCCAGAGTTCATTCCTCCGACAACGCCAAAAGAAGTTGTCAATCCATTGTTGACGTCAAGTGCAAAGAGTTCTTCTTTTGCTTCGGGTGAAACGAAGTTTGTATTCAACGAATAGAGAACAAAAGTTGAGCCCGATTCGGTGTACACATCGTGCAGTTGAATCCAATCGGTATTTGGGTTGGGCGCGCTTTTGACGACCGTCGTAGTTGCCCCAACGCGATAGATCGTGGTGTCTCCAAGTTGTCCATTGTTTGGCCTGACATGTTGCGCGATATACGAACCATCGGCTAGTCGGAATGCAATCACCCACGCGTTGCTATCAATGCGAGTTGTCTTGGCATCGGCGATATGGCTGATACCAAGACTGCCTGCGACGGTGATCGGCTGATTTGTTATGGGACCAACAACTGTGGTTGTTGTTGATGAAGTCGTTGTCGTTTCGTCTGTTGTGGTGGGAGCCAAAGTGGTCACAATTGGAGTCGGGAACGTGGTTGAAGTAGCCACCGACGTTGAGGTCGATGTTGACGTGGTGACAATGGCTGTACTTGAGTCTTTCCCGCCGAGTGCGAGCGTCAATATCAAGCCAACGATCAGCATGATGACAAAGGCACTTGCGCCGATAATGACGAGTTGACGAGTAGGGGTACCTGACGGTGGGGGAGTCACGGGCACGGCGGTGGTCTGGGCCCACAGTTCGTCTGGGTCAATGCCGTCGTTGCTCATACGCTTGACCGTAGCCTTTCAGGCAATGACTCGTAAGCGCACGGACAAATTATTGGTCGTCAAGATTGATTCTGAGTCGTCGCGTCGCGTACCAGACGATCTAGTCGTCGAAGAGCCGATGTCGATTCGCCTTGATGGTCATTTAGTTGCAACGACGATGCGTACTCCTGGGCATGATTACGAATTGGCGGTTGGGTTTTGTTTTAACGAAGGCTTATTGGCCGGCGCGCCCGTGCAAGGTGTGCGTTACTGCGCCGATGGTTCGGCAGTTGAGAGCAACTTCAATGTGGTGACCGTCGAAACGGGCAATCGAGCACCGGTCCCGACGCCGCGTCTAGGAACGACCACATCAAGTTGTGGTGTGTGCGGGACTGAATCAATCGATGGATTGGTTGAGCGCTTGGCACCCCTGCCAACAGAACGACTCGCTGCAATATCAAACGACCTTGTTTTGTCAATCGCTGGATTGGTACGACCGGGTCAGACACTCTTTGATCAAACCGGTGCTGTGCATGCTGCTGCTGCTTTTGACGCAGAAGGCAATGTGCTCGTGGTCCGAGAAGATGTTGGCCGGCATAACGCGGTTGACAAGGTCGTTGGTCGATTGCTTCTTGATCACTCATTGCCCGCACATGACCTTGGACTTTTTGTGTCGAGTCGTGCCAGTTTTGAAATGGTGCAGAAGGCCTGGGCGGCTGGATTCGGCACATTGGTATCGGTCAGCGCACCGACGTCGTTGGCAGTTCAGACAGCAAAAGTCGCTGGTATTTCGCTCTTTGGGTTTGTGAGAGACGGCTCGGCGGTTCGTTATAACCCGTGAGGTAATAACTCTGTATACAATTGTCGTCAAGAGGGAAAATTGTTTTGTCAAAGGCGGAATCATGAAATTATTGTCAGGTTCAATCGTTCGGACATTTATCGGTGTGCTCCTACTGTCAATGACGTTGGTGGTTCCACAAATTTCTCATGTTGGCGTCGCACACGCGGTTGGCGTGGGTTGGAGTCAAAGTGGTCCCGATTTGAAGCGGTTAATTGGAGTTGATTCGTCAAATGATGGGATGATCGCCTACGCCACTGAAAACCCAACGAACGCGCCGCGGAAAATTTGGAAAACAGTCAATGCAGGTTTGACCTGGACTGAACTGGCGAACGCACCAAGCACCTATTGGGGGGCCATCGCAGTCAGCGGCAACGGCCAAATCGTCTTTGCGTTGTCGTGGGATGGCATTGGTCAAAGTATTTATCAATCAATTGACTCGGGTTCTACTTGGACATTGGCTCAAACGACACCGGATCACACGGCATTGAATCAATTGAACGATATTGCAATTTCAGATGATGGCAACACCGTCGTTGTAGCGACAGCATTTGGAATTCTGAAATCAATCGACGGTGGTAGGAATTTTACCCTCGTAACTAACAGCCCTGCTGTGACGACTATTGACATGAGTTCTGATGGACGCAAAGTGGTTGCAGCGAATTATGGATCAGCGATGAAAAAATCTGTCGATGGAGGTGAAAACTGGGATACTTTGCAGGGTTCAGGAACGAATTGGAATCAGATTGCAATATCAGATGATGGAATGACCATCATGGGAGTCGCAAAGGGAAATGCTGCTGGTGTGATGTCATCGCGAAATGGCGGGCAGTCATTTACTAGCGCGAATATCGGATCAACATTCGCAGATAACCAGGCCACATTTGCAGCGATGTCCGATGATGGATTGGTTCTCATTGCAAGCTCGTATGGTTCTATCCCTCAAATGTCAACTGACCGTGGTGTGACGTGGAGCAGTGCTGGCTTGCCATCCCTTGGTTGGACGGGGTTTGCCATTAGTGACACCGCCGACCCGCAACGACGAATCATAGCTATTACCGAAAATGCGCGGGTCTACACGTATGGTCCGATCCCAAGCCCTTTGATTTCTTCGGTGTCGCCAAATGCCGGAACGACAACGGGTGGACAAGAGGTGACGATCTTCGGATCACATTTCATCAATGTGACGGGCGTGTCATTCGGGGCGATACCGGCCTCGTCATATGTGGTGGTAAGTCAATCAATGATGACGGCAGTTACGCCTGCTCAAGCTGATGGCGCAGTCAACATCACGGTGACAACAGAAAGCGGTACGAGTCAGTCAGAGGCTCTGTACACATATCGAACGCCAGTCCAACCCACCTTGGTTTCGCTAACGCCTTCGACTGGCTCTTCTGAAGGTGGATCATGGGTGGTCTTAGAAGGTACAGGAATTCGCGATGTCGTTTCAGTCACCTTTGGTGGGGTCACATCAACTCAGTTCGGCGCGATTTCTGACACACAATTATTGGTGATTGTTCCTGCTGGATTAATCGGTGTAGCGGACATCGTTTTAACGACTGAAGGTGGCACCGCGACATTGAGCAAAGCGTTCAGTTATGTTGCGCCGATTAGTCCTCTCGACATGGCATGGGCGGGCCTAAGTTCAAACGCAAATGATGGTGATGTCAACGGGAGTATTACGAGTGTTGCGCAAGGCCCAAATGGCGAGATCTACATTTTGGGCAGTTTTGAAGATGCGAGCGGTGAAGCAAATGCCGACTATGTCGCGCGTTGGAATGGTTCACGTTGGGTAGGTCTTGGCCAAAGTGCCTCAGGGGACGGAGTGTTTTCATGTACAGACGATTGCTACTTTTCCGAAATCGCTATTTCGCCAACTGGTGATGTCTTTATTGCGGGGAGTTTTGACGTTGTGGGACTTGTTGATCAACAGTCTCTGATGAAATGGGATGGGTCATCTTGGACTTCTGTTATTTCAGATGCCGATGCTGTCATCTACAAAATGTTGTTCACCGCTGAAGGGGACCTGTATGTAAGTGGTGAATTCCAAAACTTGGCGGACATCCCCGAAGCAGACAATGTTGCAAAATGGAACGGGTCGTCTTGGAGCGCGCTCGGCTCTGATGGTTCTGGCAACGGTGCGTTTGATTGGGCCTACGCGATGGCATTTGGCAGTGACAATTCTTTATATGTCAGTGGCTATTTCCCTGATACCAGCGGCACGTCTTCTGCTGGTTACTTGGCGCGATGGGACGGGACAACATGGTCGGCAGTGGGAACAGCGTCAGTAGATGGCCAGGAGTTTGCGTCGTTCGCGTATTCATTACTCGTTGATAGTTCTACGGGAAGGGATGTGTTGTATGCCGGTGGCTGCATGGAGTGGGGAGATCAAAGTGTCAGTGTCGCAAGATATGACGGAACGACATGGGAAGAATTAAGCGGTGACCACTCACTCAATGGCTGTGTTTACGACATGGAAATAGCACCGACTGGAGCGCTAGTTGTGGCGGGCGACTTTACTTCAGAGATTTATCCAAACATGACTGGATTAGCTACATGGACCAATGATCAGTGGTATGCCCTTGGGAAAAATCAGGGTGCATATTTCAATTCTTTAGAAATCACTTCTGACTCACGACTCATCGTTGGTGGAGCTTTTCAAGACCTTGGAGATTCTGCATCGGCCGATCAAATAGCAATTTCCCAACCGATTGCATTGCTTCGTAATGTCGGGTTGAGCGCCAACTTGACTCCAAATATCGGCCCTGAACTTGGTGGTACGACTGTGACAATCACAGGAGAACATTTCTCACAAGCCACACAAGTGAAATTTGGAACAACGGTCGCGACAAATCTCACGGTGGTTTCGGCTAACTCAATTTCAGTGACAACTCCAGCGCATGCCCCTGGTGCTGTTGATGTTCACATCATTTCGCCGTCGGGTGACCGTGTGCTTACTGGAGCATTCACTTACTTTGAACCAGTCTTAAGCGTTGTCGATACTGAAGAAGAAGTGCTGTTACTTCCGGAACAGTCAATTACACCCAGCATTCAATTTGTTGCTGGAGACTCGCAAACGATCTCTGTTCCAGGTTTTGTACCTGGTGAGCATGTTCAACTTCTCCTGGCCTCAACACCACGACTATTGGCGAGTACTACAGCTGACGCCAATGGCGTTGCGACGTTTACTTTCGTATTCCCTCGTGATGTAGAGGGCTTCCACACATTGGCAATTTTCGCCCCGGTGAGTGCCCGTGGAATGCGTCAGGCAATTTTTATTCACCCAATCGGAACAGTGATCGGTCTGGGTGAATTGCCTAAGACTGGTGCAACTCTTCAATTGTGGTTGCCATGTGTCATAGCGTTCTTAGGCTTATTGCTTACTGCAATTTCAGAGAATCGTCGTCGCAAGATAGCGTTAGGCAGATGAGTGAGCATGCCCCTGTAGTTGGTCCAGCCGAAGACGGAACGATGAGCCCCAGCGTTGGTCTTTCTGTCATCCACCTTTTTGCCAAACCAACTTTGGTGTACGAAGCCGATGAATTCATCGCTGCCGTGAAAGATGCCGAAGCGACTGGTGTACAAGTTGTTTGTGTCTCCATGCTCGGCCACAAGGCTGACGTTGCAATTATGGCGCTCACCAAAGATTGGCGATTGTTGCGTAAGTTCCAGACGGCGCTTCAGCACGCTGGTCTTGACATCATTGATAGTTATGTGTCGATGACCGAAGTCAGTGAATACGCCGTTGGCATGCCCGAGGCGATGTTGACCTCACGGCTCTACCCACAACTTCCACCTGAGGGAAAGTTGGCGTGGTGTTTCTATCCGATGAGCAAGAGTCGCGTGAAAGATGCGAACTGGTTCACCTTGCCGTATGACCGACGTAAAGAACTGATGCACGAACACGGCACGAGCGGACGTAAATTTGCTGGTCGAGTGATTCAGATTGTGACAGGCTCAACCGGAGTAGATGATTTCGAATGGGGAGTGACCTTGTTTGCAAATCGCCCCGACGATCTCAAAGAAGTTGTTTACACAATGCGCTTCGACGAGGCATCTGCGGTCTATGCCGAGTTCGGGACTTTTTATGCAGGTACCGTCACCGATGTGAGTGAACTCGCCCAACTGATTTAACGTCAGTTTTACGGCGAAGCAACTACGTTAATTCGCTCTTTGAATTCACTTCGTCCTTGGTCATCAAATCCGAAGGTGACGAATTGAGCACGTGAGGGATCGCCATTCGGGTCAAGGTCAAGTAAACCAGTGACTCCGTTGTAGTCAATATTGAGTGATTGCTCTAATAAAGCCAAACATTCCTCAAACAGATTGCAACCTGAACCGCCTCGACTGACGACAGGCACTTGAGCCATAAATACATCGGCGGTATCTGATTTGCTGGCGATTGCGGCAAGAGCAATGAGATTAACGCAATCGACAACCGCCGCAGAAAATGGTGGGACTAAAGCGTTGTTATTTGCATCAGTTCCTGCGAATGCGTCAACTGCAACACCAACAATTTTCTGTCGCATTTCAGAATCAAGATTGATGTTGGTGCTCAGGTCAACCTGAGAAAGTGCATCATTGACAATGATCTTGTTGGCTGATTTCGTATCAACCAAACTGTTCAATAGTCGACCACCACTTTCACTGTTGCCGATCAGTGTGATCACACTATTTGGATTCACCGTGAGTTCTTGGGCGATCGGCGCATAATCAGTTGAATCTGTATCGTAAGCAACTTCATTGACAATGGCGATTCCCTGCACTGCAAGTGATCGACGAATTTCGGCAACAAAGGCTCGTCCGTACGGATCATCCGGATAGGTAACCAGAGTCTCAATAACGCCGGTTTGTCCAATCAATTGGGCCATGGCCTCGCTCGCCAAAATGTCTGATGGCGTGGTGCGAACAAAAAGTCCGTTGTCGGGGAATGAGGCGAGCGATACTGCGGTCGCAGTTGGAGAGCATGAACCAATGTTGTTCTCAACTAAACGCGGAAGCACCGACAAGGCAATCGGTGATGACATCGGACCGATGAGAGCATCAATGTGAAACTCGCTGATGAAGTCATCCACCGCCGCAAGTGCCGTCGCCGAGTCACTTCCCTCATCTCGGACGACAAGCTCAATATCGCGACCAAGTATTCCGCCAGAGGCGTTGACAATACCGATGGCATTTGTTGCCACTTCAGTGAGCGATTTGCCACTGCCATCGACAGATCCGGTTTGGGGGATGAGTAGGCCTAGGCGAAACACTCCATCTGACACCTGGGGCGCGGCAGTCGTCGAAACTTGAGGAGTGCTGTCTGGTGTTGAGGTCGAACTTGAACCGTTGCAGGCGACCAGGCCAGCCATTGTCGTGATTGACAAAAATAAGGCGATGAATGGACGCCTCTGCAAACTCATGGAGTGAACTCTACGAGACAGAGTTGTGCCTCAAGAGGTTGTTGAAGAATTCGGTGGTGGCGGAAGTGGACGGTCGGCATCAAGTTGCGTTCGTTCAGCCACGAGTTCTGCTTCGTAGCGGTCGAGAGTGTCGAGAGCAATTGCCGATGCCAGTTCAATACGAAACTGCACTTCAGTAGCGGCTTTTTTGCCGTATGCAACACCAGTTGGTTTCGCAGCACCTGTCATTGCGAAAATTGAAGAACCTTCAGGGGAATGCGAGCAACTCATCATTTTGTCAAAACGCCACTCATGGGACCGCTTGGTGCCAGCGAACATGATTCGTTGGTTGGTGATGAGGAGCGGACCTTGGTCGGTCGCGTTGATTGACTCAGTACCTTGCGTGATTTTTCCTCCAGTTTTGCCGGCGTTGAGTCGCACCTTGCCGAAAATTGGGAAAGAAACCCCGCCGTAACCACCGCTGTATTTCGTTGGCGCCCGAACATTTTCGAGAAATCCAACTTGTAAATAGGCCACGGCGAATTCACCTTTTTTCAGCATGAACCCGTAGTCGCCGGTATCGGTGAACTGTTCGGAAATCTTGCCATTGCGGCAATCACGAACGATTTCAAGCATGGCGTCGAGAGAATCGGCATTTTGTTGCCAATCTTGCAATTGTGCTTGCTGTTGAGCTGCTTGCTTGGCGGCGACTTTTGCGGCCTGGCGCTGTTTGCGTGCTTCAAAGAATCCCATGCCTTCACCATATAGAGGGGCTGTGGCACACGAGGACAGTTCGCCGCGAGCGACGAGACAAATATCTCCAAACCACCAAACCTTCTTTGGGGGCGAGGCGTGACTTCTTCGTTCTGGGCGACCGCCAGTCACTCAGCAGATCCCGCAAGCGAGCACCAATGAAGACGAAATCCCTTAAATGTTCCTTGACATTGGCCATGGCGAGTCTTTTTGTCGTGGGGTGCAGTCATAGTTCAGCTGAGCCCGAATCAAACCAAAGCCAGCCAACTGTGTCAGTGGTTGAGCAGACGCAGGTTTCAGCAGTCAGTGACCCGCAATTGGCAGCAGTTGAAAGTGATCTGGCGTCATTGGATGCCGATCTTGAAGTCATTGATCAGGCCATTGCCGATCTTGATTCTGTTGCGCCATAAGCAATGCCCCCGATCTCGATAACTATCAACAAAATTCTCTACCCAAAGGATAAAAAATGAAGCGTCGCTATGTACTCCCAACTTTGGCCATCTTGATGACTCCCGTAGCTCTCAGTTCGAGCCCCTTGCTCGCTTCGGGCGGTGATTCACACGAAAACGAAACCGAATCAACAGAGGTGCCACAGTCATCGATACCACGTCGTGAACGATCTCGGTCAAGTGTTCCTCCAACAACTATTCCAACAACTGTCGTTGGAATTGCCCCAACGAGTTCGACTCCTCCAGTTTCTGCTCCGACGACTGAGGTCGACGATGATGAATCAGAAACTCCGGCATCAGTTGCACCAGTAACATCCGAGCCGAAGCATCGTCGTTCCAACAATTTGCCAACGACATCAATGCCATCAGACGTGATTGTTGCGTTACCTGCAATTGAGCCAGGCAGCGACACAAGTGATGACTCGAGTGATGACAACGAAACCGAATCTCCCGAAACGGAACATCATGATTCTGAACATCGTCACGATGATTTAGCAAAAAACATTGCTCGAGCAACGACGGCACTCAATGCCTTGCCACAAAGTGAAGCACGAGATGCTGCATTAGAGGCTTTGTCTGCACTTCAAGTTCGTCTCGATGCAGGTGAAGTGATCTTGGCCGATGAAGTGCGTGCAGTCTTCGCAAATGTTGCAGCACTGGTGTACACACGTATTGGTGGCGAAAACCCCGAAAATGAGTCCCCCGAAATGGGGCATGTCCGTGACGACCAACAGTTACCTCGTCAACTTGCTGAGGTAACCGAAGCCTTGCGTCTGCTTGATGGCAATACTTCTGACGCTGCCGTGGCAGCAGTTGCTGCTTTGCAAGAAGTGAAATTACTTCTTGATGCCGGGACTTTGCCCGACCACGACGCGTTTGAAGCGGCCATGGAATTGGCAAAAGAGGCACTGAGTAATCAACCAACAGCTCGAGCCTCATTGACTCTTGCCGGTGTGATCGCTGCGGTGCAGGCATCAGATGCTCCTGCAACTGTGAAAGAACAATTGCTCACTATCTTGCGGGCAGCGCAAGACCAGGTATTGAATGATCCAACAGTTGATGCGCGACAAGTTGTCCGCGATGCTTTGCAGCAAGTTCGTGATTCACGAATCGCATCTGCGGTTGGGCGAATCATCGCCATCGTTGATCGCCTTGAGCCACGAGCAACCGAACAAGGTAACTCTGATGCATTGTTACTGCTCGCTCAGGCTCGCTCGTTGGTGCAACCTGCCGATGGATCACAGCCAACCAGAGATCAACTACATGAAGCTCGACATATCTTGCATGACGTTCTTGATCTTTTGGGACCAGAGATCACTCCGACCACAACAGTGGCTCTTTGATCTTGAGTGAGTGAATTGACGAAAAGTCTGCTTGCATAGAGAACGTGGATCATTACTCGGCTCGACTTCTTGAGACTTCCGACCAAGTCGTCGCTCAGTGGGTTGAACGGCTAATCCGAAAACATTGTGATGAACAGAAGATCTCCGACCCTCGGGTCGGAGATCTTTGTATATCGGTGATCGCCCAAGTTTCCGCCGAAGTCCACGACAATTTGGTCGAGCTGTTATCTCAAGATGTCTTTGAACAACGGACAAATCCGCTAGCAATATTTCGTCAGGCAACTCGGCCAATTACTGAAGTACTCAAGAATCTTGGGTCGCCGGCCGTCACGCGAGACGAATTTGATGAACGCTCGTTCCCCGATGATGTGTATGGATTGAGTCCGGCAACATGGGTTGATATCGACGAGGCAATGGTCGAGCCAGGTATCGAATGGGGAGCCTGGAAAGCGGCCACCGTCATGATGCGCAAGAAGAACCAATAAGAACTCAAGCCTGAAATGGTTTGTTGTCGCCGTTTTCGGTCAGACTGTATGAATGGAACGCCGCCAGCAAGTTCTCGCTGACACCAAATTGCGCGGGGTGCGTTTGACCCACGCCTTATGCGAGGCAACAGATCAGTGGATACGTGAAATTTGGGCAACTGCTTGTGAATCGGTGAAAGTTTCAAAGCGGGTCGCACTTGTTGCTGTAGGGGGTTACGGGCGGGGCGAATTGGCGCCATTTAGCGACTTAGACATCATGTTGGTGCACGATGGTGTGAAGAACATTGATGATCTTGCGTCAAAGATTTGGTACCCAATTTGGGATTCGGGTACCAAACTTGGTCATTCGGTGTGCACAGTCAAACAAGCCGTTGAACTAGCCAAGTCCGAACTCGATGCAGCGACTGCATTGTTAAGTGTGCGCCTGTTAGCCGGTGATGAATCTTTGGCGAACGAACTCAGTGTTGACGGTATCAAAGCATGGAAGGCGAGCGCCGCTAATCGTCTCCCTCAATTGATGCAACGAGTCCGTGAAAGACAACAAGAAAATGGTGAAGTCGCATTCTTGCTTGAGCCGAATCTGAAAGAGGGGTACGGAGGTCTGCGCGATATTCATGCTCTGATTTGGGCCGAAGCTGCTGGCGTTGAAATCACTCGTTCTGATCGTGATGCCCTCGATGCAGGTCGTGACGTGTTGATGGCAGTTCGAGTTGCCTTGCATCGTCATGTCGGTCGGGCTGTTGAAGTGATGCATCTCGAAGATCAAGATGTCGTAGCCGATCTATGTGGATATCGAAATGCGGATGCACTTGTGGCAGCGCTTTCAAATGCAGGGCGATCGGTCGCGTGGGTTGGTGATGAAGTTTGGGCACGCGTTTCGGCGGCCAAAACTAAACCTGTTGCTGATCAGCACCTTGCTCCAGGTGTGATCTTGCACCTAGGCGAGGTACACCTTGATGAGACAGTTGATCCAGCAACTGATCCGACCTTGTTGTTGCGCGTCGCTGCTTCGGCGGCTCGACATAAAGTTCGCATTGATCGGCCAACTCTTGATCGCTTGGCGCAGTCGTGCCCTCCGATGCCAAGCCCGTGGCCAGTTGGGGCGATTGATGATTTCGTTGGCTTGCTACTCACAGCCCATGATGCGATCCCAGTACTTGAAGCACTTGATCAGCGAGGTTTGTGGGTCAAAGTGTTGCCAGAATGGGCACCGAATCGCAGCAAGCCCCAACGCAACGCGTATCACCGCTTCACTGTTGACCGTCATTTATGGGAAGCGACAGCCAACGCCGCAACATGGGCCGACCGTGTAGCGCGTCCAGATCTTCTTGTACTTGGCGCACTATTCCATGACATCGGTAAGGGATATCCCGGTGATCACACTGAAGTTGGTGTGGCGATGGTCGAACGCATTGGACCACGTCTTGGTCTGAATGCTGAAGATACTCAAGTGATTTGTTCGATGGTGAAGAACCACTTGCTATTGCCCGATGTCGCAACTCGACGAGATTTGGCTGACAGTGCAACGATCACGATGGTCGCTGATGAGGTCAAAACGCCTTTGGTATTAGATCTTTTGCATGGCTTAACCGAAGCCGACAGTTTGGCAACAGGTACTGCTGCTTGGGGTACGTGGAAAGCCGAGTTAGTGAATGACCTGGTGCGTCGAGTTCACCTCGTGCTCGGAGGTGCCGGAGTTGAAGAAGCGCAGTGGCGATTGTTCCCTGATGCAGAAGTACTTGAAATGATGGCGGGCGGTGCAGTGACCTTTGGCGTTGCCGATGACTCGGTGACGGTAGTGAGCCCCGACCGACCAGGAACATTTAGCCGCGTTGCAGGTGTGCTTGCTCTGCATGGACTGAGCGTGTTGGGTGCACAAGCTCACTCTGATGAACAAGGTATGGCGGCATCGCAATTTAGGGTGATTGTGCCGAGCCATGGGCCAATTGAATGGGCCCCAATTATTCAAAATCTGACTCGTGCTCTGCATGGTGAACTTGCAATCGAAGCTCGCATGGCCGAACGGGCCAAGACATATCGACGAAAGCGTCGTTCTGCTGGAGAACTGGCACCACCACGCGTGACATTCTTCGACGAAGCGTCTTCAAATGCGACAGTGATTGAAGTTCGTGCCCCTGATCAACACGGAATTCTTCACCGAGTGACAAAAGCGATGGCTGAGGTCGGTTTAGACATTCGACACGCAACGGTGCAGACAATCGGCGATGAAGTTGTCGACGCCTTTTATGTTCGTACATCTGGTGGTAGCAAACTGACGGACAAATTTCATCGCCAAGAGGTTGAGCGCGCCATTCTCTTCTCGTTGGTCGCGTAGCGAGGTAACTTCTTACTATGAGTGATGCAACTCCAGCAGATTTCACGCGCGACTTAGTGCGTTGGAGTGAAACCCTTGCGGGGATTGCGCGCACTGGTATGGGCTTTACGCAGAACTTGTATGAGCGTGAACGTTACGAAGAAGTGTTGCACGTTGCTGCAGATATCAAAGCCGCTGCCGACGAAGCTCTCGAAGTTCGTCGCGAACAAGATCACTTCGTTCAAGAATGGATGGAGTCCATCGGCGAAGGGATTCCTGGCTATGTGACACCGAAAGTTGCAATCGGGGCCATCGTGGGCAACGACGATGGCGAAATTCTCTTAATGCAACGAGCTGATTCTGGAATCTGGTTGTATCCAACTGGTTGGGCCGATGTCGGATACTCGGCAAGCGAAGTCGCGGTGAAAGAAGTACTCGAAGAAACCGGTATTGAATGTGAGCCCGTGCAATTACTGGGTGTTGTCGATGGTCAGCGAATGGGCTTCAGTCGCTTCGGTATGTACATGTTGCTTTTTCATTGCCGAGCAACCGGAGGGGCATTGCAAGGTCATCCGCTTGAAACAAGTGGTCTTGGTTGGTTTGCCCATGATTCATTGCCGAGTGCAACAGCCGGAATTGAATGGTGGGGGCAAATGGCTTTTGCTGCCATTAACGGCGAACGATCAATTGCAACATTTGATACACCACGCCCAGATGTGTGGCGCAAACCCGACTGATTTCAGTCGTCGTGTTGACTACGCAAGAACTGCTCAACTTCTTCCATCAGCGCATCGCTGTCGACTGGTTCATCGGGAAGTGGTCCGCTCAACGGGGGAGCATCGTCCATTCCTTCGAATCGTAATTGATCGGGCGAGACACCGTACGAAGGCATGTCGTCGTCTTCGTCGTAATCATCGTCGTCGTAATCGTCATCATCGTCACTGCGATTTTCGAGTCGATCGAGATAACGCGCCATTGAAGGATCGCTACTGATGAGTTCGTCAATTTGTTCTTCGTACAGTTCGGCTTGTGCATCAAGCATCATGGTTGGCGCATCGCAACCAACAATTTCAGCAAGTCGTTCAATGAGCGCTGAAGCGGCCTTGGGTGATGGAATTTGAGCGGCATAGGCCGGCACCGCTGCCCACAATGAAGCGGTAGAAAATCCGGCAGTGTGTGCGGCATCGTTCAAAACACCAACAATTCCGGTCGGTCCTTCGTATCGGCTGCGCTGTAAATCGTGAGCATCGATCATTGCTTGATCGGTGGCAGTTCCGAGCACTTGTGTTTCGTGACGATGAGGAACATCGGCCAAAAGAGCACCGAGTGAGATAAAAGTTGTCGCGTTGTATTCGCGAGCGACACCGATGATTTGGTCACTGAAAAGTTTCCAACGAAGGGCTGGTTCGGGTCCGAGAACAAGAATCAGATCAACGTCGCCACTCGTCACACTCCACAGGCTGACTGTGGGCCACACGATGTGACGTGTTGCGTCGGTGTTCAAACGAACATGCGGACGAATTGTTGCGAAATCGGTGAATTCTTCGGGGATGATTTCAGCAAGCGGTGCTGCACCCAAATTTTCAACAAGGTGTTTTACAGCAGTGCTGGCAGCATCGGCGGCATCGTTCCAGCCGGTGAAGGCGGCGATGACATGGGGCCGACGCAGTTCAGGTCGGCGGATCCAACGGACGTGCTCAAGATCAGCCATTGCCTGTAACGCTACCGCCCAAATTGGGGACAGAAATCAGTTGACCCACACCAGTTTGGGATGAATTGACGGTTGTTTTTACAAGCGTGGACGGATAATGAATTGCCCAAATCCGCCCTCACCGGTGACTTCATCAACCAAGTTGCTGTCGTAAACATCGTTCGGACCTTGCATGAGGTCGTACTCGGTGGCGCCAGCAGGTGTTGTTACTAATGTCCAGGCTTGGCGTTTGTACGTGAGGTTTTGTGGGTGCAGACGATGTGCTTCTTTCCACCAAGTCACAGCAGTGTCATTTTCGCCAATGCGATGGAAATATTCGCCGAGTTCGAAACACGCAGTTGCCCGAGCTTCATTGTCTGAACGCGGTTGGCTACGAGCGATCACCTCGTCGGGGGTGAGGGCAAATTCGGAATCTGATCCTTTGCGCACCCAATCCAAAATGGCTTCGCGGTAGGCCTCGCCGTCATCGGGGATGGCTTTCACAGCGTGCATCATCTTGCTGAGTTGTTCGGGAAGACCTTCAGGGATTTCCATGTCACGTAAAGGACTGCGTTCAATCGATGCACCTTCGGCTGGACGCACTAAGTTGCCCTCTTCATCAATCCAAGCCGCCATAGGGATATTGGTAAATCCGAAAAGCGAATTAGTGATGTGAAGAGTGTCAACCAAACTCGGATGACTTGGGTTTGCTAAATCATTCCAAGGTTTTGCTAACGCAGGATCAATATCGAGTGCAACCGTCACAACTGTTGCGCCGAGGCTGGCGATTTCATTGTTGAGTGCTTGCCACCCGGGCAAGCTTGAGCGACAGCCTCAATAACTAGACCACGCGACAAGGACTACTTTCTTGCCGCGCAGTGATGAGAGTTTGAATGGAGTTCCATCAAAGGTTTTGAGTTCGGGATCGGCGGCAACTGCAGTGCTCAGTGACTTGCCAGACAACGTTGCTGAACCAAGTGCCCACACACCATGCTCAGCATCTTGCACAAGCGGCATACCCAGCTTTTGTGCAGCGACTGCAACGTCGATCATTCCGTCAGCTGACAATGCACCTGGGGCGGGGACACAGACTTCGCCTCGGCAGAGCCCTTCGGGTTTTGGTTGCCAGTCGGTTGCACGTGCAAACTCGTCGGCAGTAGTGCGCAGTTCGGTCAAGATCATGACGTCAGTATGTCAGTAATGCACCACGAAAGTGCGACCAAGCGAACGTGAACTAGCTGAGGCTTCGAACTTTCAGGGCATGGGCTTTTTCATGGAATTTGGCCCTGATCAGGTCTTCATCGACACCGAGCACTCGGCCATTCTCCATAATGAATTGACCATTCACGATGGTGTGGCGAACATCGTCAGCGCGTGTTGAGTACACCAGGGCAGACATGGGGTCATAAACCGGCTGGGCGTGGGCGGTATCTAGGTTGACCACGATGACGTCGGCCTTGGCGCCAACTTCAAGCCGACCAGTGTCTGGACGATTCATCGCGAGCGCGCCCTGATATGTCGACATTTCAAGGAGTTCGTTGATCTTTAAGAATTCGACGTCGCCAGTGTTGGTCTTATGAATGAGCCCCGCGAATTTCATTTCTTGGAACATGTCGCTGGCGTTGTGACTTGCTGGCCCGTCGGTTGCGAGACCAACAGTGATACCCGCTTCGCGTACTTGCCGAAGTGGCATAGTTCCCGAACCTAATTTGGCATTACAAACGGGGCAGTGACCAATCTTCGTTCCGGTTTCGGCCAATAACTTGATGTCGGTTGCATCAAGTTGCGAACAATGTCCTGCGGTGACATCTGGTCCAAGGAAACCAAGTGAATGCAACCACTGCACCGGACGAAGTCCGTAGGTCTCAAGGCAGTATTCAACTTCTTGCATACCTTCAGATAGGTGTGTATGAATCGGGACTTGTTGAGCGTCGGCTACTTCACGAACGAGTCGCCACATTTCTTCACCACATGAATAAACGGCGTGCGGTGACAGCGCGATGCGCAAAAGGTCATCGCGAGTTTTGTGATGTTGCGCAGCAAGATTGCCGAAGTTGTTAATCGTCTTCCATGAGTAGTCGGTGATTGATGCATAGAGACCACGATCAGCAAAACCGTATCCGAGGGTTGCGCGTAGAGGAATTTCTTTGAGCGCCTCAATTTGTGGTTCAACTGCATACGCGTCAAAGTGTTCATTGAACGAGGTGATTCCTGAGCGAGCCATTTCAACAAGACCGCACATACTTGCCCAATAGAGCGTTTCTTCGTCAAAGTTCTGCTTGAGCTTCCACATGGTTTGTAACCACTCAAAGAGCAACACATCTTCAAGGAGCCCGCGGAGCAACAAGTTTGAGGCGATGTGGGTGTGGCTGTTGCAAAACCCTGGCATGACTGCGCAGTTGCGGGCATCAATCACTTTCTTGGCAGAAGAGACGTCGATGTCAGTCGCGGTGCCGACTGCGCTGATCGAATTGCCTGTAATCGTAACGACGCCATTATTGATGACTGGCCGGCCGGCCATCGGCAGCACGGTCCCATTGATGATTGCGATATCGGTCATTGCAACATTCTTACTGTTCTGAATGCCTAACGACGGCTTGCGGCTTCAGCAAGTTCATGAGGTCCTGAACTGGGGTAGCCCTTGAAGTTTCGAACAAATTCTGACCAAGGTGACAGCGTGGCAATCAGTAGGTCAAAATCTGCACCGATTTTTGAGATGACGGTGCGCATCTGTTCATCGGTATTGACTTCAACTTGCTCGCGTAGCTGTCGTCCTTTGTCGGTGAAAGCACCATCGGTGATGAGGTCACGCGACTCAAGTCGTTCAATGGCTGCTGCGTAATCGTCTTCGCTCCATGCTCTCGTGCGACTGTATGACTTGAGGGGGAGTCCCCAAAACAGTTCGGTAAGCAATCCGATTTCGGTTGCATCAAGACCAGCGGAGATCCAGGCTGCAGTATGTGAGTCACCGCGATATTCACGCAACATGTCACCGAAATGCCACACTGCGCCGAGATCGGTTTCAGGAATTGATTGGTGCAATGTGCCAGCAAATAGTGGTCGTCCTTCGGGATGAAGCACTGAGACTGCACGTTCAAGAATTTGACGAGCCTTGTTGACTCCACCAGGTTTTGCACCAAGAATTCGTTCAAGTTGCCCGATTGCTCCATTGCGGCGAGCTGCACAAATGGTTGTGGCATCAGTGATCTGCCAACCAGCAGTGACTGCCGGGACGACAACGAGTGGATTGAAAACTGCGAATGCTGCTGCGACAACTTCACCCGAAACCTGGCCCATCAATGAACCACGACTCGTGAAGTAGGCAACACTTTCGGGGAGCGCAACACCATTCATGTCGCCAGGACTTGGTTGGAAACCGAGGGCCACGTAGTTGGCATGACATTCGGGCGAAAAGTAGACCTGTCCGATGACGGGTTCGAGTGCCCCGCCAAGTGCGCGGGCTTTTGCTGAGAGTTCGCGTGAATCCATGGGCTTACCGTAGAACGAGATCAACCTAGACTCATTACCGTGAGCGTTCAGATCGAAATATGTGAAGTGATCAATGATGATGTCGTGCAGGCATTTGAGATGTTGATCCCACAATTGTCAAAGTCAAACCCACCTCCGAGTCGCTCAGAATTAGAAGCGTTAGTGAAGTCCGAAGCGTCGACGCTGTTCCTAGCGAAACTTGACGGACGCATCGTCGGTTCGTTGACTCTTGCGATGTTCCGCATCCCCACTGGTGTACGTGCATGGATAGAAGATGTCGTTGTTGATGATTCGGCGCGTGGGCATGGTGCTGGAGAGTCCCTGAATCGTGCCGCGCTTGATTTTGCAAAATCCAACGGTGCCATCACGGTTGATCTGACTTCGCGCCCATCACGCGAGGCCGCTAACCGTTTGTACCAGCGCATGGGTTTCAAACTTCGTGAGTCAAACTTGTATCGGTACGAACTAGGCAGTTGAACCTACCCCAGATGTTGCAACTAAGCGCTTACCTTCTTCTTACTCAGAGTTGATCTACTGACGGAATGCAGAAAATAAGAGCTCAGTGGATTGTCGCTATTCGTCGGCATTGGTCTTTGGGTGTAGTGATTGCAGTCTCCGCGATCTTGTCTTCGTGGGCATTGGGAACAGTGGGTTGGGGTAACACGTATTATTCGGCGGCAGTTCGCAGCATGAGCGAAAGTTGGCACGCCTTTTGGTTTGGCGCTTTAGATACTCGCGGGTTTGTCACGGTTGATAAACCACCGATGTCAATGTGGATTCAAGCTCTTGCGGTTCGTGTCTTTGGGTTCCATTCACTCACTCTGCTCATTCCACAAGTGTTGGCTGGAGTTGGCGCTGTCATTCTTGTTTATGTATTAATTGCTCCGAGATGGGGCAGGATTGGTGCAACGATTGGGGCACTCGCACTTGCGATTTCACCGATTTCTGTCATGGTGAATCATTCCAATAACACTGATGCCATCTTGATTTTTTTCATGACGGCGGTTGTATTCGCCGGAGTTCGAGCGACTGAATCAGGAAAATGGAAATGGTGGGTTGCCACTGGTCTTCTTTTTGGAGCGGCATTTACAACGAAAATGTTGGCGGCCACTCCGGTGCTTGTCGCAGTCGCCGTGGCCTTCGGGTTGGCATCAAAGTTGACTTGGAAAAAGCGTTCAATCATGCTGGTCGGAGGACTAGCAATTGCAACTGTGAGTGCTCTTGCTTGGTTCACATTCGTTGATCTCACCCCGAAAGATCAACGACCATATGTCGGTTCAAGCGCCACGAATAGCGCATATCAGCTTGCATTCGAACGCAACGGCGTTAATCAAGTTGAAGGAGATATGGGTGTGCTTGGTGGGCCGAGTGGCTCCGCTCCTGATGGAGGTTCTTTTGAAGGTCCACCAACGGGTGATGGTGGAAGTTCTGATCGTCAAGGCGCAATGCCCGAGGATTTCAGTATTTACGGACAACCACCCGCAGGTTTCGTACCAGGTGAAGAGATGCAATTCCCGCCGATGGGTTTTGAAGGCGAAATGCCGCCCGGTTTCGCAGGTGAATTGCCAGATGGCAGTGGAGGTGAACTGCCATCGCGCGTTGATGGGTACGGCGATATGTCGCAAACTGAAAACATTGCAGTACCGATCGACCGTGGCGGAGGAATGCTTGGTATCGCGAATGGAATGACTGGCTTCTCAGGTGGTTCTCCTGGAATTTTGCGACTTCTCAATGCAGATCTTGGAACTCAAATCGGCTGGTTGGTTGTCCCCGGTATTCTGGGTCTGCTGGCAGCACTCTGGGTTCGCAGACGTCGAATTTTTGGCGATCCGCTGGTCTTGGCTGCAACAGTCTGGTTCTTAAGTGGTGCAGTGATTTTTAGCATGACGAAAGGAATCGTCCACCCTTACTACGTTGCAAGCATTGTCCCCCCACTTGCAATTCTGATCGGTGCTGGAACGGGGGTCGTGCGCGATTTGTGGAACAGTCGTTGGACTCTTGCGGTCCTCGGTGGAGGGATTGCGGCAAGTGGCGCAACGACTGCTGTCATTGCCCGTCGAATTTCATGGGACATTGCGACTCAGTGTTCGATCGCTGTAGCGATACTGGGTGCCTTGCTTTTAGTCGTCGGCGTATTAGGTCGCTGGAAGTTAGGTCCGCGCATTGCAGGCCTCGTTCTTGCAACATTGTTAGTACCTGCTGTTTGGACGATGGGATCGCTGAAGGCAGGACTCAACGCGAATTTGCCATATGCGTCGCCGGTTACAACGTCGTTTGGAGGTGCTCGATTAATGGGTAGGACGAATTTCTCCAATGACGATTCAGCAGTGACGAAGTACCTCGTTGCGCACCGAGAAAACGAAAAATGGTTGGTTGCGACTCCTTCTGCAATGACAGCAGGACAAATCATTATCGACACCGGAGAAGCAGTGATGGCCTTAGGAGGTTTCTCTGGCGGTGATGTCATTCTTGATGATGCCGCATGGGACAAATTGGTTGCTGCAGGCGAGGTTCGCTACGCACTTTTGCAAAACGGTGCTGGTCCGGGTGGAGGCAGCGGCCTCATCGCGCACATTGAAGAGACGTGTACCGTTGTCTCCGAAATTTCTGACTCGCTGTATGACTGCACTGTGTAACACGGTTTCTAATTCCTTGTTGTACAAAACTCTTGGCTAATAGGTTGCCGTGTAAGTTGAAGCCTGAACTATTTACAGGAGGCCAACATGGCGATATTGGGTTATCAAATTCCAAACTTCACGATCCCTGGTGCGAATAGTCATCAGATTTTTCAAAATGTGATCGCACAAGCCAAGGCGGCCGAAGATGCTGGCTTTGACACGGTCTACGTCATGGACCACTTCTATCAACTGCCTGGTCTCGGAGCGCCCGAAGAACCGATGTTTGAGTGCTACACCTTGCTCTCGGCGATTGCCCAACACACCAGTCGTATCCAGTTGTCTTCACTTGTAACGGGCAACACTTATCGCAATCCAACGTTGTTGGCCAAGATCATCACCGCTCTTGACATCGTTTCCAACGGTCGGGCCAAGCTTGGAATCGGTGCAGGTTGGTTTGAACTAGAGCACAACTCGCTCGGATTTGAATTTGGAACATTCACCGATCGTTTTGAAAAGTTAGAAGAGGCATTGCAAATCATTATTCCGATGCTTCGTGGCGACAAGGCGAATCTTCAAGGGAAGCACTATCAAGTTGTTGACGCAATGAACTTCCCGGCTCCAGTGTCGCGAATTCCGATCATGATCGGTGGCAACGGTGAAAAGAAGACTTTGCGCATGGTCGCGCAATATGCAGATGAGTCAGATTTGGCGGGCGGACCCATCGAAGATATTGCTCGCAAACTTGAAGTGCTTGACGAACATTGTGCTCGACTTGGCCGAAACCGTTCAGACATCAAGGTTTCAAAGTTGCAGATGGTTTGCGTTGCTCCAACGATGGAAGAAGCCCATCAAGACCTCGTTGAAATTGCGCAGGCGAAGGGCTGGAGCAATGAGTTAGTTGAAATGATGAAGGCCGTCTTAATTTACGGCGACCCTGACACGGTCGGGGAGAAACTGCTTGCCGCACTCAATACGGGCATTGACGGACTTTCTATTAATTTGCCAGCGAATGGTCACAAGACTGAACGAATTGCCTTGCTTGGTGAGGTAGCTCAACGCGCAGTGAAATCAAGTGGCAGATAATTTGGTGCCATGTCCGTTTTAAAAATTCGTCATTGGATCGCGTGCAGTCCTCAAAATGTGTGGGATGCCTACACAACTCCAGAGAAGTTTTGTCAGTTCTTCGCCCCAGAGGGTTTATCAATACCTATTGAGTCAGTCGTGCTTGACGTTCGCGTTGGTGGGCGTTTCGAATGTGACATGGTTTTTGATGAAACCGGAGCGGTGAATGAAAACAAAGGAATTTTGACGGCCGTAGAAGAACCCCATTTGTTGGTTGGTGAAGAACCAAGTATCGGTTTCAAATCCACTCAGCGGTTCTTGCCCGATTCAGGCGGCACGTTGATCTCGATTGACCAAGAGGGTCTTCCGGCCGAACTTGCCACGAACCCTGAAGTTCACGAGGCTTTTCGCTCGAGTTATCGCAAACTTGGCCGACTTTTGGGTGTCGAAACCAAGAATCGGCCCTGTGAATAGGGTCGAGTTGGGACCAAATTCTCTGATGTGAGTTGGTAATTTCTCTCTACTCTTGCGAGGATAGATACGCAGTAATTCGAGATGGGGAATGCCAGCTATGGGGAATAACAACGACAAGAAACTTTCGTTGGAAGAAGCTCGCGAGAAATATCGCATTGAACGCGAAAAGCGTCTCCGCGCTGACGGCATCCGTCAGTACAAAGAACTTAAAGGCGACTACGAAGAGTTCGACCGTGACCCGTATGTTGAGCCTGGCTTTACACGCGATGCCATTGTCGAAGAAGTTGATGTCGTCATTGTTGGTGGTGGCTTCGGTGGAATGATTGAAGCAGCCAATTTGACAAAGGCCGGAATTACCAATTTCCGAATCATCGAAAAAGCTGGCGACTTTGGTGGTACCTGGTACTGGAATCGTTATCCCAATGCCGCTTGTGACGTTGAGTCGTATGTGTATCTGCCGCTACTTGAAGACACGGGTTACATGCCCACCGAAAAGTATGCGAAAGCCCCTGAGATTTTTGCTTACTGTCAATTGCTTGGTCGTACATTCGACTTGTATCGCGGCGCACTCTTCCAGACCGAAGTTGAAGACATGCGCTGGGATGAATCAACGAAGCGTTGGAATGTCATGACCTCGCGTAGCGACGTACTCTCGGCGAAGTTCATCGTGATTGCCGGTGGAGTGCTTCATAAAGCGAAGTTGCCTGGCATCCCCGGCATTGAAACCTATGCCGGTCGTGCCTTCCACACCAGTCGCTGGGATTACAGCTACACCGGTGGAAGTTCGCAGACGTTGATGGAAAAACTTGCTGACAAGCGCGTCGGCATTATTGGGACGGGTGCCACGGCTGTTCAAGTTGTTCCCAAATTGGCTGAAGCTGCGAAAGAACTTTTTGTCTTCCAGCGCACCGCTGCATGTGTGGGTGTTCGCAACAACAAACCGACCGATCCAGAATGGTTCAAGTCGCTGAAGCCAGGTTGGCAGGCCGAACGAACTCGAAACTTCACTCAAGCAGTGACGGGTGCACAGCCTGCTGTCGACATGATTGACGATGAGTGGACCAAGATGAACTGGGTTGATACTCGTAAGTTGCCCGAGAATGATGACGAGGCGCTTGAGTTAGAGCGAATTGACTTCGAAAACATGGAACGCGTTCGTCAGCGAATCGCTGATGTGATCGAAGATCCGGCAACAGCCGAACTGATGATGCCGTGGTATTCGCAAAGTTGCAAGCGTCCCTGTTTCCACGATGAATACTTGCCAGCCTTCAATCGTCCGAATGTTCATCTCGTTGATACTGATGGAAAGGGTGTCAACGAAATCAATGAACGCGGGGTCATCGTTAATGGAGTTGAGTATCCCGTTGACTTATTGATCTTTGCTTCAGGTTTTGAAGTGACAACGGGCTATACACATCGTTTGGGTTTTGATCCAAAAGGGCGCGACGGCATTTCGTTAAGTGAGGCTTGGGCAGAAGGCCCGGCCACTTTGCATGGTGTGCTGTCAAACGGTTTCCCGAACATGTTTATGATCTCAACAGTTCAGGGAGCACAAGCGACTAACTTCGTCCACTCAATTACCGAAGCAGCGCAACATGTCGCGTTCTTGATTGAGCAATGCGTGAAGGGGAATTACGCAACGATCGAACCCGAAACTGCGGCACAAGAGAATTGGTTTGAAACTTTGTTTGCGCAACTGTGGGGAATCGCTCGTTACAACGCGACTTGCACACCCGGTTACCTCAATAGCGAAGGTGGCGGAGACATGCGCTCGGCTCGAGCCATTGCCTGGATGACCAGTGTCTTGGGATTTGCTGAGTATGTCGAAAATTGGCGTCAGCAGGGCGACCTTGCTGGCTTAGTACTTACGCCGAACGTTTGACGCGTTGAAAAATTGTGGCTACAATGATCTAATGAATGTAGCCACAATTGAAGTAGGGGTTCGAGACCTCAAAAATAATCTGAGCCGGTACTTGGAGCGAGTCAAACTAGGAGACTTGATAGTGGTCACCGATCACGGTCGGCCTGTCGCTCACTTGATTTCGGTTGACAAGGTCGATGACAAAATGAGTGACCTCGTCGCAGCTGGGATCATTCAGGCTCCAAAAAGTCGAGTTCGCGAACTGCCAAAGCGAAGAATTCAATCCAAAGGCAGTGTCAGCGAATTGGTCATTGCAGAACGTCGATGATCACGTATTTTGATACTTCACTATTTGTCAAGTTGTTCATTGATGAAATTGGTTCTGAACAAGCTGAAGAAATCTGGAACGTCTCGTCAACCTTAGGTTCGTCGATGGTGTTGTACGTTGAATCAAGGGCTGCATTAGCTGCTGCCAAAAGGCGCGGGCAGATTAATGATTCAAACTTGGTGAAAGCAAAATCAATACTTGAAGGCCTTCATTCTCAACTGTATGTCGTTGAGGTAACTTCAAAACTTGTCAAGATGGCAGCCGAGTTAGCTGAAGAGTTTTCCCTCCGCGGCTATGACTCGATTCATCTGGCCTCAGCCATATTTATGAAGGCTGATGTTTTCGCTAGTTCTGATGAGTCCCTATGCGCGGCTGCACAAGCAAGCGGATTTCACATCGTTTTGTGATCAGGCGGGTTTTGCTACCGAACCGATGGAATTTGAGTGACGACTTCACCCTATGAAAGCGTTAGGGGCGAGACCAGCAGACTCACCACCGTCACAGATGAATTCTGATCCGGTACAAAAACTTGCTTCATCGCTCGCCAGGTAGACAACCAAACTTGAAAGTTCTTCAGGGCGGCCAGTTCGTTCCATGGCAACATGCTTTCGACGAGTGGCAACATTTGAGGTCATCGGGGTGTCAATAACTCCGGGGTGAATTGAATTGCAACGAACTCCGAATTGAGCAACATCGAGTGCCACTGATTTGGTGAGTCCGGTGACCCCAAACTTGGCAGCGTTGTAACCGACCAATCCGCTGTAACCACGAAGTCCCGCAATGGATGACACATTGATAATTGAGCTAGGAGCACTTTTCTTGAGTGCCTCTAGAGACGCATCAACGCCATTAAAAACTCCAGTCAGGTTGATGGCAATCATCGTGTCCCATTGTTCGGGTTTGTACTCACCAATGGCCGAGAAGTGAGCAATACCAGCGTTGTTGATTAAGACATTAAGCCCACCAAATTCTTTGAGAGTAAATGCGACTGCTCGCGCCCATTCATCACGTTTGGTGACATCGAGATGGATGTAGCGAGTGGCGTCCCCAAGTTCGGCGACCAGAGCTTGGCCAACATCATCAAGAATGTCGGCGATCACAACTTTGGCACCCTGAGCAATCATGGCTCGCGCGTGGCTCTCGCCAAGACCGCGGGATCCTCCTGAAATCAGAGCGACTTTGCCGTTGAGTCGATTGCCAATTGGATAGAGAGATGACATGCAGCGAAGTTACGTGAATCGTTACGCGAGTTGGATTGACTTTGGTCCCTAATTGGGTGACGAGAGACCAAAGAATTTTACAATTATTGAAATTTTGCTCAGGCAGAAAGTGTTGAATGTGGCATGCCCGCAATTACCGCCGACACTTTGACTCTCCCTCGTATTTCCGCTCCTATTGGTGGACATTCTCGCCCAGTCATTTCAGTGACGACAGCTCCGAGTGGTCATGAAGGCGAAGGTTTTCCGGTGCGTCGGGCATTCGCAGGTGTGAGTCGTGAGATTCTTGATCCGTTTATTCATATGGACCAGATGGGCGAAGTGAATTACGCACCATACGAACCACGCGGAACCGATTGGCATCCGCATCGTGGGTTTGAAACCGTCACATACATCATGGATGGCATATTCGTTCATCAAGATTCACATGGCGGCGGTGGAGTTATTGCCGATGGTGCTACTCAGTGGATGACTGCTGGCGCTGGAATTTTGCACATTGAAACTCCACCAGAAAAATTGGTCATTGCTGGTGGACTCTTTCATGGCGTTCAGTTATGGGTGAACCTTCCGAGCCATAAAAAAATGATTTCGCCGGCGTATCAAAATCTTGAAGCCGATCTTGTGACTTTGTTGTCATCGCCCGATGGTGGGGCACTCATTCGTTTGATTGCTGGCGATTTAGGTGAATTTCATGGACCAGGTTCGACCCATACACCGATTGTTGTTTCACATGTGACGCTGGCTCCTGGAGCGCGAGTAGAACTGCCCTGGAACCCTGCATTCAATGCACTGGCGTATGTGCTTGCCGGTTCGGGTTCAGTCAGTGATGAACGTCGACCGCTTCGTTTGGGTCAGTTGGCCGTCTATGGAAGTGGCGACTCAATTTCTTTGCAAGCAGATGACGATTCATCACTCGAAGTTTTGTTACTTGGTGGACAACCGATTGGTGAACCAGTCGTAGCTTATGGTCCGTTTGTGATGAATACCGAAAATGAAATTCGTCAAGCGTTTGATGATTATCAACAGGGACGACTCGGAACTGTTCCGGTTGGCGGCATTCGTCCTTATAGAGGCTGATTATTTCAATGAGTCAATAAAGCGCAGTGTTGCTTCGGCGATTTCGCCACGCCATTTATGCACGGTGTCATTTTTGTCGTTTCCGTCAAGACTGCTTGCAATGTTTCGTTGCAATGTTTTGATATTTCTTCGTTGAGTCTTCAACATGTCTGAGATGTCAATTCCGCATTCGTCGGCTAACACCAGTTTGAGTAGCAATTCACTTCGCATATCTCGTAAATGAACAACAGGCGTGTTGATCCAAGTACGAAAAATTGCACGACCGGGCTTTGTGATCGTCAGAAGAGTTCGATTGCCGCCAGCCAGACCTGCTTCTTCGCCCGATTCTTCGACATACCCATGAATCTGCAGTTGTTCAAGAGCGCGGTAGGTCAGTGGGCGAGTCAATGACCAAATACGACCGATATCGGAACCGGGTTTGAGGCGCGCTGCGATGGCAAAACCATGCGATGGCTTTTTATACAACAAGCCAAGGCAGGCCCATTCGCCAAGAAGAAGATCGTGTGACTCGCGAGCCTGGCGACTCATAACTTTGCTCGATACTCAGAAATAGTCCCGTCCCAAACAACTTTGCCGTGATCAAGCTCAATGATTCGATCAGCCATCGCAAGCGCATCTTCTAAATCGTGAGTCACAAGAATTCGATATCCGGCGAAGCCAGCAAGAACTTCACAGAATTCTTCACGAATGAGTTGACGAGTTGCAGTGTCGAGCCCCGACATCGGTTCATCGAGCAGGAGCACTTTGGGTTGGGTGACTAAAGCTCGCGCAATCGCGACTCGTTGAGATTGGCCACCACTGAGTTCGCGCGGTTGGCGATCAAGAAGATCAGTAAGTCCCAGTTGGCTGATCAATGGTTCTGCTTGGGTGACTGCATCGGCTCGTTTGATTTTGCGGGCGCGAAGTCCAAAAATGATGTTGTCTAAAACGCTCATCGTTTCAAAAAGCAGTCCGCCTTGGAAAACGAGTCCAACAGTGCGTTGTGTCGGATCAACGAAAATATCGGTTGATGCATCGTCCAATTTTTCGCCGTCAAGTAACAATGTTCCAGATGTAGCAGGAAGCAAGCCAGCGATGGCATGAAGGAAAGTTGATTTACCCGAACCATTTGGGCCCATGATTGCCACAACTTCACCCTCATTGAATGAGAGATCAACGTTGAGTTCAAAAGAGCCTCGAGTAAGTGTGAAGCGCGAATCAAGAGTCATAGTGGAAGGCCTTGATCGGATCGGCCGAGCCAGCGATCTCTGAGCACGATCAAAATAGTAAATGCGATTGCGATCATCACGAGCGAGAGAATCAATGCCGATTCCGGGTTTGAGTCAAGAGCGGCGTACGTCGCAAGTGGCATGGTTTGCGTTGTGCCCGGCAGATTTCCGGCAAACGTAATGGTGGCACCGAATTCTCCGAGTGCACGAGCCCACGCGAGAACGAATCCAGCAAAGAGACTTGGTCTGATACTTGGCAGTGTGACTCGACGGAATACATACCAACGACTTCCGCCAAGAGTTCGAGCAACTCCCTCATAACGCAAATCAAGTTGGCGTAACGCTGCCTCAACAGTCAGCACCAAAAAGGGCATCGCCACAAAACATTGTGCCATGACGACGGCAGTCATTGTAAAAGGTAAGCGAATTCCAAACCACTGATCGAGATATTGGCCGATAAGACCTCGGCGTCCGAACGTAAACAAGAGAGCGATTCCGCCGACAACGGGAGGGAGGACCATCGAGAGCGTTGTGAGTGCTCGAATGAATCGACGACCAGGGAATTCAACGCGCGCTAAAAGCCAAGCAAGTGGAACGCCGAAAATACAACAAATGACTGAGGTGATGAGTGAAGTTTCAATCGATAACCACAATGCATCGCGAATCTCGCGACGTGTCACGATGTCTGTGAATTTGCTCCACGGTGTACGCCACATCAACCCGACAAAAGGTGCAAGAAAGAAGGCAGCAGCGACAGCAGCGATCAATACGATTTGCCACGGAAGTCTTTGCCGATGGCGACGTGAACGATTCATGGAACTCCAAAACCGTATTGAGTGAGGAGTGCCTGTCCTTCGGGGGATAACAAGAAGTCGACAAACCCTTGAGCCTGCGGCTTATTTGCGGAGCTTTTGATGATGCCAATCGGATACTTGGCCAAGATGTTGAACTCTGTGGGAATTTGCACACCTTCAACTTGACCATCTGATGCAACAACTTCGGAGTGGTAAACGATTCCAGCATCTGCTTCACCACTTGCCACCTTGAGCATGATTCCTTTGACGTTGCTTTCAAAAGAATCGGGCGTAATAGAGACTCCAGCGTTTTTGAGTACCTCAGCGGTGTATTTGCCGATGGGAACATCGGGACTTGTTGTAACAAAAATTAGATCTGGATCGGTGAGATCTTGCAAAGAAGAGATGTTGAGAGGGTTGTCCTTTTCAACAATGATCTCAAGATTGTTTGTTGCAAAAATGACTGACTGCGAGTCGAGCAGATCTTGCGACTCAACTTTGTCCATGTTCGCAACGTCGGCAGATGCAAAAACATCCGCAGGTGCCCCTTCTTGTACGAACCGTGCCAAGTCTGACGAAGCTCCAAGGTTGAATTCAACCTTCACACCTGGATGGGCTTTTTCGTAGGCACGACCGGCGTCGGCAAAAGGTGTGGCAAGCGAAGATGCCGCGTACACCTCGATTGTCGTCGGTTCTTGCGAATCCGATGATGAAGAACACGCCGTTGTAAAGATGAGCGGCGCCAGGGCAACGATGAAGGGAGCGACACTGAAGGCACGTCGAGCGAACATAGCCCCAAGATATCTTTGGATTGAAGAATTAGTCAATAATTGACTAATTCTCCATTTGGACTACTGGCCTGAGAAAACCGACCTGATCAAAGGCTCGAAATATTCAAGTGATTCGCTCTTGTATTCGGGGTCAAAGGCCACCTGGTCGTACTTGGCACAAAATTCTTCGGTGTATTCGTAATACGGATTGTCGCGGAACGCGTCACGGGTGTTGCGATCAAGGCCAATGTGATGCCAGAAGTAATAGCCCTGGAAAATGCCGTGGTGTTCAACCATCCAGTGATTTGCTTCGCTGACAAATGGCTTTACGATTGCTGAGGCGATCGCCGGGTGGTTGTATGGCGACAGAGTGTCGCCGATGTCGTGGATGAGGGCGCATGCAACGTACTCGTCATTTTCTCCACCGCGCAGGGCACGGGTTGCAGTCTGTAATGAATGTTCAAGACGTGACACCGGAAATCCGCCGTGATCACTTTCGAGATGACGTAATTGTTCAAGTATGCGGTCGGGCACAAGGGACTGGGTGTGCTTCATACATTGCATGATGTTGTCCCACTCGACTTTGGTCGAATCTTCAAAACGAGTAAACGTAGCTCTGTCTGTCATAAATCCCCCATCAGAATTTGAGTCCTTCTTAGTTTAGAATTCAATTGCAGTCATTGGTACACGCAAGGGAGTCCCTTGCAGAAGCAACTTGATTTGTTCACCATCGACACCAATTTGTTTCATTTGATCGACAGACCTTCGGCCAGTCAGACTGCGCATGAGTTCATAATGCGAGACCCCCGAATCGAGGAGTTCTTGAGCCAGACCAGGTGCCTTTCCTTCGACCATGTTCAGAAGCCAGCCGAGGGCAACATTGACTGCCAAAGAATCTTGAGCACCGGCTCGTCCAATCGCATGGCGCAAGTCGTGTTCGTGGGTGACTGCGTCCATCACCATTTGCGAATTAGTAGGACTTGGGATGTGCGGCAATACGACATCGAATTCAACCGACGTAGCGAGAAGCGCGTCGGCCAACTGGGAAAGCGATTCGCCTTCATGGCGGTCAACTTGGGCCTGAGTCCAGGCATCAGTGGTGACGCCTTCCATGCGACCCGCCAAGATGTCTTCGGGAACGCCAACCATATGTGAAATGACACTGCTGACTTCCCAAACTGGGCAAAGTGGCACCGACAACGTTGCCTGAGATTCAGGAATTTCCCGAATGAGACTCACCACTCGATGACGAAATTCAAGGTAGGCCAAAACAACTTCGGCATCAGACTGAAGAAAGGACATAAGGCAGTATGCCATCTCGTTTGTAAGTGCTATGAAATAGGTATGCGTTTACAACTTGCTCTCAATGTTGACAATCTTGATGAAGCCATTGCCTTCTACACAAAGTTGTTTAATACCGAGCCGCTGAAGGTGAAGCCCGGATATGCGAATTGGGCGATTGTTGATCCGCCACTGAAGTTCGTCATCTTCGAAAAGGGCGGTGACCATGGCACGATCAACCATCTTGGGGTTGAAACCGATACAGCCGAAGAAGTGGTCGAAGCAGACAAGCGTTTGCGAGATGCTGGCTAGAGACAACCGGTATTGATGACACCCAATGTTGTTTTGCCGAAAAAACCGAAACGTGGGTTGACGGAGTTGATGGACATAAGTGGGAGTTCTACGTGAAGCACTCCGATGTTGAGCAGTTCGTCAATCTTCCACTTGGTCGCAAGAGCGAATCTGGTGGCAACGCATGTTGCCCATCGTGATTCAGCTTCTATCGGTGGCAAAAACTTTCTCAGCAACTATCTGCAAAGTCTGAACCGCATCCTGCGGTGATCGCAGGCCTCGGAGAGTTTCGTTCATCAACATCCACCCAGCATCTTCAACTTCGGGGAAGCGAATGTGCGATGGATACGTAATCATCGCTTGATTGATTGTTTCACGAGTGATGGTTAAACGTTGTTGGTCAATGTCGTTGACTGGAACTACTTGTGATAGCGCTTCAACATGTGCGCACATGTTCCCACCACTCGCGTCAAGGCCATGAACTTCGGCCGACATCAAACGATGCAGCAGGGCAGTTGTGCCGTCAATATCGCTACAGGTCGTTGGTATGCCCCATGCGTGACAACCGGCGTAACTTACCCAACGCTTGGCACCCGATGGATAGCGATGAGGACGTAGAACTTCGGCGAACTCAGATGCATGGATTGAACCCCACGCCCCTGGCCAAGCACCCGAAGCATCAGTTGTTCCACTGAGGAGGGCTGCGTCAACTTGGTCGTAGTGCCAAGTTGGTAAATCAGAATCCGTTTTTTGGGCGAGGGCAATCAAAGTCTCTATGGCTTGAATTGATTCGTTTGAGTTGAAACAAGGTTGTTCATCATCATCAAAAATTCGGCCGCCTGCGCCAACGACCATTTCATAGAAGGTTCCGAAGAGTCCTGATTCTTTTCCAGGAAAACCGAACTTCACTGGACTGTTAATGAGGTCATCCCAAGTAGTTGGTGCCAATGCGACGCGGTCTGAACGAAGCCACATAATGCGTACATCAATGAGTCGTGGAATTGTGAGTAGTTGCCCTTGATAACGGCAAAGATCAACTGCAAGTGGGGCAAGATCGTCTATAGCTGACGTCTCAACAAGTGAATCAAGTGGTCGTAGCCAACTCGCCTGTGAAGGTGCATATTTCGAATGCGTCGATAGAAGGTCAATTCGTTCACCGGCAGTCAGCATTTCTGCAATTTTGCGATTCAAAGTCGGATGATCATCATGAACGATCACCTCAACGTCGTACTCATCAAAAATTGAATAGAGGTGGTCGTACATCGGTCCACCAACAAGTGCAATGCGCAATGCCATTTTGCTACCTATTGAACAATTCGCACGCCGGAGATTCCGCCGTCAATCAGAAGTTCCATACCTGTTGTGAAAGTACTAGGCGAAGCCAAATAGAAAACTGCGTCAGCAACTTCTTCACATTCAACAAGGCGCCCCATCGGTTGACGTTTACGTAGTGACTCCATTGTTTGACTCGGATCTGGCGTCGTCGCAACGAGTCTTTCGACCCAAGGGCTAGCAACCGTGCCCGGAGAAACACAGTTAACGCGAATGTTGTGTGCGATTTCGTCGGCGGCCATTGCTTTGGTGAGTGAGAGTACGGCACCTTTAGAAGCTGAGTACACGGCCCGCTCAACGAGGCCAACAGTTGCCGCGATCGAACAGGTATTGACGATGAACCCCGAACCTTGTTGACGCATGTGGGGGAGAACCGCTCGTGACATATTGGCAATACCGAAAACGTTGACAGCAAAAACGCGTTGCCAGTCGTCGAGAGTTGAATCGACAACGTCACCGACACTGCTGATGCCTGCGTTATTGCACAACACATCAATGCGACCATGCTCAGCAATCACTCTTTGAATCGCCTGGTCACATTGCTGTGGTTGAGAGAGATCAAACCCGTCGGCGAGATCGAGACCGACAACAATGTCTTGGTCTTGCGTAAAACGTTGATTGATAGCGGTTCCGATACCTCCTGCTGAACCAGTAATAACAACAATGCGTTGCGTCATGATGCCTCCGTCGTCGCCTCCGAAGCGTGCGAGTGATCTAAGTATTGTCCATATTGATGGCAATTGTTATGGTTGGCGGTAATGACCCGCATCTTGTCAGCCTCAACTCATGACCTTCGAGCTCGTACATCACGGACATTGGCGGGTTCTGATGCCAATCACCCCGACCCTGACTACTCGGCCGCCTATGTGATTTTGCATACTGACTCGGGCCTTGAGGGACACGGTATGACATTTACGATCGGCCAGGGCAACGAGCTTTGTTGCGCAGCGATCGAGGCGTTATCGACTTTGGTCGTCGGTCGCAATCTGTCGGACATCGTTGACAACATGGGTGCGTTTTGGCGTCAGGTCACGAATCATTCGCAACTCCGCTGGCTTGGTCCAGATAAAGGAGTGATCCATTTGGCGACCGCTGCACTCGTGAACGCGGTGTGGGATTTGTGGGCCAAAGAACGTGGCGTTCCCGTTTGGAAATTGGTCTCCGATATGGAACCAGCCCAATTTGTTGACTGCATTGATTTTCGATATTTGCGCGATGAAGTAGATGAAGTACGCGCCTTGGACATGTTGACGAAGGCGCGAGTTGGCCAGAAACAGCGCTTAACGTTTCTTGAAGAAAATGGATATCCGGCTTACATCACTTCGGCTGGTTGGCTTGGTTACCCCGAAGACAAGGTGCGCGATCTGTGCCGTGGTGCAATTGCCGATGGTTGGAACAGCTTCAAGACCAAGGTCGGAATCGATGTGGCATCGGATATGCGCCGATGTGAAGTGATGCGTGAAGAAATCGGTGACAGTCGCCAACTGATGGCTGACGCAAACCAGGTGTGGGATGTTAACCAAGCCATTGAGTGGAGTAATCAATTGCAGCCATACGGCCTGCGATGGATTGAAGAGCCAACGCACCCCGACGACATTTTGGGACATGCCACAATTAGGCGAGGTGTGAAGCCCATTGGTGTTGCAACGGGCGAACACGCCGCTAATCGATTGATTTTCAAACAACTTCTGCAAGCTGACGCAATTGATTACGCCCAAATTGATGCCTGCCGTCTAGGTGGACTTAATGAAGTACTTGCAGTTCTTCTATTGGCTGCTGCGCGAAATGTTCCGGTCTGTCCACACGCCGGCGGACTTGGCTTGTGTGAATATGTGCAGCACATATCGGTGATTGATTATTTGAGTGTGAGTGCTTCACTCGAAGATCGAACAACTGAATATGCGTCGCATCTTCATGAGCATTTTGTCAATCCGATTCAAATGCGTAACGGCCATTACTTATTGCCACAAGCGCCGGGTTATTCGATTGAAATGAAACAAGAGTCAATTGAAATGTTGAACTATCCCAACGGCGCTGAGTGGCGTGACTAGTTCGTGATCATCGAGACTCGGCAACTTGGTCATCGCGGGCCATCAGTAACGCGAATTGGGCTTGGATGCGCTCCGTTCGGGAACTTGTTCACGGAAGTTTCTGATGACGATGTTCAATCCACAGTTGATGCCGCATGGGAAGGCGGAGTCCGGTTCTTTGATACTGCTCCGTTATACGGTCACGGCTTGTCAGAGATTCGCTTGGGAAAGGCGTTAGCAAAATATCCGCGCGATCAATACGTGCTGGCGAGCAAAGTTGGCCGACTGTTACGTGAGCCTAAAGAACAAATCTCGCCAACAATTTTCAAAAATGTCCCGCAACTCGAACCCATCTTTGACTACAGCCGTGATGCGATACTTGCCTCAATAGATGAAAGCTTGAATCGACTTAACGTTGATTACTTAGACGTTGTTCATGTGCATGACCCGGATGATTACGAAGATTGGGTCATTAACGAAGCATTTCCCACTCTCATTCAGTTGCGAGATGAAGGTGTGGTGAAAGCAGTTGGCTGTGGCATGAACCAAACAAATTCTCTCACCCGTTTTGTTGACGAAGTTGATCTTGATTGTTTGTTGTTGGCTGGGCGATACACAATTCTTGATAACTCTTCAGGAACTGAATTGTTGCAACTTTGTCGTGAGAAAAACATCGGTGTTGTACTTGGCGGAATTTTTAACAGCGGACTTCTTGCTAATCCGGAAATGAACAAAACGTTTGATTACGTTGATGCATCTCCCGAAATTCTTGAGAAAGCCCAAACAATGGCCGGACTTGCACAATCTCACGGAGTGTCACTAGCTCATGCGGCAGTGCAGTTTGGACTACGTCATGCGGGTGTTTCATCCATCGTGATTGGCGCTCGAACTAGAAATGAGATGAATGACGATCTTTCTTATGCCGCTGAGGTGATCCCACAAGAATTTTGGGATGCTCTAGAGACACAGAGTTAGTGTCCTTTATATGTTGTCAGCCTTTTTTCTAAGCTTCGGTGTTATTTTTGTTGCCGAACTTGGTGATAAAAGCCAGTTGATGGCCATGGCATTCGCGGCGCGTTATAAGGCCTTGCCAGTTCTTATTGGAATATCGATTGCCACTGCGGTCACCCATGCAATGAGCGTCGCATTGGGAGCTGTTGTTGGGTCGCGCTTGCCAACTCACGCAATTGCAATTATCGCTGGCATTGCATTTTTGTTTTTCGCTGCTTGGACATTGCGTGGTGATGAACTGACCGACGAAGAAGCTGAGGCCGCACAAAAGAACACCCGTAACGCGGTAGTCGCTGCGAGTATCGCTTTCTTCTTAGCCGAACTCGGCGACAAGACAATGTTGGCGACAATTACTTTGGCCACTAAAGAAGGTGTTGTTGGCACTTGGCTTGGTTCAACGCTTGGAATGGTGTCCGCAGATGCACTGGCTATTTTGGTTGGCTACCACCTGGGTTCACGATTGCCTGAGAAAGCAATTCGTTACGGTGCCTCAATACTTTTTGTGATCTTCGGGATCCTGTTGATTCTGCAGGGCATTTAGGCGCCCATCAAAATTGGGCTAACCCAATAAGTCTTCGGCTGCTTGGCGTACTTGCCAGTCGCGATCCTCGAGTGCATTCTTGAGAGCCTTTTCGACTTCGGGTGAATCAAACGGTGCTAGCGCAAGTACGGCACGTCGGCGAATGGCTGGCTTGTCCTGACAGGCGGACAAGATCGCAGGAAGTCCAGACTCATCACCAATTGCTCCGAGCGCGGCGACTGCTGCTTCGCGAACCAATGCATCGTCATGATGCAGAACAAGTTGAATTAACTCGTTCATGATTTCTCCACGCGCACTTTCATGTTCACCACATGCCCACGCCGCCATTTCAACAACTTGTGAGTTTGCATCGTGCAGTAATGGAACCAAATCAAAAGTGTCGATCGTGGCAGCGAGTTCGGCGACGCGAACACGAACTTGAGAATCGCTGTCACTCACAAAAGTCTGAAGGACTTCGTTCGTCAGTTCGCCGACTCGAGCGAGTGCTCCTAATGCCGCCTCACGAATTGAACCATGTTCATGAGCGAGCGATTGTTGAATGAGTTGTGAGTTGCCGGTGTGTCCAGCGATCACGATCGCGCGGCGAAGCTCGGCAATTTCTGGGCTGTCGGATGCACTCACAGTCGTGAAATGACATTCGTAACGATGAACGACAGTGCGGTGGCAATCACGATGGCGGCCACAATTCCACCGACCAGTGCGATTGTTCCGAGACCAGTCGCATCTAAGACTTTTCGCGCCACGGTTTCGGAGATTTCGGGGGCAGGCGAGTTGAGCGGGTTCGACTCATCAAGCAGACGTTGTGAGTGCTGGGTTATTCCGTCGTCGGTGCGTGGCGAAGTCGGCAAATTTCTGGCAGGCTTGCGCCACCCGATGACAAGTAGTGCCAACATGGCTAAGCCAGCGATGAGGCCAAGGCGGGTGGAGATTTCAGTGAGTGACACGCAGACAGAAAAGGTACTCGCCCCGAAGGTGGTCGCGCCGTCGTTACGCGCTCAAGTTGTCGCCATCCCATTGGTGACAATCGCCTTTTTGATCATTGTGACGATTCTTGTTGCCATGGTTTGGCCATTACAGAGGTACGAAACAGCGCCTGGTCGAGCCGACCTTGTGGGTTCACGGCTCAGCATTGATGGTGCTCAAGTAGTTGTGTACCGACCCGAACGTGGAGTTCGTTTTGTCACGGCACTTGGTACGAAATTGAATCCTTTGCAGGCCTTCATGGGGTGGGTTGACCCCTTTGTGAACGTATTGACCTGTGAACAACGTTTTGGTGACTGCAATCCAACGCAGAGCCATGAGGTTCAACTTGGAGCGATGGCAAATGCCAAAGAAATCGCCGCCTATGTGGCCTTGTCATACCTTGGATTTGATTCAACTTTTCAAGAAGGTCCTGCTCAAGTGGCAGGTTTTGACGTATCCGTCTGCCCGGAGGACGCCCCAAAGCTTCGATCATGCAAGGTGCTTGCCGTCGGTGATGTCATTACGTCGATTGATGTTGGCGACGGGCCTATTGAAGTCAAAGTTGTCTCAAAGTTGTCTGAAGTGCTGAAAAAGGCCAAAGCCGGGGACATTGCGACTCTTGGAGTGATCCCGCTGACGAACGACGGGCCAGGAACCCTGAAAAGTGTTGAAGTTGAGCTTATTCAAAGTCCAGATGATCCCAGCCGAACTTTGATTGGGTTCAGCGCACGAGACACCCGAACCGTTCAATTGCCGTTCATGGTCAACTTTGATACTGACGAAATCGGTGGGCCTTCGGCAGGATTGTCCTTCACCTTGGCGCTGATTGACAATTTGACGAAAGGTGAACTCGTCCCGCCTCAAGGAGTCGCGGTGACCGGCACTATTCAAGATGATGGAACGGTTGGGGCCATTGGTGCCTTGGTGCAGAAGTCGATCGCCGTCAAAAAATCTGGGGCCAAGGTCTTCTTGGTCCCCACCGCTCAGGGCCCCGATGAGATCGCGGCAGCCCAAGCGGCAGTTGGCGACGCCGTCACAATCATCCCGGTAGCCACAATTGATGAAGCCTTGGCGGCCCTCATCAGGTTGGGTGGAGACAAGGTCGTCACTCCTGTCAAGTAAGGGTGTAGTGACATGCAATTTGGGTAAAACCCCTGATTGCCACCCTTTATCCACAGATATTTCGTACTCTCTCCTGAATGGCTATCTCTTTTTCGCGACCCGACCCCTCGTCGCCGACCGCCGTCGCCGGCGCAACATTCCCTTCTTCTCGTCGTGGTTTTGACCAAAACGAGGTCCGCGACTTCTTGCGGATGGTTTCAGCTGAAATCTCACGCCAACAAGAACGCATCACTTTCCTTGAGCGCGAGCTGCTGAACTCTCAACAGGCCGGACCCGCTCCACAGATCGAACTTAACGAAGAAACGATTACTGAACTTCTGGGCGAAGAGACTGCTCGCATCGTGCAAGCAGCTCGTGAGGCCGCCGGCAAAATCAAGGTTCGTTCTGAAGAAACTGCCACGCGACTCATCCGCGAAGCCACTGATGAAGCAGCGCGCGTTCGTGAAGATGCTGAACTTGAGGCAGCCCGAGTCCGCCAGGATGCGACATCTGATGCTGAAGCCGAAATCTTGATGGCGAAGCAACAAGGTCGCGACATGGTCAATGAAGCCCGTGCGTATCGCGAACGTGTCCTTGCCGATGTTGCACGTCGACGTGAACTAGCTCGAGAACAAATTGAAGATTTGATGCATGGCCGTGACCGCATCGTGCAGGTGTTTGATCGTGCACGTATTGCCACCGAAGATGTTCTACGCGAACTTGATGACGTCGCCGAAGAACCAAGTGAATTCGTTAACTTGGCGCCAACAACAGGGCCAATTCCGATCATTGTTCAAGCCGATGAAATTGAAGCACGTGAGGCCATGCGACCTGCGGTTTCTTCTGCACCAGTCTTTGCTCCATACGACCAAGATGAAGACGTCGCGGTGATGGCCGAAGAGATCGTTATTGATCGCGCTGCATTGATCGAAGACGTAGTTGTCATTGAAAAGTTGGTTATTGAAGAAGTACCTGCAGTCGTTGAGGCTCCGGTTGTTGAGATTGAAACTTCGATCGCTCCAGTTGTTGAGCTCGTTGTTGAAGCTCCGGTGTCAAACGTGGTTCCGCTTTTCGCCCGTCAAGAGGTACAAGTCGTTGATATCGATGATGACGATTCAGATGACGATGATGATGTCAATGATCCGCCACTTGTGATCGTTGAAACTAAAGCAAAAGTGGCTGTTCCTCCAGCCGACGATATTTTCGCCAAATTGCGTCGTTCAGGGGCCGATTCGGTTGCCAAAGAAGTTGCAACAACTCAAGTCAAAAAGGCTGAGCCCAAGAAAAAGGCTGCTGAAAAAGTCGCAGACAAAGTCGTTGAGTCGGTCGTCGAAAAAGAAGTCGAACTCGCAGCCGAGCCAGTGACTGAAGAAGTCGCCGCTCCAACACCTTTTGAACTTCGTGATGAAGCTCTGGCTCCTGTCATTGCTGCAATGTCGCGCCGATTGAAGCGAGTACTCGCAGATGAGCAAAATGAAGTTCTTGATATTTTGCGCGGAAAACTCTCAGTGAAAACCCTTGATGCCATCGTTGGGCCGAAGTCAGATCACTCGACGCGCATGATTGAGGCACTTGAGGCATCTTTGAAAGCTGCGGCCTTGGCTGGTGCCAAGTCATTGAGCAATGCATCAGACAAAGAAATTCAAAAAATGGTTGCCACGCAAATGGCTGCGATCAACGAGTTCGTCGTTGCAACTGTGGTTGTACCTTTACGTGAACGTTTGAGCCGAAGTATTTCGCAAGCTTCGGGCGATAATGCCGAGCTCACTTCACTAGTGCGATTGGTATATCGCGAGTGGAAAAATACGCATGTTGATACTCAGGTTGACAACATTGCCCAGACTTCATTTGGTCGAGGTGCTTTCGCTGCGCTCACGCCAGGTGAAAAAATTTGTTGGAAGGTCGACCCCAATGGTCCGGCTTGTGCTGACGCTGAAGATAACTCGCTTGCGGGATTTCTCGGTGCAGGGGAAGCATTCCCCACGGGTCACACCCACGCGCCAGCCCATGCGGGCTGCCGCTGTGCGCTTGTTCAGCAATAGAACTAGTCTCAATATGTGAAACCATCTTCGGACCTACCTCGTAGCCCGCGTCGCCCCAGAAACCCCAATCGACCTGCTTGGATGTCAAAAGGGCGAATTGCACTTTTTGTCGTTGCGGCAATTGTTCTCGTTCTCTTTTTGTCGGCGCGTACTCTCGCCAATTTCTATGTTGACTTGTTGTGGTTTCGGTCTGTCGATCGCGGCAGTGTCTTTTGGACTGGTATCAAGTCGAAGGTATTTCTTGGTGCAATCTTTAGCGTTGCTTTCGCCGTTGTTTCGTTCATCAGTTTGACCCTGGCCGAGCGTTTGTCGCCTAAAGAACTTTCAAGTGGACCCGAGCGTGAAGTTGTTGAACGCTTCAAACTCATCGTTGGTCGTCGCACTCGTTTATTACGAATCGTGTTGTCAGTACTTTTTGGTCTGATGGTTGGCTTGCCAGCTATGGCGCAGTGGCAAGACTGGTTGCTGTTTAAGAATTCGCAATCATTTGGCATCAACGATCCGTTATATGGAGTTGATGTTGGGTTCTATGTATTCAGGCTTCCGTTTTTGACGTTTATGGTTGACTGGGCGTTTGCTGCAGCTGTGATGATCACAATTCTTACAGCTGTGATGCATTTTTTGAACGGTTCTATTCGTGTGCAAACTGCTGGCGACCGAATCTCTAAAGGAGCGCGGATTCATCTCAGTGTTCTCTTCTCAATCATGGCTGTCATCAAGGCTGCCGATTATTGGTTGCAGCGTTTTGAACTGACTGTTTCTGGTCGCGGAGTTGTTCAAGGAGCGACATACACCGATGTCAATGCTCAACTTCCGGCCATCAACTTATTGATCCTGGTGAGTTTGCTTGTAGCGGTTCTCTTTTTGGCAGGTATTCGATTTGGTGGCTGGCGCTTACCACTTTTGTCAATGGCACTTTGGGCGGTTGTTGCAGTAGTTGCGGGAACTATTTATCCGGCAGTGATTCAACGCTTTGTTGTTCAGCCGAATGTGACAACACGCGAATATGCGTATATCGGACGAAATGTCGCCGCAACACGTGCTGCCATGGGAATTGACAAAGTTGAAACGATTTCTTTGACTTCTGGAAAAGTGACTGATGCTGAAGTAGCCAAAGATTCTGCGCCATTGGCTGACTCGCGACTACTTGATGTCACCGAAATGAAAGATCGTTATTCGCTTGATCAAGGACTCTTTGCGTTCTACTCGATTAACGATCTTGATGTCGATAGATACGACGTCGCAGGGCGTTCACAACAGACCATGGTTGCAGCCCGTGAACTCAATCCCGACGGCATTCCCAATAAGACTTGGGTATCCAAGCATTTGATTTACACGCATGGTTGCGGCGTTGTTGCGGCAAGTGCCTCACAAATTACTGCTGATGGTCGTCCCATTTATGAAGAGATTGCTACGGAAAAACCGCAGTTGTATGTGGGGACACAACAGCCTGGATATGCAATTGTCAATACGAAGCAAGTTGAACAAGCATGTCCTAATACCTCGGCGACCCCCTATGAGGGAACAGGTGGAATTGTTCTTGATTCGGCTGCGAAGAAACTTGCATACGCAATTCACTTTGGTGAATTCAACTTATTCGGCTCAAGTTTGATTACCAAAGAATCTCGTTTGATTGATGTTCGTGATGTCAGCGATCGAGTTTCAAAAGTTGCACCGTTCTTGCACCTTGATGCCGATCCTTATCCTGTCGTTGATGGTGGAAAAGTTCTGTGGGTTATTGATGCATTTACTACTACATCTCGATACCCCTATGCACAAGAAGCTAATACCGACAATCTCACCGCGGGCTCAGGTCTCAAACATAATTTCAATTACGTACGCAACAGTGTGAAGGCCGTTGTTGATGCATATGACGGCTCTGTTGTTTTGTACGTTGTTGATCCACTTGACCCAATCGTGCGAGCGTGGTCAAAAGCTTTCCCCGGACTTTTCACCTCGGCCGATCAAGTTCCAGCCACGTTACGTGCTCACTTCAGGTACCCCGAAGATCTTTTCCGAGTACAAACGAACCTGTATGGTCGGTATCAATTCACTGATACCGATGCGTTCTTTAATCGTGACTCGGCGTGGAGTGTTGCGCAGGCAGCTCAACGTCAGCCAGAAGTTGCAGTGACGGCCGCCGGTGATGTCACCGCTGCGACAGGTGCGACTTCACAAGCTGATACTGGCAATGTGGCCGATGCGAACGTGGCGCGTTTTGAGCCGTACTACACCTTGTTCCATTCGCCCGACACAGTCGATTCAACTGTTGGTCCAACCTTTTCGTTGATCCGTCCATTTGTTCCTTTCTCATCGGACGACACGCGAAAAGAACTACGAGCGTTCATGGTGGTTTCGAGTGATCCCGAAACATATGGGCAACTGAAGGTGTACAAGTATGACGGAACGTTGCCAGCTGGACCAGCAACTGTCTCGGCTGAGTTGAGTAGTAATCCGAGCATTTCACCAGTGATTACTTTGCTCAACCAACAAGGCTCTCGAGTTATTCTTGGTCAACTGCAAATTGTCCCAGTTGGTAAAGGTTTGATTTGGGTTCAGCCGCTTTATGTACGACCAGATGAAACTGGTTCTAAGCAAGTTTTCGTGCGACGAGTACTGGCTTGGTACGACGGCGAGGCGGTTATTGGTGACACCTTGACTGAAGCCATCAACCGCCTCTTCCCGAAAGCAAAAGTCAACCTTGGTGAAGTAGTTGGCGACTCTGGTTCAAATACCGGGACCGATACTGGTACTGGAACCGACACTGGTACGGATACCGGTACAGATCCGGGCACCACGACAGGAACCGATACTGCAACGACTGATCCAGTGGTGTTGCTTGAAGACGCCCAGAAACTATTCGACGAAGCAGATGTTGCTTTACGTGATGGTGATTTGGGGACGTATCAGAGCAAAGTTGATGAAGCACAAGCTTTGATCGCCAAAGCACTTGCCCAATTGAACGCTTAAGTTGAAGTACCTAATGTTGAGTTGATCAACGCTTTTTGTTGATCAACTCAACAACTTCAGCCAAATCTTGGCGAAAAGCGATTTGGTAACGCGCTTGTTCATTGGCGAGTCGAACCTGATCAACATTGGCCGCATCGGTACGCTGGCCTAAAGAGTCAATATCGCTTGAAAGTTCACCGAGTTGATGCGTCACTTCGGATCCAACTTGGGTGATTCGAGCATTGAGACTGATGATTTTTCCATCGACCTCTTCAAGGTGACGCGACTGCTCAGAGTCAACTGAATGAATCGCAGCCAACTCTGCTCGCAATTGAGCGAGTTGTTCGCGTAATTCGGCGACTTCGGCCGGATCTACGGGAGGGGTCTTTGGCGTGCGCTTGAACAATCCCATGCGTTGTCTACCGTACTGCTCGAACGCATTGCATCAGGTGATTTTCTGCAGTGAATTTGGTGTCAAAGTTTTTTGCGGGCGATCACGATCACGCTGAGACCAAAGGGGAGTGAGACCACGCGTAATAGTTGTCGCTCGATCCGAGCAATGAATCCAAGAATCCCGAACAGTCCGGAAGCATTGTTGTCAAGGTCGCTGGTGGATTCTCTTTTTTCTATTTTTGATTTGAGCCATGCCGGTGGAATGAGGAATGAATACGCGCCAGTTGACCGAACGATGTCGAGGTTGGCCTGTTGCGCGAGTTGTTCAAGATCGCGACGGCTGAATCGACGAGCTGCATGGGTGACTCGATCATGGCTACGACGAAGTGAACGAACCCCTGGCTCCATCAGACACACGAGACCACCAGGCTTGACGACTCGTGCCATTTCGCGGACCGCGGCGGCAGGACTGGACACTTCGCCGTGGTACAAAACTGTGACGCAGAGTGCGGTGTCGACGAAGTCATCATGCAGATCAATTGCTGAAATATCTCCGTGAATCAATTGCGCTTCGGGATGCGCTTGGCAGTATAAATTCAGCGCCTCACGCTCGGTATCTAGGGCGATGACAGAGCCGAAATCGGCTAGCCAGGCACCAGTTGCTCCGGTGCCACATCCGGCATCGAGGAAACGTCGAGAAGAAGATTGTTCATCTTTTGGTAATTCACTAATAATGAACTGGCGAAGCAATGTGCGGGTTGCTTGGTACCACCAATGGGTCAGTTCAACGTCGGCCATACGGCGATATTCGGCTGCGTCCATAACTGTGATCACCATTTTCCGAATGAAACGTAAGTTCTCTTACCTTCACGTCATAAAACTCTTACACTAGAACCTATGGGGATCGTGGACGCTTCAGTGACTCCCGTTTTGCCCCGGCTCAAATCTGCTGTTCGATTGTGGCAAATACCGATTTTGGCGTGGATTGTTTCGCGAGTCATCGGATGTATTGGTCTTGTGGTCTGGCCAACGGCGCAAGGAAAGTGGTTCAACACTTTTGGTTTGACCTATATGGATGGCGGCTGGTACCGCATCATCATGACGATTGGTTATCCAAATGGAGCGTTGCCAAATTTCGGAACGGCCTGGCCCTTTTCGCCGCTCTACCCCTTTGTGGCCGATTTGTTCACGCGAGTTGGAGCGCCGGTTGGTCCATCGTTGATTTTCGTTTCGTGGATATGTGCTCTTTTTGCATTCATCGGAATGCATGAGTTAGTTCGACGACGCGAAGGCGAAACCGTAGCGAAATATGCAGTTTGGACTCTCGCACTTTTGCCAGGCGCCGTTGGCCAAGTGTTGTCGTATAGCGACAGCATGTTTGTCGCGGCGTTGATATGGCTTTTGGTTCTTGTTGATCGTATTGAATGGCGAGTAGTCAACAACAAAAATACGAATAGGCAATGGTTATTCGTCGGACTGTTGCTCTTAGTGGTGAGTGCCAGCCGACCAAACGGCATCTTGATTTTGCCAGCGCTTCTCGCTGCAGTTTGGTTTGTGCAACGAAGTTTGAAGAACGCTGTCATCGTCGCGACGCCATCACTGGCATTTGTCGCGATCTGGATGATTTATTGCCATAACAAAACCGGCGATGCACTTGCATTTGTTCATGCCAAGAATACGTGGCTAGAAACGACGATTGTTGATTTCCTGTCACACCCGTTTGAACGACCAGCGATCGTTTTGCATGTCGCAACTTTTGTCGTCGTTGCTGCAGTTGCGTTGCCGGCCATCAAGAAAATTCCTCATTGGTGGCATGTCATTTCTTTTGTTTTGTTGGCACCTTCATTGCTACTCGGAGTTGAGGGCATGGCTCGGTATGTTTCATTGACCGCACCATTGTTGGTGATGGTGGCGATTTCATTGATGAACTGGTCAAAGATGTATCGGTCAATCTTTTTCGTCGTTGCTGGAAGTTCATTTCTTTTCTTGGCCGTCAACGTGGTGAGGTCAGCATGGGTGCCTTGAACCAATTCGCGGGATCTACCTGTCTTGTAACTGGTGGGCTCGGCTTCATCGGATCGAACATGGCCAATTCTCTGGCGGTGGCCGGGGCACAAGTGCGAGTTCTTGACGCCTTGATCGAACAGCATGGGGGAGATGAACGTAATATCAACCCGTCACTCTCGGCAATCAGTGTCATCAAAGGAAACATTGCCGATGATGAATTAGCTGAACAACTTCTAGATGGAGTTGATTTTGTCTTTAATATCGCCGGCCAAGTGAGCCATCACGAGTCAATGGTGGACCCAATACGTGATGCTGAACTTAATGTGACGTCACAATTGAGATTTCTTGAATCATTGCGTCGCTGTCAACCGTTAGCAGTTGTTGTGCATACTTCAACTCGGCAGGTGTACGGAACACCTCAGTACTTGCCCGTTGATGAAAAACACCCAACAGTGCCGCGTGACATCAATGGCGTGAACAAATTGGCAGGAGAGAACTATCACCGTCTGTATGGAACTGTTCACGGTGTAAAAACGGTGTCATTGCGCCTCAGCAATGTCTTTGGACCAAATCAAAGTTTGCAAAAGACAGGATTGGGTTTTTTGCCTGTGTTTTTGGCACGAGCAATGAAGGGCTTGCCACTCGAAGTATTTGGTGATGGACAGCAATTACGCGATTGCTTGTATATCACTGACGTCGTTGAGGCTTTAGGAAAGGCGGCCCTACAAGTTGCAGCTGGTGCAGTAAATCCGGGAGAGGTCATCAATCTGGGTCACACGGAAGTCCTCAGCCTTTTACAGATAGCGGAATTAGTTGTTGCAAAGGCAGGAGAGGGTTCGACAGTTTCTTGTATCCCTTGGCCTGAAGAACTTGCCCGAATTGATATTGGTGGCTTTAGCGGTGATTATGCAAAGGCACATCGCTTATTGAATTGGAATCCGCAAGTAGCGTTCGCTGATGGTGTTGAACAAACTTTGGACTTTTATCGGAGGCATCCGTGGTACCTCTGATTGATTTGTCCAGGAAATTAGAAGCCAATGCCGATGCATTCGCTCTTGCAACTCGGCAAGTTCTAGACAGTGGTTCTGTTTTGCTTGGTTCGCAAACGAGTCAGTTTGAAAAGTCATTTGCAAATTTCGCTGGCACAAAATATGGGATTGCAGTATCGAGTGGTGCCTCGGCATTGCAGCTCGGTTTGGCGGCTCTCGGGATAGGACCAGGCGATGAAGTCATCGTGCCGGCGATGACAGCCGTGCCGACTGCATCTGCAGTATGTGCTGTTGGTGCCCGACCAGTGATCGTCGATATTGATGACGAAACCGCGGCGATAGATCTTGAGCTCGTCGAGCAAGCGATGACCGAACGAACTCAGGCTGTTATCGCGGTCCATCTGTACGGTCGACCGGTTGACAATTTGGGCAAGTTGACAGATCTAGGAGTGAAGGTTGTCGAAGATTGTGCGCAAAGCCATGGAGCGACAAAAGGCTTGGCTGGTTCAATCGGCGCGTATTCGTTTTATCCGACCAAAAATCTTGGGGGTATTGGTGACGGTGGAATGGTTGTCACCGACGATCCAGAAGTTGCTGAACGTTTAGGCCGACTCCGCGTACATGGTCAAAGCGAACAGTACGTACACATTGAGGTCAGTCAGAATCACCGTATGAGTGAAATTGAAGCCGCTTGGCTCAATATCGTGCTCCCTCAATTAGAACTTGGAAATCAACGACGTCGCGATATCGCGAATCGTTATCAACTTGCCAATCCCAATATTCGTTGGCAAGCCCGTCATGTCAATCACGTGTACCACTTAGCAGTAGCCCTGACACCCGATCGAGATGAATTCCGCCAAGCAATGCTCAAGCACGAAATCGCTACCGGGATTCATTATCCGTTAGCACTCACACAGCAACCTGCACTTCAGCAGTTTGTCTCTGCTGCGTGCCCTGTTGCTGAAAAATGGGCGAATGAATGCGTGAGCCTTCCTTGTTTTCCTGAACTCACAGATGATGAAGTTGATGATGTTTGTGCGGCACTAGTAGACATAGATCTATGACAACAGTGCGCGCACAAAATCCATTGGTGTCATCGGTATCAGCGTTCTTTCCTTGTTACAACGATGCATTATCGATTGGCAAGATGGTTAGGGATGTTCGTGCATCTCTAGTTGAAGCAGTTTCTGATTTTGAAATCATTGTCGTCAATGACGGATCAAGCGACAACTCGCTGCAGGTTTTGCAAGAACTTCAAAACGAAGTGAGAGAGCTTCGAATCGTGAATCATGAAGTGAATCGTGGTTACGGTGGTGCGCTGTTGTCTGGTTTCGTGGCTTCAACCAAACAGTGGGTTTTCTATACCGATGGCGATGCACAGTACGACGCTCGTGAAATCACTCGCTGTATCGCTGCAGTGACTGAATCATCTGATGTCATTCAGGGATTCAAGATCGGTCGTGGCGACCCCCTGCATCGACGCATTATTGGTCGGGTATATCACCATGGGGTGCGGTTCCTTTTCCGCTTGCCAGTTCGAGATACTGACTGTGATTTTCGTTTGATCAGAAATGCGGTGTTAGGCAAAGTCCGCCTGCAGTCAACGACCGGTGTGATCTGTGTTGAAATGATGCATGCGCTCAATCGTGTGCATGCGAATTTTGTTGAAGTTGGTGTGAGCCACTATCACCGTCCTCATGGGAAATCGCAGTTTTTTCGCATCCCCGCAATTTCTCGCTCGGCACTACAGCTTTTGCAATTGTGGACTCGCCTAATGCTCCGTCGCTCCTACGACTAGCACCTACTATCAAGGCATGAAATGCATCGCGGTCGTCATGGCCATGGCTTCTGAAGCCTCGCCGATTTTGACGCAACTTGGCGCTCAGGCGATTCCGGCGATCCCGTTGATGCCTTTTAAATTTTTTGAGGCGAACCGCAACGGGTGTCGCGTCATCATTTCGGTCAATGGACGCGATAAGCGACATGGAGTTGATTCGATCGGCACTGAGGCCGCGGCGCTCAATACATATTTTGTTGCCGATCGATATAACCCCGATCTTTTGATTACTGCTGGCACTGCTGGTGGCTGGATGAGTCAAGGTACAGAGATCGGTGATGTGTACGTGAGTGATCAGAGGTTTGTTCATCACGATCGGCGAATCGCGATTCCGGGATTTGAAGAATATGGAATTGGTTCATATCCAGCCGTGCCTGCGGCGGGTCTTGCACAGGCATTGAATCTCAAATTGGGTGTCGTGACGACCAGTAACTCGCTTGACGAGAATGACGACGATCGACGATTGATCGCCGCTTCTGGGGGAGCAGTGAAAGAAATGGAGGCTGCAGCGGTGGCCTACGTCTGCGAAATGATGGCGATTCCGGTGATGGCGCTCAAGGCGATTACCGATCTGGTTGACCATCACACTGCAACCGCCGATCAGTTCAATGCGAACTTACTCATGGCGTCTCGTCGCTTGGCCGAAAAGTTGGTGCAAGTCATCGATTTCTGCGCTCCGCGCGCGATCGCCGACCTGGGTTAAGGCTGACTGAAGACGGGCGTTGCCGATAGCGCCATCTGCCCGTACACTTCACATTTCCGCCGCGGGGTGGAGCAGCCAGGTAGCTCGTCGGGCTCATAACCCGAAGGTCAGAGGTTCAAATCCTCTCCCCGCCACCAAATTGTTTGAGGCCTGCCAGCTTGCTGGCAGGCCTCAAACAATTTAGTGGCCGTGCAGGATTTGGGAGGAGCGCAGCGACGGTTCCTCTCCCCGCTTTGAAGATTTGCGCGCAGCGACGGTTCCCTACCCAGCGCAATCGACGCAGTAGTTGTCAGCCTCGGGTGTGCCATTCATGAACGCGGTGAGCCAATCAACAAATCGCACACCGTTCATTTCTTCGGTGTAGAACTCGTCGCGTACAGCAATGGTGTGGTCGGCGCCTGGTGAAATCCAGTTGGCAACGTTTACTCCAGTGGCTTCAACTTTTGCTTCGTTGGTCTGCATGACTGAGACGAGGTCATCGGGGGACAGACCAGCCATGCGAGCAAAACTTGAAAGGACACTGTCAAAGGCAAAGTCGTGACGAGCAAACGTGATCTTGGGGTTGTGCTCAGCGGCCTTAATGAATGTGTATGCCGGTGTGAATTGGTCAACTGTGACACCTTGAAGTTCGGGCCAATCGGGAAGTGTTTCAAGAGTTCCCCAATTACCAATGACAAATCCCATGGCATCAGGGATCGCCCCCGAACTGTCGGCGAATACTTTGAGATCGGCATTTGGTAATCGATCGCCGGCCATGCCGGCGAATACTGGGGTTGGGAACGAGCCAGCGCTCGAACCTGCGACAACGAGTTGTGTCGTTTCAGGGAATCGTTCAATCATCGTGTCTAGTGCGTTTGAAGCATTGACGAATCCCTTGTGTTGGATGACAACACCGTTGCCGTAATCCTTGGTTGTATTGCCAGCGTGCACGTCACCGGTGCAGTAAGGAACATAGACAACTGAATAATCCGCAAATGGATTTTCGGGATTCGCGAAATCAAAAATTCCAGGTGCTTCGGCGAGTTGTGAAACTGGAGCAATCGTCTCGTTGTAGGTGCCGCTACCTGGTGCGCACATCTCGGCACTGAAGCAAGCTCCACCGCCTTCGAGATAGAACAAGACTTTGGTTGGACTCGCCTCACGAACGTAGAAATGGAAGGCGCTTCCATCGGCGCACATGCAGTCGCTGGGTGCGTCAACTGTTTCCCAGGTCGGTGCAACTGCTGGGGCGTCCGTCGGTTGTGGGGCAATAGTTTCAGCGACAGGGGCTTCAGTAGTCACGATGGCTTCGGTCGACGAAGCAGCGGTATCGGCCGAACTTGCCGAGTCATCACCGCCACATGAGGCAAGTGCAAGTAATCCGACGACTGCGAACGTTGCGCCGATAGGGAATGAAGTAATTGAAAACTGACGTGATGTCATTGTTTGCCCCCTGGTAGTCAGGTCAGATTACAAAGAGTCACAGGTGTCTGCATGATTTTCAGTAGAGGACAGTCGTCTCATTGCGGGAACTTCCATTCACCCTGTGGCAAAGATGCATTCGTTGTCAATGACGAGGAGAGCAAATGTCTGATAGTGGATTGTGTCCCAGCTGTAATGAATACATCGGAAGTGACGTGGGGAGTTCGTGTCCAAATTGCGGCTCAAACTTTGGTTCGGATGTTGGAAATGACTCTGACGATGATGATCAAGACGATGACGATTCTGATGATGACGACGATCTGTGAGATACCGTTACACGAGTGTCTGAAGTCGAACAACGCGCCCCAGGATTTGTTGATGCTGTGGTTCTACCCCAACCATCTGATGTACGCATAGCAGTACGTGTCAGTCGACCTGGATTGCGGGCGATTCGTTCGGGTAGTCCTTGGTTGTTCGATCAAGCAGTTGAATCGCACAAACCAGCGGGCACTAGCGGTGACTTGGCGGTGGTGTTTGATGACAATCGCCGATTCGCAGCAATCGGTTTATGGGACCCTGAATCACCGATCAGGGTCAAGGTTTTGCACGTCGGTAAGCCAGTGACAATTGACGATGAGTGGTGGCTTAACAAGATGCGTCAGGCGTTAGATGTGCGTCGTGAATTGTTGAGCACTGGTTTAACAACGGGTTTTCGTTGGGTTCATGGTGAGAACGATGGGCTTCCTGGCTTGATCGTTGATCAATATGCCTCCACGGCAGTGATCAAGTTGTACACCAGCGCCTGGTTCGTTCACCTACGTTCAATCATGAAGGCATTGATTGAAGTCGGTTCTCTTGAGCGAGTTGTGATCCGCTTTTCACGGCTCGTTCGCGATGGTGAAACGTATGGCTTAGTTGATGGCGACACCTTGTTTGGCGAAGCCCCCACTGGGCCAATCATGTTTTTAGAGAATGGACTTTCTCTTGAAGCAGATGTTGTCTTTGGCCATAAGACTGGACACTTCTTAGATCAACGTGACAACCGCGCGATTGTGCGCAATTTGGCGAGTGGTTGTCGAGTGCTTGATGTTTTTTCGAGTACTGGTGGCTTCACTCTGTCGGCTGCAGCTGGTGGAGCGAAGTCGGTTCACATGGTTGACGTAAGTGCTCCTGCTCTTGCAACAGCTCATCGCAATCTTGAGCACAACAAAGAAATTGGTTCAATCGCATCGTGCAAGGTGACTGATGTTCGTGGTGATGCTTTTGCAGTTCTTGAAGACATGGTTGAACGCGGTGAACAGTTTGACATTGTGATTTTGGATCCTCCGTCGTTTGCACAAAATCAGGCATCAATTTTGCGCGCGCTGAGTTCGTATGAACGATTGGCTCGTCTTGGCCTACGACTCACTTCACCAGGCGGAACTTTGTTGCAAGCATCATGTTCAAGTCGCGTCAACATTGATGAATTAGCAGATGCGGCTTATCTGGCAGCTCGAACCGCCCAAGTTGATATTGATGAATTCAAACGCACCGAACACGCGGTTGATCACCCGATTGGCTTTGAATTTGGTGCGTATTTAAAGGCGATTTATTACAAGGTCACGCCGTACGACATTTAGCCATTGACTTTTAGGAACTTGCTGAACTTCTTGCGCGGCTTGTTGTCGGCAGCAATCTTGCGGGCCATCTCGTGGAAGATCTTTCCGGCTTCGCTTTCGGGGGCAATGGCGGCAATCGGGTGACCATCATCGCCACCTTCACGTAGTTGCTGAACCAGTGGCAACTGTCCAAGCAAAGGAACATTGAGTTCGTCGGCAAGCTCTTGCCCACCACCGCTACCGAACAATTCGTAGCGCTTTCCATCATCACCGCTAAACCATGACATGTTTTCAATGACACCCTTCACGGGCAACCCAACTTTGGTCGCCATCGCTGCTGACAACCGTGCAACTTTTTGCGCTGCTTGCTGTGGTGTCGTCACGACGTACACCTCGCCCTTGGGCAGGTACTGGCTCAGGCTGAGTGCAATATCACCAGTGCCCGGCGGCATGTCAATCAACAAGAAATCGGGTTCATCCCAAAACACATCAGTCAAGAATTGTTCGAGAGCCTTGTGCAACATTGGTCCGCGCCACACGACTGCTTGTCCTTCGGGAACAAAGTATCCAATTGAAATGCAACGAACTCCGTACGCCTCTGAGGGCAGAAGCATGCGATCGATTGCAACCGGATCGGCATTTGCGCCAAGCATGCGTGGAATTGAATATCCGTAAATGTCAGCGTCAAGTACGCCGACAGTGTGACCTTGAGCGGCCAAGGCAACGGCAAGGTTGGTGGTGACGCTGCTTTTGCCGACGCCACCTTTTCCGGATGAAATCAAGAGCGGACGCGTCTTGTTGTCGGGATCAGCAAATGGAATCGCGCGACCTTCGGCATGGCCGTGTGCTTGACCTTGGCCGGCAGTTGAGCCAGGGTCACCGTGCAACTTCATGCGGAGCTCTTCGCGTTCTTGATCGGTCATCACTGTGAAATCAAGATTGACGTTTGAAACTCCCGCGAGGGGAGCGACCGCGCCCTTGACGCGATTGGTGATCTCGTTGCGCAACGGGCAACCAGCAACTGTGAGAGCAATCAAAATCGAGACGTTCCCGCCGTCAATTTGCACATCACGCAACATGCCGAGGTCGACAATTGAGCGATGGAGTTCGGGGTCTTCGACAGGACGAAGGGCTTCAACGACTTGTTCACGGGTGACGGACACGGGTGGGGGCTCCCTACTTCAGAATTTGCACTACGGCGATAGGTATAATACCCACGTGTCTTCTGTTCGCCCTCTCCAGACCTCAGGTCACGGGTCACCGTCAACGGCGACTGGTGGATTTGCAGCCTCGGTCACGGCTATTACCAACGCTTTTGGTGACCCCACTCGACGAGCCATCTATTTGTTCGTCCGTGGCGTGGACGACGGTGTGACGGCTGCTGAGGTGGCCTCTGAGTTTGATCTACACCCCAATGTGGCGCGACATCACCTCGACAAGTTGGCGGCGGGGAGTTATGTCGATGTTGCAGTCGTGCGCCCTCCAGGTGGTGGAGCCGGCCGACCGTCGAAGCGCTATTCGGCAGCCGCCGAATTGCCGATGAGCGAGTTTCCGGTTCGAAGTGACGATCTCGTTCTGAGTTTGCTCGGTAAGACGCTCGCGCTGTTGCCGACGCAACAAGCTGAAGTGATTGCCGAACAAGTTGGCCAAGAATATGGCCGGGCTATGGCGGCAGCGCTCACGGGCACCGATCTCGAGGCGGGTCAACGTAGTCTTCGCTCAGCCATGCAGGCGGTGGCCGATGCCCTCACTGCTCATGGTTTCGCCGCACATACTGAAAAGCGCAACAATCAGTTGCAAATCATCAACAATCACTGTCCTTTTGGAGACGTCGCGATTGAACATCCAGTCATTTGTGCTGTCGACCGCGGCATGGTGAAGGGGATGTTGAGCGCGCTGTACGGCGATGCCGACGTGTCAACCATGGAATCATTGGCGCAGGGCAATACTTTTTGCGCCACTGCCGTCTGAGTTCGAACCCACTGGGGCGGTAGCGTCTCATCTACGTTGTTGGGAGCAGAATCTGCCAACAACGCTTTCACAGGAGGCATATCGTGGACATTCGTATCGGCGTTACCCAAGCAGCTCGAGAAATCTCATTAGAGCAGGCTGATGACGAACGCGATGCCACCAAAGCCAAGGTTGAGGCAGCCTTGTCAGGTGCGGTCGATGTGTTGTGGCTTGTGGACAAAAAGGGTCGCACTGTCGGTGTGCCCGCCGCCAAAATCGCCTATGTCGAAATCGGATCGGTCGAAGGGGATCGCCGCATCGGCTTCGGCGGATGACACATTTTTGACCCGTCATACCGCTGGGTATGACTCGGCGCAGGTCGGTTTTCGGGCAGACTCGTAGGTATGGCAACACTTGCCGAACTTCTTCGCCAACATACTGAAATTTCCAAAGACGACAGCGCTCATCTGCAGCAGTTGATCGGCGAATGGGGCATGCTCGCCGACTTGTGTTTCGCCGACATGATTTTGTACTTGAGAAATCTCGAGGGTGAATGGATCGTGGGGGCCCAAGTGCGGCCAGCTACTGGTCAAACCATCTATCGCACCGACTTAGTTGAATCATTGGCTAATCCGGCTGAATCAGAATTGCTGGATCGAGCAATGTCAACAGGTTCGATTAGTGAAGCCGAATTGCATAAGCACGAAATGTTTGATTCTGTGCACGTACTGGCGATTCCGGTGCGGGGTGCTGATGGTCCAGTTGCCGTGTTAACTCGTGAATGGTCGTCAAAGACCAGTCGTCAACCCGGCGAACTTGAAAGAACGTACCTGTCGATCTTTCAGCGAATCGCCGAAATGATCACCGAAGGTGCTTTCCCGTTCCCGGGTCGTGCTGCCGACTTGAGTGCTGCTCCGCGTGTTGGCGACGGAGCTGTAGTACTGGACGAAAACGCCATTATTCGTTACGCGTCTCCAAACGCAGTTTCGGCTCTTCACCGCGTCGGAATCACTGCGAATGTTGTCGGTCAATCGTTAAGTGAACTCGGATTTGCTGACAGCCCGGTGCGCCAAGCGTTTGAACGTTTTGAGCCGGTCATTGAAGAATTTGATCAAACCGCTGATGTGACTTTGCTCGTGCGTTGTATTCCGATCATTTCAACAGAAGTGATTACGGGTGGCATGTTGCTCATTCGTGATGTCACTGAAGTGCGTCGACGTGACCGAATGCTGTTGTCTAAAGATGCAACCATTCGCGAAATTCACCACCGAGTAAAGAACAACTTGCAGACAATTTCTTCATTGTTGCGTTTACAGGCTCGACGCCTTGAATCTCCTGAAGCAAAAGCAGCAGTTCAAGAAAGCGTGCGGCGTATTCGAACCATTGCTCTCGTGCATGAAACTTTGTCACGCGAAACTGGTGAAGATGTGGCGTTCATTGAAATCGTACGACCACTCATGAGATTGGCCGAAGAAGGATTGCAATCACCTGATCGTCCGGTGCGATTTATTGTGCAAGGTGATGGTGGACGTTTGCCCGCAACAATCGCTACGCCGCTTTCAGTGGTGCTCACTGAACTTTTGCAAAACGCGGTTGATCACGGATTCCCCGAGGGAAGCGATGGCGGAACAGTCGTAGTTGAACTGGGCGGTGACGATGATGAAATTGCGATCAAAGTCATTAACGATGGTCGCGGACTTGATCCTTCTTTTGATTTGAATGGTGCAACTGGTCTCGGGTTGTCCATCGTGCGCACTTTGGTAACGACCGAACTCAACGGTTCAATTTCAATTCGCGCCGGCGCTCCGGAAGATTTCATTGCAGTCGGAATTGAAGCCCATCGTCGAGGCGATGGAACAGTTGTTGACTTGCGCTTACCGCGCTAGTTCACGAATCTTCAGGAAGCAAATGAACGAGCTGCCAATTGGGCAGCACGATTGCGAGCGGCAATCTTGCGACGAATATCGCGACGCTCTTCCTCGGAAGTTCCACCCCAGACACCAGAGTCTTGGTTGGTCTCAAGTGCGAATTCAAGACAGCTCACTTGAACTGTGCATTCGTTACAAACTTGCTTAGCGCGATCAATCTGAAGGAGTGCTTGGCCGGTCGTGCCGATTGGGAAAAACAAATCGGGATCGGTGTCACGGCAGACGGCTTCATCGCGCCATGAATAATCGGCGGAACCAAGGGCAAGTGAAGAGGCAAGGATTGACACGGGGTGCTCCAGGCGAGTTAGGGGGTTGAGGGGTTGTTGTTCTCTTGACGAGAACTTTGATGACTTGTATTAACTGACTCTTCAAGGTTGGCAAACAACTGGTGAACACGCAAGGGGTCGGGTCTAAGTTTTTCGTCACAGGACAAATTTTTTGTTGCTAGAAAGAAAAATAATTGTGCGGGTTGGTGTGTATTCAGAGTTAACTCAAGGTATGGGAACTCAAGTACTCGCTCATCGAGGTGCCTCGGCCGCTGAGAAGGAAAACACAATTTCTGCCTTTAAACGTGCAGTTTCCATGGGTTCTGACGCAGCTGAACTTGATGTGCGACGAACGCTTGATCGTATTTTGGTGATACATCACAATGCGACACTCGATGATGGTCGAATCATTTCACAAGTGAATTATTCGGAATTACCTGATGATGTTTGCACGCTTGACGAGGCCCTTGATGCATGCGTCCCGATGTGGGTCAATGTTGAAATCAAGAATGATCCCGAAGAACCAGACTTTGATGAGAGCGAATCAATCGCCGACGAGACAATCGCTTGTTTGGCTCAACGCCCTGAAGGTGACAAGCAGTGGTTGATTTCTTCGTTCCGCCGAGAAACCATTGATCGATGTCAGGAATTGCGTCCGACGATTGCCACTGCCTGGTTGACAGTTGGGGTTCGCCCCGAAGAATTTGGTGAAGTTTTGTCTGGTCTCGTCAAGAGTGGACATAGTGCATTGCACCCGTGGGTCAACTTTGTGACTCAAGAAACGATTGATGCGTGTCATCACCACGGTCTGACTTTGAATGCTTGGACCTGTGACGATCCTTCACGTATGGCAGAACTTATCTCGTGGGGTATTGATGGAATTTGTACGAATTTTCCTGATGTCGCGATGCGAGTACGCGATCAATCTTTCAGTGACTGAACTTCAGGCTGCACAGGGAATAGTAATTTCACCGCTTCAGGCACATGCCTGAAATGTAAACGTGTTGATTCGCCCAAGTAATCGCCATCAACTTGATAGGGGAATGGTTGAGCGTTTTCAACAATGAGTTCGTGGACATCGTTAAAACACGCAACGTGTTTGCTTGGTGTGACTCCGCCACCTTTGAGTGCGCCGGCGAGCGTACGAATGATTGCAATAGCGGACATCGTGCGGAAAGTAACTGCAACAAGTGGTTTGTCGAGACCAGCTGCCGGCGACAAGTCAAGTGGGCGGTTACCAAGGAACGAATACGGATTCGTATTGAGGACAACAGTGAAATAACCATCATCAACAAATCGTGTTGGGTCGTAGTTCAGATTTTCAATATCTGAAAGTCCACCTGGACCACCAATTGCCGAATCAGCAGCAACGCTGAAGTGTGGATGGTGACGATCGTATTTACTGAGCCACGTATGTAACGCGGCATAAATGAAGAGTGGATGTCCGGCCCAACGCTTGAGAGATGCGCGAGTTTCAACTGTGCGCACAACTGCGGCGTCGTATCCGATACCGGTGTGGAAACAAAAGAAGCGCCCGTTGACGCGGCCGAGCCCAATTGGGCGAATGTTTGCTTCGGGGTCTTCAAGTCCCGCAACCAATAGCGAGGCTGCCGCAACTGGATCATTCGGAAGTCCGATGGTGCGAGCGAACACGTTCGTGCTTCCACCGGGTAAAACGCCAAGGGCAGTCTCTGAGCCAGCGACGCCGGTGGCGACTTCGTTCAGGGTGCCGTCACCGCCAAAAGAAATCACCAGATCAATACCCCTGTGAGCGGCATCTTGGGCAAAACGAGTGGCGTGACCACGACGGTTGGTCTCGACGATTTGCACGTCGTGTTGCCTCGATAAGGCCCGATGCACGATGACCGTGTTTCGCGCCGTGACCGAGGAGGCAAAGGAGTTGACGACCAGCAGAATCCGCACCGCCTGAGACCGTACCAGCCCATTTGGCGAGGAGTTCAGCCGACACCCGATGGGCTAGGTCGGGAGTCACTTATTTAGATGTCCGATGGGTTGTGTGAAACGGTGCACAAGCCGCAAGAATGGCGAACTATGAACGTAATCGTCTGTGTGAAGCAGATCCCCGACCCCGCCAACCCCGGAGCTCTTGACGCCTCGTCAAACACGCTCAAGCGCGAAGGCAAATTGATCCTTGACGAGTCCGACAGCTACGGCGTTGAAATGGCCTTGCAGTTGGTTGATGCAGCAGGTGGCGGTGAAGTCAGCTTGGTGTCGATGGCACCAAATAGCGAGACCGCTGGTTTGCGCACCGCTCTTGCGATGGGTGCTGCCAAAGCAGTGCTTGTGTCCGATCCGGCATTGCAGGGTTCAGATGCCCTCACGACCGCCAAGATTTTGGCTGCAGCAATTCAGCGTTTGGGTGGTGCCGATTTGATTATCGCCGCAACCGAATCAAGCGACGGTTACACCGGAACTGTTCCTGAGCAAATTGCTGAAGTTCTCGGATTGCCTTCGGTAACTTTCGCGAAGAAAGTTTCGATTGAAGGCGGAATTCTCAAGGCCGATCGTCAGACCGAAGAAGGTTATGACGAAGTGACCTGCCCGCTGCCCGCACTCATCTCGGTAACTGCTGGTGTTGTTGAGCCGCGTTACCCAAGCTTCAAAGGCATCATGGCTGCAAAGTCAAAGCCAGTTGACGAAGTCACTGCTGCCGATCTTGGCGTGACTCCGGTCGGCTGGGCTGGCGCTGGTCAGCAAATCAGCAATGTTGCACAGGCCGAGGCTCGTGCTGCTGGTGAAGTCATCGAAGATGACGGCGAAACATTCGGCAAGATCGTGACCTTCCTTGAAGGTTTGAAGGTCATCTGAGAACCGCATTCGGTTCGATGACTGACAACGACAACTACTTAACGACGAAAAAGAACGAGAACGGACAGAACAATGGGAATTAGCAACATTTGGGTTTTTGCTCAGGTCGCCAATGGCGCACCGACATCAGGTTCACTTGAGTTGGTCACTAAGGCTCGCACTCTTGGCGGATCGGTGAGCGTGTGGGTAGCCGGTGACGGCGCTTCGGTCGCTGGTGCACTTGGTGAATACGGTGCCAGCAAAGTTTTCGCAGTTGACTACGGCCAGAACTTGGCTGGAGTTTCAGTTGCATCAGCAATGAAGGCAACGATTGATGGCGGCGATTCGCCCGACCTCATTATGTTCCCGCAGTCATACGAAGGCCGTGACGTCATGGCACGTTTGTCAGTCAAGCTCGGTCGTACCGTGCTGACCAACAACGTTGAGATCGAAGCATCTGGTGATTCAGTTGCAGTTACCACTCCAATCTTCGGTGGCAACACGTTGGTCACGACAACCTTCACTGGTGGCGCTCCGTATTTGGCAGCCTTCCGCCCGAAGTCATTCAACCCCGAAGCATCAGGTGGCGCAGCTGCTGCAGTGCAGGCTGTCAGCGTCCCCGATCTCGGTGCAACCGGAACTGCCAAGGTCACCGCAGTGCATGTTGAAGAGACAACTGGTCCCAAGCTCGACGAAGCCAACGTGGTTGTGTCGGGTGGACGTGGACTTGGTGAGAGTGCCAACTACGCAATGATCGAAACACTGGCCAAGTTGCTCAAGGGTGCGCCTGGTGCATCACGTGCGATCGTTGACGCTGGATGGGTTCCGTACAGCTACCAAGTCGGCCAGACCGGCAAGGTTGTGAAGCCGAGCGTCTACATCGCTTGCGGTATCTCGGGTGCGACTCAGCACATGGTGGGCATGAAGGGTTCAAAGAACATCATCGCCATCAACAAGGACAAGGAAGCTCCGATCTTCGGAATTGCTGACCTCGGAATTGTTGGCGATGTGCACAAGGTTCTGCCCAAGCTCATCGAAGCCTTGCAGTCCCGCTGACTCAATTCCGCCACTTTGGAATTTGGCTGCCGCCTAGCGGTAGCGAGATTCCAAAGTGGCTGTTTTTTACCACTCTGTACAACCGGTTCCGACAGTTGGAACCCGTTGTACAGAGTGGCTCAATGTGGAGGGTTAGTTGGCGGGGTCGTGGGCGATCAGGGCGACGGCGATGGCGTTATCTGGATCTTCGGCTACCAGGTTCAGTTCGTAGGGATGATGACCCTCGATATCGACCCTGAACCACCGCAATGCTTGGGCCGTGTCGCCCACCTCGTGACTCAGTGCGCCAGTATCTCGCAACTCATCCCACTCTTCGGTGAATCCACCAATCGCGGCCAGCAACCACCACACTCCAAAGCGGCCAAGCGCAGCCCCACGACGTCGCCCATGGGCGCCACCGGATGATCCGCTCCAAGCAAGCCATTGCAATGCTTGCTCGGTCGTTAACGGGGTCACTCGAAAGGTCTGATGTCCGAGCGCACTCATTGCATCATTGAGTGTTCCATCGACTACTACACACGACGCTCGGCCACCTGATGAGGAAGTCCACGGCTCTACGAGTGATCGCAATGCATCACGTACAAACGGATCATCAACGATCATGTCATCGAAAACTTCATCGGCTTCGATGTCGGTCCATTCATGGCGCCAGATATCGCTTGGTGACGGCGCCTCAATTCCGTTATCTGAATACGTCGCAATTGGGTATGTGGGTTCCCATGGTTGCAATTCGAGTGGAAGGTCTAAAACATCGAGGACATCGCCAACATCGGCACGCTTTATTGCTTCACCACGAATCACACGCTCGTGGGCAATAAACGCCGAGCGCGGACCATCAGTCAACAATTCCTTTAAGTCTGACCACGAATGATTTTGCGCAACTACTTCTGTCAACGGTCCAATCGTGAATCGGCCACCATCTTCTTGTAACACTTTTGCGGCCCATTTAGTGTTGGCGTGCAACGCTAGGCGGTATTCAGCCAAAGTTGTGGCAGGCCACACTTGACGTCCGGTTTCTGTGGCGAGCCGGGCCCGTTCGCGAATACGAAAGAGGCCTTCCCAGTCGCGAGTTTCGCAACGAGCATCAATGAGTCGCACGAGTCCATCAAGGTCGGCACGATCAATCAAAGGATCAAGGTCATCGTCATTCATAAATCATCACAAGAATCTTGAGATTGATTTTTAGACCATGGGCCAGGGGTAGCGGTGGCCAGATGCATCAATGGGGAACATAGCACCTTGCACAAGCATCGAAGCACGCTCGATCATTGCGTCAATTTCGTCGGCGTCTAGCAGCGCCGCAACTTCAAGCGGTGGACGATCAACAATTCGTTGAATCTTGGCAATCAAATCAGGTGCAATTGGCTCTCCACCAAATTCCCAAATCACTGTGCGCAGTTTGAACTCAGCAGAAAAACACAAGCCTTGATCAATTCCCCAGATGCGATCATCGTTATCAATGAGGCAATGACCACTTTTGCGATCGGTGTTATTGGCAACTATGTCAAAAGCTGCCATATTGCGAAACTGATCATGAAGGTCTTCGCGGGTCTCGTACAAAGTGAAGTAGTGCTCTTCAAAACGGGCATCAATGAACCATTGCAGTGAACCTATTCCGAAAGGACCGTCGCGTTCGATAGTGGGTGGAATGACATGCACATCCATCGCCTCGGACAGAAGGTATGCAGCAACTTCACGTTGATATAGCCCAGCTGGGAAATCCCACAAAGGTCGTTCGCCGCGCAACGGTTTGTAAATGGCTTTACCTACTTGGTCGCCCAAAGTGAGATTGACGAGGAAAGTTGCATTGCTGCTGTACGGCATCCGACCTTCAACTTCAATCTCACCGTGTTGCAGTAATTCCAGGATATTCATGATGGCAAATCGAATTGTTCAGTTCATGCGTGGGCAGAAGTGGCCATCAGGGTTGATGGGGAGTTCGCAAAGTTCACAGTCGGGCCGACCAGCCGACACAATTCGGTCGGCATTGTCGCAAAAAGCCATTGCTTGAGCGCGGGTCATGCTGACGCGGGCACGTGCGCCGGTGGCATCCTCGATGGATTCTTCATCGTCTTCATCGTCATCAAATTCATCTTCGTCGTCGCTTTGTGCGAGCGGTGCAAATTCTTTGAGGTGCAAAACGAATTCGTCGTTGGCACGGTTGAACTCAAGTGCGATCGCACCAAGAACAAATGCTTCTTGAATTGGCTCGACAAGTTGCATGACCGAGCGGGGAGGCTGACCTTCTGGAACTGGCAAATGAGCAAGAGCGCGTCGAAGGTATTTGCCGATTGCGGCAACTTGTTGCTTTTCGGACCTGATTGTCACGGTACGAGCTCCGGCGCGAGCCTGAATATAAAAGGTTCGTCGTCCAGGTTCGCCAATGGCACCTGAAGTGATGACGTCAACAAAATCAAAGTCGGCGAAGAAATCCATTGCCTACCTCACGATGGGCGAAGATCGCCGAGCGACCCGCCTGTCGAATTGACATTGAGAACAATGGGACCACCGGTGGTGTAAGCAATGGCCGAAACTGAACATGTACTAATCACGATGCGTTGAAAGAGATCGATATGGGTTCCCATGGCGTGCGCAACGGCAGCCTTAATTGGGTCGGCGTGTGAAACACACACAATGACTCCACCGCGATGTTGGGCAACTAAGCGATCGATTGCTGAGACCATACGTGTTTGCATTTCGGTGAAACTTTCACCATTTGGAAAGCGGAAAGTTGATGGCGCACGTTGAACAGTTGACCATTCAGGAAGCTTCATCAGTTTGCTGAGTTCAGCACCGGTCCAGTCGCCAAATTCGCATTCGAGAAGTCCCTTGTCAATTTTGGTACGAAGGCCAAGAGCACGAGCGATAGGGGCAGCAGTTTCGCGAGCACGTTCAAGAGGCGATGCATAAATGGCATCCACTTTTTTCAAGCCCGCGATACGTTCAGCGACAGCTTCTGCTTGTTTGGTTCCGGCTTCAGCGAGATGAAGTCCGGTGGCACGACCAGGCAAGAGTTTCCCGGTCGTAGGTGTTTGCCCATGACGAACGAGCAACACCAATGTCGATGAAGGTGGGGCCGATTTCGTAGCTTTTTTGGCGGTCATAACACTTGCCAACCTAGTGGCAATTCAATGTTTTTGCCCTGTCAGCGCTCGAGAGCGATTCGTGTTGCAGTAGCTGCCTGAGTAATCGCCGTAGCCCCATCGTCGACGAAGTGACTCATCGAAAAGAAACCGTGAATTTGTCCGTAATAACGGGTCAACGAACACGCCACGCCGGCTTCAAGAAGTCGCTGAGCGTATTGTTCGCCCTCGTCGCGCAAAGGATCGTATTCGGCAGTGATCACAATGGCTGGTGGGGCAGAAGCAAGCGTGACGGCATCGGCGAATAACGGAGACACGCGCGGATCAGTAGGCGAACCTATAGAACCGCTGAGGTAGTGATCACAGAACCATTTCATTCCGTTGGCAGTTAAGCGATAGCCCGTGGCATTGTCTTGATAACTCTGTGAACTGCGTGTTGCATCAGTAACCGGATAGATCAACATCTGAAACTTCAGTGGTACTGGTTGCAAGTTGGCTACTGCCGCAGCCAAGTTCCCGCCGGCCGAGTCACCACCAACCGCAATTCGTGAAGCGTCAATGCCAAGCTCGCTGGCATGTGCATAGGCCCAACGCAAAGCGACAATGCAATCATTCAGTGGCTCGGGGAAAGCGAATTCAGGGGCCAATCGATAATCAACTGACAACACCGCATGGCCCATTGATTGAGCAAGTTTGCGACAAACATCATCGTGTGTATTGATACTTCCGCAAACCCAACCACCACCGTGGTAAAACACCAACAGACCAAGGTCTTTTCGATCATTTGGTCGGTACAACCGAGCGGGCACTCCGTCGGCATCGAGGTCGCGAATTTCGTGCAACTGAACTGCAGATGGTGCGGTCATTATTTCCATACCAGCGCGAGCAACGGTAGCTTCTTGGGTTTCAATTGCTGGAGTATTCAGTTGCTCCATTGCAAGTAAGAGCGCTGCGGTTTGTGGGTGAAGTGCCATGACATCATCTTGTCATTGCCGAAGGCGTCACTTTGTCTTGAGGCTATTTTCGCTTCCTGAAAAAAGTCGTTTCAGATTAGGAATATGGCGCCAAACAACAAAGGCGCACAGACCAACACCAGTCAGTACTTCGCCAGCAGGACGACCGATGATGATTTGTGTAATCGGAAGGCCGATCGCTATGGCTAACGAACCAAGCGATGCTTTCTTGGTGAGTTTGGCGGTAATAAGCCAGAGCAATGTCATCGCTGCACCAAGAATGGGATAGAGCGCAATCATTGCACCGCCGGTCGTCGCGACACCTTTCCCACCTTTGAATTTTCGGGTGACCGGGAAGACGTGGCCGACGACAGCCGCACACGCCAGTGCTAATGCTCCGGCGTAACCCGCAATCGCGAAACCTACGCCGACCGAAATTGCTCCCTTGAGTCCGTCAAGTACAAAAACAAGAATCCCAAGTTTGCGACCCAGCAACCGTCCCACATTTGATGCCCCAGGATTTCCGGAGCCAGACGAGGTGATATCGATACCGCGACTGCGCGCGAGTAAGACCGCGCTGGGGAAGGTGCCAAGCATGTAGGCCACGGGAATGAGTAACAAAATGGCAATCACTGCATCCATCTTTATGGCTCGCGCCGAGTGATTGGCGGACTATCCCGAAGCACTTCATTTCGGACATAGGTATCGCGCGGGCGCGCGCGTGAGGTCGGTACTCTGCCTTCAATGTCTGACGTGTCGAATTATGGCGAAAACGCGCCTCGAATACGGCGCAGCACTGCCACATCTCCTTTTGGTGCATCGAAACGCGAAGGTCATGATGCATCGGCTTTTTACGCGCGTTTTCGGACACCCGATATATCGGCAGACGAGACATTGGCCGATCCAGCAACGGTTGACCCAGTTCGAAATCAGATCTTTGTAGGCGATTCGCGCGATATGTCGCGAATCCCCGACAATTCTGTTGGACTTGTTGTCACCTCGCCGCCCTACTTCGCGGGGAAGGCCTATGAAGAGGCATTAGGTGAAGGCCATATCCCGGCCGACTATGTCGCATATTTGGAAATGCTTACTGAAGTATTCGCTGAATGTAAGCGAGTGCTTGAACCTGGCGGGCGAATCGTGGTGAATGTAGCCAATTTGGGTCGTCGGCCATTTCGTTCATTGGCATCTGATATCACCACGATCTTGCAAGACGAACTCGGGTATTTGTTGCGCGGTGAAGTGGTGTGGCTGAAGCAGCGCGGCTCATCGGGAAGTTGCGCCTGGGGGTCGTTCAGGTCGCCAACGAATCCAGTTTTACGAGACACAACTGAACGGTTGATCATGGCGAGCAAAGGCCGTTTTGACCGAGCGATCGTTCCAGCCAAGCGAGCCAAACGCGGGTTTCCGTCAGTTTCAACATCAACATCAGACGAATTCATTGAGGCCACGATTGATGTATGGGAGATTCAGCCTGAAAGCGCGACGCGTGTGAATCACCCAGCGCCGTTTCCGGTGACTCTCGCTGAGCGTTGTATTGATTTGTATTCATTCAAAGGTGACCTCATCCTTGATCCGTTTATGGGGTCTGGTTCAACCGCGCTTGCTGCTTCACGTTTGTCGCGATCATTCGTTGGTTTTGACACTGATGAGAATTATGTTGAGCGCGCAATGCAACGTGTTGCCAAAGATGGTCAACCCCGCACCAATGTCGAGACCCGCTCTATTCGCGATGTCGTTGAAGAAATCTTGACGCTCAATCACTTTCACAAAATTGTGTGGGGTCAAAAAGTACTGACGGGATTTGAAATTGCTGGGAAAGCGATTCGACCCGATGGGCGATCGATCTTGTTTGATATCGCTGGTGGCCTCACGAATGTACGACCAGGCTTATCGCGCGGTGATTTGTTGTGGCGCGCCATTGGTCGGGCCGCTGTTGTGACTGAAGTTTTCCCAGGTGAACGGTTAGTGGTGTTCACTTCCGGGCTTCCTGAAAAGTTGAGTGGTGGAAATGCATTATCGGCAGTGGTCGGGCCAGGGATGCCGATTTCTGCCGTGATTGATGTCAGTGATTTTGAAGCAGCACGTCATCATCCGGTGTTGGGCGATTAGACCCCGTTTATAAGGTGTTTTCGCGCCCAATGAATTAGATGCTAAGGGCAGCGCGGCGAGCTTCGAGAATTGCTTCAAGAATTGTTCGCGGTGCAACACAGTCACCAATTTGAACCGCGCCATTCATCGGGGCAGTTGGCAATCTGAAACCAGCATCAACAACGGCAGCACAATCGATTTCGGTGAGCGCACCAGAGAAACGATCTTGTATACGAACAACAAAGTTTGCATCGCGTTTCTCAACTGCACGAACAACACTGCGCCGTTGGACTGCAACACCACGTTGAGCAAGTCGAACATTTGCTGGTGCAAGATCGCCTGTGCGTGATAATTCATTACCAGCAATATTGTCGGGCGTCACCAAGATTGCCCGTTCACCAAGTTCTTCGGCGAGTGACACGGCGATGGGTCCGCCGATCGGATCGAGAATGACAATGACTCCGCTTTCGGGAAGAACAGAAATTCCACGACGAATATCGGCAATATCAAGGACGACGGCGCCTGAAATGATTTCGTATTCAGTGACCCCACGTTGCGCGCCAGTTGCTTGAACGACAACTTGTGAATCATTCACGGATGTTGCGTCAAATTCGTGGTCAAGTTCAACGCGTACTTTCAGCCGGTCGACTTCAGAATTTAGCCACGCAACGAGAGGTTGCCCAGGGCCTGCAATTGATGCGATTCCACCAGTGGTTGAAGACTTTTCAACGATCGTTACCGCGTGGCCACGCAATGCAGCAACTCGAGCAGTCTCGAGCCCGGCTATGCCAGCACCAACCACAGTGATGTGGCGAGGCGCACTTGTTGCGCTGTACCAGTCGGGGTCTTGGGTTTCGTGTCCAGAAGTTGGCTCGCTCACACATGTCACGATGGGGTTTCGAGCATCACGAACTTGGCACGTCTGATTACAGCGAATGCATGGGCGAATTTGTGCCTGTTGGTCGTTGCTGATTTTCTGCACTAGATCGGGATCGGCAATTTGTGCTCGTGTCATTTCGACTGCATCACACACGCCGTCACCGATTGCCCATTCGGCTTGGCCGACATCAACAATTGATCCTTGTAAAAACACGGCGACGTGTGCAGGTAATGCAGAGCGAATTGAGCGGCATACATCAATGTTGAAACCAGTTGGTTCGTGAAAGTCGGGACGAGTTTTTTCGGCGGAGAAAATGGAACCCCGAACCACAACCACATAATCAATTCCGAGTTCACATAACTCGCGAGCGATTTCTGGCGCCATCTCGGGTGTAATGCCGGCCCATGGAGCAAGTTCGTCACACGACAATCTCAAACCAACAATTGCGTCAGGGCGTACCGCAATCGCCGCGCTGCGTACTGCATGAACAACTTGACGGGCAAACAACATGCGATCGGCATATTCGTCACCACGCTGATTAGTGAGACCCGATAAAAACTGGCGGACCAAACTGTGCTGACCTGCGTTGATCTCAGCACCATCACAACCGGCGGTTAGTGCCAGGCGAGTGGCTTCACCAAACCCTTCGATCACGGCAACGATGTCATGGTGTTCCATCCATTTAGGAACTTCGCGTGAGTTCACTTCGGGCACGCGTGACGGTGCCCAGAGCGGTTGTTGCGAATACGCCGACGAGCCTTGTCCGCCCGCGTGATCGAGGGATGCGATGACGAGCGAACCATGTTGGTGGCAGGCTTCGGCGATTGAAGACCACTCTGCGGCGCAACGGCTTGCGAGTGGAGCGCGTTCATATGGCCAGTCACTCTCGTGAACACTTGTTCCTTCGACAACGATGACCCCGCATCCACCTATGGCGCGACGTTCGTAATAGGCGACATGATCAGGCGAGAAAGAACGTTCGTCGGTACCCAAGTTGGTGACATGAGGTCCGAACATGACCCGATTGGGTGCGGTTCGAGAACCGAGCGAAAGGGGCTGCACTAAGGACATTGGTGACAGTCTCGCCGATTTTGGGCAAAATCGGAAACTCTTAGTACATGAATTTGCTGACAGCCATGAATGGGTAGCGTCGTGGTGATGAAAAGTATGTGGCAATCGTGGTGGGCGCGATTGTCGGTGATCGTCGGATTTGGCTTATTCGTCCGACTGGCTTTCGTGCTCGGTATCACACGCTTTGATGAGCCTGTAGGTGACCAGTTGTATTACTCGGCTCAGGCGCTGACAAATGCGCAAGGAGGATGGTTTGAGCAACCATTTGCACAAGGTATGCCGGCGGCCGACCACCCACCACTCACGTCGCTTCTCTTGACCCCCATCACCTGGCTGACTAAATCTTCAGGTTCGTTTCTCACGGCCCAACGACTCATGATGGTCATGATTGGGGTTGTCTCAATAGTGGTCGTGGCAAAGATCGCAAGATTGCTCGCAGGCGACAAGGTAGGGCTCATCGCTGCCATCATCACCGCGGTGTATGCAAATGTCTGGGTGAATGACGGGCTCATCATGGCTGAGACCCCAACATTCTTTCTGCTTGCAATCACAATGCTCTTGGCTCTGATGTATCGCCGGCAACACCAAAGAAAGTATTTGGTCGGACTGGGCGCAACTTCAGGTCTACTTGCACTGACTCGGCCAGAGTTGTTGTTGGTGACTGTGTTATTGGTGTTTTTCGTGATCGGAGTTCATCGTGCCGACAATGTCAAGCGGCGTCTGAAGTGTGCGGCTGTTGTTTTGATTGCGTCGCTCATTGTTATCGCTCCTTGGATTATTTGGAATCAAACACGCTTTTCAGACTCGGTATACATATCGACCAATGATGGTTTGACTTTGGCTGGCGCAAATTGCGACTCAACGTATTACAACGACATCGGTAGTTGGGACATCTGGTGTGCATATGAGACAACAATTCCCAAAGATGCCGATGCTTCACGTGCATCCACGCTCATGCGTCACGATGGATTGTCATATTGGAACGACCACATCACTCGTTATCCGATCGTCGCAGCAGCCCGCATAGCGCGCGTTTTAAGCGTTGGTTTCATCGGATCAAATAACAACGCCGCCACATTTGAAGGTCGCCCCAAGTGGGTCTCACTACTCGGCGTGTTTCAATTTTGGTTGATCATCGTTACTGCGGCTTTCGGACTTCGAAAACTGGCTAACCGAATTGATCAAATCATTTTGTTGGTTCTATTGCCAATGATTGTTTTGGTCGCGATGATTGCAAATGCTTATGTTCGTTTTCGATTACCTGCTGAAGTCGGGTTAATCGTGTTGGCCGCAATCGGCATCAACCATCTTCTTAATGCGAAGCAGATACAGAAAGCTTCTTGCGCGTCAGAGTGACAGGCTTTGAATGATCCATGCTTGGCTTGGGTTCTGAGCCGCGCGAAATAATTGAAAGCGCCTCATCGGCATCGCCACCGACACATTCGGGGTCGGGTCCGTCTAGCGGAAGTCCGGTAAAGAACTTGGCGGCCATGCAGCCACCTTGACATGCGTCAAATGCGCCACAAGATGCACACGCACCAGCAGATTGTGGTTCACGCAACGACAAGAACAAGTCACTTTGTTTCCACACTTTGGCAAAGCCACCTTCGTCACGCACATTGCCAGCTTTGAATTCATCGTGAATGACGAATGGGCAGGCGTACACATCACCGATGGGGTCGATGAGACAGACCACACGTCCAGCTCCACACATATTGAGACCAGGTAATGATTCGCCTAATGCATTGAGGTGAAAGAACGAATCGCCTGTTAAGACATTTTCACCATGCTTCAACAACCAATTGTAAATTTCGCGCTGTTGTGCGTTGGTTGGGTGTAGCTCATGCCAAGTGTCGGCACCACGACCCGCTGGGCGCAAACGAGTGATGCGCAACTGTGCGCCGTAATGATCGGCTAAAGCCTTGAACTGATCAAGTTGCGAAACGTTATGGCGGGTCACCACGACGGAAATTTTGAATTGTCCAAAGTTGGCGGCCTTCAAATTTTCCATGGCGCGAATAGCCATGTCGTATGAACCTTCACCACGAACGGCATCATTAGTGGCAGCGTCAACACCGTCAAGGCTGATCTGGATATCGAGGTAATCCATCGCTGCTAGGCGTTGTGCTTTTTCTTCGTCAATGAACGCGCCATTGGTACTGAACTTCACACCGATGCCGTTAGCAACTGAGTATTCGAGCAGTTCAAAAAAGTCGCGGCGTACCATGGGTTCGCCGCCACCGATATTGATGTAGAACACTTGCAAATCACGCAAATCGTCAAGAATCTTTTTTGCTTCTTCAGTTGATAGCTCACGCTCATCGCGCTGACCACTCGACGAAAGGCAATGCACACACTGCAAGTTGCAGGCATAGGTGAGTTCCCAGGTCAGACAGATTGGCGCGTCAAGACCGCGCTTCATTTCTTCAACTAGCGATTTGGCGCTCACGCACAACCTCCGAAGTTTCGAGCGATGACAATGCTGCAACAAAAGATGGCCAACGCTCTGGGGCGACTCCACATGCACTCAATGTTGATTGCACATCGGGATGAGAATTGAGTGACTGCACCACGGTGACAACATCGGGGTGCTTCAAGAAAATCAACCGACGATTTCCGTAGTGGTACGCAAGAGCTCCAAAAGTTTCTGGGCGTACAGCGACTTGCGGATGGATTTCGAGAACTGACTCGAGAGCGACAGTCATGACGGTCTCGGTTGCCGTAAAAGCGGGGCTCAGTAGACGCCGCACATGCCATCGATGGAAATTTCCTCGATCAGCAGTTCGGCTTCAATGGCAGGAACGTCGCCAACTACGTGGGCGACGGGGGACTCTTCAACGACAGAAGTATCTGCGGTGGCGATCGGGCTTTCCATGCCTAGAAGCGTACAACGCATGGGCTCATGAGCGACTACCGTTCGCTATATCTATTCGGGTCATCAACCTGATGGCCACCTAATCACGGGGGTGCACATGAAGTCCAAGGCCGCAATTTTGTGGGAAACCAATACGCCCTGGAGCGTCGAAGAGATCGAACTCGACGATCCCAAAGCTGGCGAAGTACTCGTTGAAATGAAGGCATCAGGAATGTGCCATAGCGACGAGCACCTCATGACCGGCGACCTGCCTTTTGCCTTGCCGATTATCGGCGGCCACGAAGGTGCCGGAATCGTTCGTAAAGTCGGCGAAGGAGTCAGTTGGTTGGCCCCGGGCGATCACGTGGTTTTTGGTTTCATCCCGTCATGCGGACGTTGCCCGAGTTGTTCGACCGGCCACCAGAACCTCTGCGACCTTGGTGCGCTCATGGGCGGAGGACGCCAAATTACTGATGGCGGCGCACGTCACCATGCTCGCGGTCAAGAACTGGGTCTGATGTGTCTGCTCGGAACCTTTGCTCACCACACCGTGGTGAACGAAGCCAGTTGCATCAAGGTGGACGACGATCTGCCGTTCGACAAGGTCTGCCTTTTGGGCTGTGGCGTGGTGACGGGCTGGGGTTCGGCTGTGTATGCGGCCGAAGTGAAGCCTGGTGACACCGTGGCTGTTGTGGGTGTCGGCGGAATTGGCGCCAATGCCATTCAGGGCGCTCGCTTGGCTGGTGCCAAGCGCATCATCGCGATCGATCCCGTTGAGTTCAAGCGTGAAAAGGCCATGGAATTTGGGGCAACCCATACGGCCGCGTCAATGACTGATGCTGTGGCATTGCTCCAAGAAGTCACCTGGGGAACCATGGCCAACAAAGTCATCTTGACCATGGGTGTCGGATCGGGCGCCCTCATGGCCGAAGCCATGGCCTTGGCATCAAAGCGGGGTCGTGTTGTTGTCACCAACATCCATCCGGCCATGGAAATGGGTGTCACCATGAACCTGCTCGATGTCACTTTGATGGAAAAGCAAGTGGTCGGTTCGTTGTTTGGTTCGGGTAACCCCCGAGCCGACATCCCGAAGTTGGCTGGGCTCTATCGCGAAGGTCAGCTCGATCTTGATGGACTCGTGACCCGTACCTATTCGCTGGACGGCGTCAATGATGGTTACGCGGCCATGCGCGCCGGCGAAAACATTCGTGGAGTTCTCGTCTACGAGTGAGATCTGACGTGACTCGCCTAGAGCCGTGAGGTTCTAGGCGAGTAGCGTTCTCTTCGTAGGCGCGAAGGACGTGCCACGAAGGGGACACCGCCATGTCTGGAATCCGTAAGTCAAAGGCCGCCGTATTGTGGGGCTTGAATCAACCGTGGAAGATCGAGGAAATCGAAATTCACCCACCCAAGACCGGTGAAGTAGTTGTTCACTGGCGTGCCGCAGGCTTGTGCCACAGCGATGAACACTTGGTGACTGGCGACATGGTTCCGCCCGAAGAGTTCTGGCCCCTCATGGGCATCGAAAGTTTCTTCCCGATCATTGGTGGTCACGAGGGTGCTGGCGTCGTTGTTGAAGTCGGACCCGGAGTCACCAGCGTCGAAGTTGGCGACCACGTATCGGCTTCATTCGTTCCGTCATGCGGACGTTGCCGTTATTGCAGCACTGGTCGTCAGAACTTGTGTGACAACGGAGCCAAGACATTTGTTGGCGGCATGATCACCGATGACACTCACCGTCACTTCGTTAATGGTCAGCCCGTCACATTGATGGCCAAGGTCGGCACATTCTCTGAGTTCGCTTGTGTGAGCGAGCAGTCAATCATCAAGGTTGAAAAAGACATTCCGCTTGAGTGTGTTGCACTCGTGTCGTGTGGTGTGGCAACTGGTTGGGGTTCGGCAGCAAATCGCGCCGGCACACAGCCTGGCGACACGGTTGTTGTGGTCGGTATCGGTGGCATTGGTATGAATGCAGTTCAAGGTGCGCGCATGGCTGGCGCCAAGCGCATCATCGCCATTGACCCCATTGAGTTCAAGCGCGAAAAGGCGATGGAATTCGGTGCAACACATACATTCCCATCAATGGCTGACGCAATGATGTCGGTCATGGAAATGACGTATGGCCAGATGGCCGATCGTGTCATCATGACGCCTGGAGTTTTGCACGGCGAAATGATGGGCGAAGCAATGAACTTGGCTGGCAAGGGAAGCACTGTTGTTGTGACCGCAATTTCACCGATGACAAGCGAAACCGCCAACATCAACTTGTTCAACTTGGCCATGTGGAACAAAGAAATCAAGGGAACCATCTTTGGTTCGTTGAATCCACGTGCTGACATTCCAGCGTTGCTCGATATGTACCGCGCTGGGCAGTTGAAGCTCGACGAACTCATCACGAAGACCTACAAGCTCGAAGACATCAACGAGGGTTACGAAGCCATGCGTGACGGCACGAACCTTCGTGGCGTCATTGTTAACGCCTGATTGTCAATAGTCAATGACTCAATCTTCTCGTCGTGATCTGATCGCGTCGCTCGATGACACCGTCATCGGGCGACGTCGTGAAGTTGAACTAGTAGTCGCAGCACTTGATGCTGATCGGCATGTCTTGCTCGAAGGACCTCCAGGCACTGGCAAGAGCACATTGTTGCGTGCTGTAGCCGAAGGCTTGGGTATCGGTTTCGTTTTCGTTGAAGGCAATGCCGAACTGACTCCAGCGCGACTTGTTGGTCACTTTGACCCGGCACGAGTACTTACTGATGGCTACGAACCAGACGTGTTTGTTGATGGACCTTTAGTCACTGCAATGCGTGATGGTTCGTTGTTATATGTCGAAGAAATCAATCGCATTCCCGAAGAAACATTGAATGTTTTGATCACGGTCATGAGCGAAGGCGAACTTAATGTGCCGCGTTATGGCCGTGTCGCTGCCTCAGCGGGTTTCCGTTTAGTTGCAGCAATGAATCCGTTTGATGCCGTCGGAACTGCACGTATTTCCGGTGCGGTGTACGACCGCGTTTGCCGAGTTTCAGTGGGCTATCAAAACGCCGAAGTTGAACAGCGCATTGCTGGCCGGGGCACGAAGAATCTTCCCGATGGTTGGCTCGACAAGGTTGTTGAGTTGGTGCGTCGTACCCGTACTCACAGTGATCTACGGGTTGGTTCATCAGTACGTGGGGCCATTGACATGGCTGCAGTCACCGTGTCGCTTGCAAGCGTTCGTTCGTTAACGGTTCTTGATGTGGGTGTCGGACTCGATGCTGCACTTGTTGCGTTGTCTGGGCGCGTGCGTGTTCGTGAAGGAAGTGTGCGAACTGCCGAAGACATCATTACTGAATTGTGGAATGAGGTGTTTGCCCCAGTTCCGCAAGGTGAATCGGGAAAAGCGAGCGCCCCGGCGGGGGCGACCCACTAGCCAAAGAGGGTGCTGCTGCCGATGATGCAGTGAACGAAGCATCGAAGAAAACTTTGTCGCGACGTGAGTTGTCACGCAATCCACAATTTGAACAAGTGTCGCCCGAAGTTGGTGAACTTGATGAGACTGCTGTTGAAGAAGGCCTTGAAGAAGATCCTGATGCAATGCTGGCATTGCTCGCCGATCTCACGGGTGCAACTGATCAAAAATTGCGCGATCTTGCGAAGCGTTTGGCCGGCCGTTTGTTTCTAGATGTTTCGAAACGCGGCCCAGTGTCGCCACGAGGAATCGGCAAGATGGCAACGCGTCCGTATCGTCCTGATGCCGGTGATATTGATCTTGACGCGTCAATGGACGCGATTGTCGAATCTCGTGCATCGCGACAGGCGATTGACCCAGAAGGTTTGAAGGTTCGTAGTTGGGTGAAGCCCGGAACCGCAATTGCACTTTTGGTTGATCGCAGCGGATCAATGGGTGGCAAGCCGTTGGCGACGTCAGCCATGGCGGCGGCTGCAGTCGCTTGGCGTAGCCCCGAGGATTACAGCGTGATTGCGTTTGGAAAAGATGTGGTCATTGCTAAGGGTCAAACGTCAACGAAATCGGGCGAACAAGTAGTGAATGACGTGTTATCTCTTCGAGGTTTCGGCACGACCGATTTGGCGGGAGCATTGCTTGCTGCTGGTGATCAGTTGTCGCGCACGCGAGCTGGTCGACGGATCACGGTGATCTTGAGTGATTGCCGGGCGACTGTTGAAGGTGATGTGCAGGCTGCGGCTCGAGCTCTTGACGAGGTCGTTATTTTGGCTCCGTTAGGCGATGATGCCGAAGCTCGTGTGTTGGCATCGCAAGTAGGGGCACGCATTGCCTGCATTGACGGACCAAGTGATATCCCGTCGGCACTGCAAACCGTTCTCGGCGACTAAAACGTTTTAGCGGCAGGCGGGGTCGTTGGTTGGCAAGACTCCAACGCTGTTTGACTCCACGTATACCGGAACCAATGTTGTCGTAGTCGTGCTTGTTGTCGTGGTGGTCTTCGGTGCCTTTATTGTCGGCGGCACAGTTTCGCCTGGGGCTGTGCTAACCACAGCAGTCGGAGGTGTTGAAGCCACGGTTGTTGCTGTCGCAACAGTTGTTGTCGGAGCAACTGTGGTTGTTGGTGTTTCAAAAATTTGCTCTGGCGCATCAACCAAACGTGCACGGCCCTGGAAGACCGCCAAGACTGCTTTCATATTGTCGGTCTTGAGACGTGGCTCAATGACGGAAAGCTCACCCACCATTTTTCCAGATCCTTCAACTTGGTAAGTCTTCATAGTTGAAGGATCAAGGTTCTTCATCGCATTAGCTAGTTCGAGCAACTTGCCAGCAGTGAGGTTGGCATCAAGAATCACGTACGTCAGGGCGGCATCAATGAGATCTTTAGCGATCGTTGGATTTCCTGCTGATTTATCAAGTGCTTTTTGAATGGCCCGACGCAGAAAGTCTTGTTGGCGCGAAATTCGACCACGATCGGCAGCCGGATCTTCAACCCACTTCTTGGTTTTGGCGTCGTAATAGCGGAAGTGGCGCGAACGCACATAAGCCAAACCTTCTTCGCCGGCAAACGTATGGCAGCCCGCTGCCTCAATAAGCAAGTTGGTGTTCTTGTCACGTACCGGAGTTGCAAACGGAACGCGCACTCCACCAACTGCATCAACAATTTCTTTGAAAGCACAGAAGTCGATGTTGACATAGTGGTCAATCAAAATTCCGAAGTTGTCAAAGATGGTGACGATCAGTGGATTCGGATCATCACGATTGAAAGCACTATTGATTCGACCCTGAGTCTTCTTTCCGTTAATGCGTACCCAGAGATCGCGTGGAAACGACAACACCGCAGCGGCATTGGTTTTTGGATCGAGTCGCAAAATCATGATGGTGTCGGCGCGCTCGCCTAAACCGTTTCGATCACCGAAGGCTGCTGCGTAGGGTGAATTGGGATCGACACATGCTCCGTTATCGCTACCAGTGATCAAGAAGTTCTTTGCGGTGAGATCGACTGGGATGGGGGGATCGGTGATCACTGGTTCGCCGGTCGATGGATCAATAGGAGCCGTGGTGGTCGGCAATGTCAGCGTTGGTCCGCCTTCGGCTCCAAGAATCGTGACAACTTTACGGTCGTTGGCTTTTTCATTGCCGTAGTAAACGGTGACCGCGGTTCCTAAACAAGTAACAACCAAGAGTGAATTGAAGGTCAACACAAATCGTTGCGGCCAGGTTCGGCGACGCTTACGTAACGGTTCGACGGTCAAACGAGGAAGCCCCGTCAGGGTGTCATCCTCGATCTGAGGGTCGGTGCCTGGCGACTGTTCGCCGGGTTCTACAGAGTCCGTCACAGAAGGTACAAACTACCCGTCTTGACTATGTCTTGTCTTTCAGGGTCTTGTCTTTCAGGGTCGTGTCTCTTTCAGGCTGCGGGTTCGGGCGGTGCAAGAACAGCCGAGACTGTTGTCTCACCTGCACCGGCGACCGTCACCCACGAACGAACGCTTCCGGCGTCGCTGAGGTCGCCCCGTCCTAACTCAAAGGCCGCTAGAACAGACTCGCTCGCCGACACCGTGGCTTCGGTGACCGCAGTCTTTTGCGAGGTCTTGGCATCAGTTTTGGCCCGGCGAACCTGGCTCAAGATCTCGCCGATCGGGTCGAGGATGGCGCTATCTCCAATCGGTCCAAGTTCGGCTGTATTTGGCCACTTTGCGGTGTGGACAGAACCGCTCTGCCACCAACGCCACACGGTCTCGGTCGTGAAGGGCATGAAGGGGGCTAGCAGGCGTTGCAGGGCTGACAAGGCAAGTCGCAAGGCGCTGATAGCCGATCCTGCTGCGTCGGCTCCCTGGCTGTTGTACACGCGTCCCTTGACGAGTTCGACATAATCGTCGCAGAACCACCAGAACATCGCTTCGGTACGTTCAAGAGCGCGGGCGTAGTCGTATTGATCGAAGGCGACAGTGGCTTCGCGAACTGTTTCAGCAACGCGCGCCAACATCGCGAGATCAACGGGGTGAGTGGGCTTCGCTTCAACATCAGGTTGCGGGAAAGTCAAAACAAACTTGGTGGCGTTGAGCAACTTGGTTGCCAACTTCTTTCCAACTTTCATCTGGTCTTCGCTGAAAGCTGTGTCGATTCCGGGTCGAGCTGATGCAGCCCAATAACGCACGGCGTCCGATCCAAATTTTTCAAACAAGTCAATAGGTGTGACAACGTTGCCCTTTGACTTCGACATCTTTTTGCGATCGGGGTCGAGTATCCAACCTGACAATGCTGCGTTCTTCCACGGCAACGAATCGTGTTCAAAGTTTGCGCGTACGACGGTGCTGAACAACCATGTGCGAATGATGTCGTGAGCTTGGGGACGTAGATCCATGGGGAAGATGCGTCCGAAGAGATCGGCATCGTCTTCCCACTTGCCGGCGATCTGTGGTGAGAGTGACGAGGTGGCCCACGTGTCCATGACATCGGGATCGCCAATGAAACCATGGGGTTGATTGCGCTGATCGGCGGTGTAGCCGTTCGGCACATCGGTTGACGGATCAATGGGCAACATATCTTCAGTAGGAACGATCGGTGAATCATGAACCGTGTCGCCGTCGGCATTCACTGGATACCAAACTGGAACAGGTACGCCGAAGTAACGCTGACGACTAATCAGCCAGTCGCCATTGAGTCCTTCAACCCAATTTGAATAGCGATGCCGCATGTGATCGGGATGCCAGACCAAGTTTTCGCCGCGGTTCAAGAGTGCACCGCGAAGTTCGGTGTCGCGTCCACCGTTGCGGATGTACCACTGGCGACTCGTCACGATTTCTAGGGGGCGATCGCCTTTTTCGAAGAACTTGACGGGGTGCATGATGGCGCGCGGTTCGCCGAGCATTGCTCCGGTTTCGCGCAACATTTCCACAACCTTGGTCTGGGCTTGGTTGATGAATAAACCAGCGATTTGTTCGTAGGCCGCAATTCCACTTGGTGATTCGAGTCCGTTTGGTGGAGTGGTAATGATGCGACCGTCGCGACCGATGATGGCGCGAGTTGGCAAGTTAAGTTCGCGCCACCAGATGACGTCGGTGAGGTCGCCGAACGTACAAATCATGGCGATGCCAGTGCCCTTATCAATTTGTGCAAGTGGGTGAGCGAGTACAGGTACTTCAACTCCGTACAGCGGAGTACGAACAGTTTTGCCAAAGAGTGACTTGTAACGCTCGTCATCGGGATGAGCAACAAGAGCGACACATGCGGCCAACAAAACCGGTCGCGTGGTGTCGATGACTACATCGCCTTGACCGTCGCTTCGGGCAAATGCCACGTTGTGATAAGCGCCTGGTCGTTCGCGATCTTCGAGCTCAGCTTGTGCTACTGCGGTTTTGAAATCGACGTCCCAGAGCGTTGGTGCTTCTTGTGTGTACGCCTCGCCACGAGCCAAGTTGCGCAAGAAAGCGCGTTGGCTCACGCGGCGACTGCGGTCTTCAATCGTTGTGTAGAGGTAATCCCAATCAACCGATAAGCCAAGTCGGCGGAAGAGGTCTTCGAAGATCTTTTCGTCTTCGTGCGTGAGTTCTTCACACAATTCAATGAAATTAGGTCGTGAAATAGAAATGGGTTGATGGTCTTTAGGCGGGTCGCCGCGGAAAGGGGGAGTGAAGCCAGGTTGATAAGCGACATTCGGATCGCACCGAACACCAAAAAAGTTCTGGACGCGACGTTCGGTCGGCAAACCATTGTCGTCCCATCCCATTGGATAGAAGACCGCTTTGCCAGTCATACGTTGATATCGAGCGATGGTGTCAGTGTGGGTGTACGAAAAGACGTGACCCATGTGCAATGAGCCACTGACCGTCGGTGGTGGTGTGTCGATTGAGTACACCTGATCACGAGTTGCTGAACGGTTGAAGGCGTAGACACCTTCGTCTTGCCAACGTTGCGCCCATTCAGCTTCGATGCCTTCGAGGGTGGGCTTTTCGGGAATTTGGGTCGGATCAAATGCCGATTCGGTCACTGCCATGAGTTGCAGGTTATAGGTGTCTTGGCCGTGGGGGCGTAGGCTCGTTTCTCATGTTCAGGCTGTACGACACCGCAACTTCAGAGGTCCGCGAACTCGCTTTGCGCACCCCCGGAAAAGTCGGCATCTACTTGTGTGGCCCCACTGTTTATGGTCCACCTCACCTTGGTCACGGGCGAGCCACGTTGGTGTACGACATTTTGCGCCGTTACCTCGAGTGGTCGGGTCTTGAAGTGCGCCTGGTTTCGAATATCACCGATATTGACGACAAAATCATCGACCGCGCCAACAAAGAAGGCCGCCCGTGGGAAGAAATCACCCATAAGTGCGAAGACGTGTGGTTTAAAGCGATGGGCAAACTCAATGTCCAACGCCCGACCGATGTTCCTCACGCGACTGAATACGTTGAGTCAATGGTCAACATGATTGGTGAGCTCATCGGTCGAGACAACGCCTATGTCACTGAAGATGGTGTCTACCTCAACGTCTTAAACGTGCCCGATTACGGATTACTTGCCCACCAAAGCCTTGACGACATGCTGTCGGGCGGAGGCGATCGAGAAGTGTTTGGCGCAGGCAACAAAAAGAATCCCGCCGACTTCGCGTTGTGGAAGTTCAGTAAGCCAGGTGAACCATCGTGGCCGTCTCCGTGGGGCAATGGTCGACCCGGTTGGCATAGCGAATGTGTCGTGATGAGTCTCGACATTTTGGGCGAAGGATTTGATCTGCACTGCGGTGGCATGGACCTCAAGTTCCCGCACCACGAAAACGAACGCGCTCAAGCGGTTGCGCTCGGAAAGACTTTCGCCAATCACTGGATGCATAACGGTTTCGTCGTCGACACTGAAGGCGAAAAGATGTCGAAGAGTTTGGGCAATGTGGCCAATCTGCTGGATCTTCTTGAGCATTACGACCCGCGCGCATATCGCTTGGTTTTGTTGCAAACGCACTATCGCGGGCCTGTTCGTATTGGTCAAGACAACATTGATGCGTCGGTCAATGCGTTAGCGGGCCTTGATTCTTTCGCCGCTCGGACAGCGACAGTTTCGCAAGGTGCCACGCCAGACTCAGAAGTCATCGCAAAGTTCCGCGAATTTATGGATAACGATCTCGACACTTCGTCGGCGGTTGCGTTGCTCTTTGAAACAGTTCGTCGAGCAAACGCCGCGCTTGATGCTAATGATCAGAATGCCGCCCCGTTGTCGGCCGCAGTGAACGAGATTTGCCGAGCGTTTGGTTTAGATCTCAAGCAAGCATCGGAAGTTCCATCAGACATAGCCGATAAGGCTGCAGCTCTAGATGCTGCCCGTGCTGCTAAAGATTTTGCCGCGGCTGACGCGCTTCGAGCCGAATTAACGGCTGCGGGCTGGATTGTTGAAACGAATAAAGCAGGTACCACTGTCCGTCGCTGACGTATGGTGAATCATCGTGTCAAAGAAGTCCGCCAGTCCTCGTCAAAAAGCCGCGAAGGTTCCTTTGCCGCAAGGTTTTGGCACGATTTGGCTCACTGTTGCGCTTGATCTTGTCGGCTTTGGCATCGTTGTTCCCATATTGGGTCGATACGCCGAGCGTTTTGGGGCAAGTGGTCTTGAAGTCGGATTGTTGTTTGCGTCGTTTTCTTTGGCGCAACTGGTGTGCGCCCCTTTACTTGGGCGTCTTTCTGATCGCATTGGACGCAAACCAGTCATCATGATTTCGTTGCTCGGTACTGCAGTCGGTTCATTTGTGACGGGTGCGGCTGGCGCATTGTGGGTGTTGTTCCTCGGGCGCATTCTTGACGGGGCGTCGGGCGCAAGCGTGGCAGTGGCTCAAGGTGCAGTGACTGACCTAGCCCCTCCGTCAGAACGTCCACGTTTGCTCGGGTTATTAGGCGCAGCATTCGGAGTTGGGTTTGTGGTCGGTCCGGCACTCGGTGGATTGGCTTCGCTTGGTGGTGAACATATTCCATTCTTTGTCGCTGGCACAGTGGCGCTGATCAACGCAATCGTGGCGTGGCGTCGCTTGCCAGAAACTCGACCAGCCGATGTGCGACAGGCCGCTCGCGAGGCTGCCAAAAATGACACCGAAGGCAAAGTGCGCTTGTGGGGGCTGGCAGTTGCTGGCTTCACTGCCATCGTTGCTTTTAGTGGATTTGAAGCAACCTTTTCACTTCTTGCTGGTGATCGCTTTCGTTTGACCGAAGGCGGTGTCGCCGCAATATTCGTTGGAGTTGGCGTCGTCTTAGTTGGCGTACAAGGTGGTTTGATTCGACCCATTAACGCCAAGCTCGGAACCCAACGTTCGTTGCAAGTTGGTTTGGTTCTGAACAGCGCCGGTTTGGTGGTGTTGTCTTTTGCTAAAAACTGGCCACTCTTAATTGTGGCGTTGGCTTTGTTAACTGTTGGACAAGGTTTGGTGACCCCTAACTTGTCAAGTTTGGTCTCAGGTCGCGTGCCCGATCATCGTCGCGGTGAAGCACTTGGTTTTCAACAAGGTGTCAACGCAGTTGGTCGAGTCGCTGGCCCTGCACTCGCTGGTGTGTTGTACGACCACGTGTCAATCGGTTCGCCATATTTAGTCGGCGGAGCACTGTGCGGTGTGGCGTTGGCAGTTATTTCTTCAAAGAAATAACGAACTGCTTAGCGGTATTCGGTAAACGTGCGCACGTTGGCAAACACGCCATCTAATGCGGCAAACACTGGCGTACTTGCTACCAGTTTTTCTTGATCGCCGTACAGACGAATACGTCCAGTGATAAAGGCTTGTTGGGCATTTAACTTGTCGGTGGCAACCGCAGTTGCTGTTTCCCAATCTTGTTCAAAACGTACGTCTTCGGGATACGCAGCACCGGCACCAAAAGTTGCTTGACCATCGGCAACTTGCAAGTGATAGGTGACGTCACCTTCGGGTCCGCCTGTCACGGTTTGAGTAATGCCGACGGTGTGATCACTTGCAACCGCGGCGATGGCCTCATTTGCTGCAACAGCTGTGGTGAGTGCATCGATCCACTCGAGGCTGAGATAGCGAACAGTCTGATGACTCATAGTGAATAGTCTGCCAGCGAAATTCGTTACTTGTGATTAGCGCGACGGTGGCGAATGACTTCGATGAGCATTGGCAGGATTGAAATCAGCACGATGGCCAGTGAGGCCAATTCGATGTTGTCTTTAACCCAAGAAATATCTCCGAGGTAGTGCCCAAGTGTGGTGAGCCCGACTCCCCAGACGATGCCACCAACAATGTTGTATGTCACGAAGGTGCGATAGTTCATTTTGCTCACACCAGCAACAATGGGAGCGAAGGTGCGCACAACAGGAACAAAACGCGCCATCACGATTGTTTTCGATCCGTGTTTTTCTAAGAAGTCGTGAGCCTTTTGCACATGTGATGGTTTGAACAAACGACTTTCATTGCGTTGAAAAAGACTTGGACCAACCTTGCGACCAAAGAGGTAGCCAGTTTGGTCGCCGAGGATTGCCGCAAGAGCTACCACGATGGCGACGAGCGGTAACGAAGGGAGCGAATCAGCCTTCACGCCCAGAGCAGCTGGGCCAGCAGAAGAGGTTAAGAAACCTGCGATGAACAGCAACGAGTCACCAGGCAGAAAGAATCCGACGAGCAACCCCGATTCGGCGAACACGATGGCGGCTAATAAAAACAGTCCGCCACTTTGTAGCCACGACTCAACATTGAACAAAGCAAGCATGTGACGACCTTAGTTGTCGAACCATCGACGCAAGTTGTCACTCACTCGTTTAAACAAAAGAGGCGCCCTTGCGGGCGCCTCTTTCAGTTCTGTACAAAGTTGCTGATCAGTGAGCTGCAACCGATTCTGCAGGTTTTCCGTCAGTCAGCGAAGCGATTCCGCCCGAACGACGACCAGAGAAGATGACTGCTCCGATCAAGATGACCAAGGCGACGCCAGCAATGACGTAGCGGATGCCGTTGTCAGCCTGCGTAATAATCGCGGGGAGAATCAACAACGACACCAAGTTCATCACCTTGATCAGCGGGTTCAATGCCGGACCAGCGGTGTCCTTGAATGGGTCACCAACGGTGTCACCGATGACGGCGGCCTTGTGGGCATCGCTGCCCTTACCGCCGTGATTGCCGTCTTCGATGTACTTCTTGGCGTTGTCCCAGGCTCCACCAGCATTGCTGAGGTAGTTGGCCATCAACTGACCGACCAAGATGACTGCGGCCAAGAATGCGCCGAGGGCTTTCCAGTCGATACCGAAACCAATGACGACTGGTGTCAACACTGCGAGCAAAGCCGGGGTGGTGAGTTCACGCAGTGACGCCTTGGTGCAGATGTCAATAACGGGGCCGTAGTCGGGCTGCTTGGTGCCGGCCATGATGCCGCCGTCAGCGAACTGATTACGCACTTCTTGAACAACAACTCCAGCGGTACGGCCAACGGCACGAATCGCAAGCGCTGAGAACAAGAACGGAACGGCTCCACCGATCAATAGGCCAATGAAGACCTTCGGTTCGGCAACGTTGATTGCCAATTCAGGCAATTTGAAAACGCCGTCAGCAAGTTTCTTCACGCCATCAACAAGAGGCTGACCCATGCTGTCTTTCAGGTTTGCGCCAGCAGTCTCGATGAACGAGGCAAACAAGGCCACTGCAGCAATAACGGCTGATCCAATGGCGAAGCCCTTGGTGACTGCCTTGGTGGTGTTACCCACTGCGTCAAGTGCAACCATGATCTTTTCGGGTTCACCGTGGAATTCGCCAGACATTTCAGCGATACCAGCAGCGTTGTCGCTGACGGGGCCGAAGGTGTCTTCAGAAACGATGACGCCAGTTGTTGCCAACATTCCCATACCGCACAAGGCGACGAGGTAGAAGCTGAAGGTGAGGTTTCCGCCACCGAGACCGATGGCAGCACCGATAGCAATCGCAATGGCGATCACGGCGTACACCGAGCTTTCGAGACCGAACGCGGTACCCGACAAGACGACAGTGGCCGGGCCGGTTTGCGTGGACTCGGCGATTTCCTTCACTGGACGGAAATGGGTGCTGGTGTAGTACTCGGTGAGGCGTGACACCAACTGCGCCAAGATCAAACCAATAGCAACGGCACCAAAGACTCGCCAGCCAGCACCACTCAGGGCGGTGATTTTTGAGTCAGTTCCGGTGTACTTGTCGTTACCGACGTAGGCCAAAGCCAAAGCCAAAGTTCCGACCAAGGTGAGGACACCGGCAACCAAGAATCCTCGGTTAATGGGCTTCAAGGCATCGGTCTCGTCTTCTTTGGCTTTCACGGCGAAAACGCCAGCAATGGAGGCGATCACACCAATGGCACGAGCGGCCAACGGGAACACCAAGCCAAGTGCGGGGTTGAGTCCGATTGAGTTGAACGCAGCCACACCGAGGATGATCGAGGCCACCAAGGTGACTTCGTAGCTCTCGAAGAGGTCGGCGGCCATACCAGCACAGTCACCCACGTTGTCGCCCACATTGTCGGCAATGGTTGCGGGGTTGCGGGGGTCGTCCTCAGGAATACCTGCTTCAACCTTGCCCACCAAGTCGGCACCGACGTCGGCAGCCTTGGTGAAGATTCCGCCACCAACGCGCAAGAAGAGTGCCAACAGCGAGCCACCGAAGCCGAAGCCCACGAGGATCACCGATGAGGTGTTCTGGAAGGCCATGATGATGCCAGTGGCACCAAGAAGACCAAGACCGACGGTGAACATGCCGGCCACGCCGCCCGTGCGGAATGCAACGGTGAGGGCCTTGGGCATGCTGCCACTTAAGGCAGCAGCGGCGGTACGAACGTTGCCCTGGGTTGCCAAGGTCATACCGATGTATCCGGTGAGACCTGAGGCCAAACAGCCCAAGATAAAGGCCACGGTGCGCCACAAGCCCGCTTGACCAAATGACAAAGCGATTTCGCCGCTTGGCTTCAAGATCTTGGTCGAGGTGACGAACACGATGGCGGCCAATGGCACCAAGATGACCGCAATGGTCTTGAACTGGCGCTTGAGGTAGGCCAAAGCGCCTTCTTGAATGGCTTTGGCGATTTCGCGCATCTTGGGCGAACCCTGATCTTCAGCGAGGACTTTACGAACGAGGAAGAATCCGACTCCGAGGGCGAGAAGCGCGGCTGCTGCGGATAACCACAAAACAGCCCACTCACCACCTTTGAGAGTGAATTGCTGCCATCCGCCTTCTGCGGCAAATAGTGAAAACACCAGTTAGCTCCTTGGGACACGATGGGGGTAGCCCGGATGGCTACCCACCAGGGGCGAATGAATTGTAGAGAATCCTCAGCCCTGAGTGCGACATGACAAGGCATAAGTGGCGGGAAACTTTCAGAAATTTCTGAGAGGGGGTTTGTGACGGTTGTCGACTTGGGGGCTTTTTCGGCGGTTGATTTCAGGGCAACGGGCGCTCGGGGAGTAGCGTCTCAGCGGGTTCATCGTGTGATGAGCCGCATTCATTTTCGAAAGGCGCAGGTCACGATGGCGCAGACAGTGATGAAGAGGGGTCCGGTCTCCGGAACCGCAATCAAACGAGCAGCTCGTAAGCGCAAGCCGTTTTTGATTGATCTATATGGAACAGCCGTTGGCAAGAAGTACGTCATGGCGATCACCGGAATTGGTTTGCTGGGATTTGTGCTCTTCCACATGATCGGCAACCTGAAGATGTACTTGGGTCAAGAAGACCTCAACCACTACGCCCACTTTTTGGAGCGTTTGTTGTACCCAATTCTTCCCGAGAAGGGAACGTTGTGGTTATTGCGCGGCGGACTCATCACGATGGCGATCTTGCACATTCATGCGGCGTACTCATTGACGGTGTTGAACAAGCAGGCACGTCCCGTGAAGTACCAGAGCGAACGCGATTATCAAGTTGCGAGTTTCGCAAGTCGCACGATGCGCTACACGGGCATCATTGTTTTGTTGTTCTTGATCTGGCACTTGCTCGACCTCACCTTTGGTGCAGGTTCGGTGAACTCATATGTCGGAACAAAAGATGCTGAAGGTGTCAAAGATGTGTATGGCGCGGTGGCCTTCAGTCTTGAACGAGTTCCCGTAGCGATCTTCTACATCTTGGCCAATATCGCACTTGGTACGCACTTGTTCCATGGCGTGTGGAGCTTGTTCCAGTCGCTGGGTTGGAACAATCCACGATTCAACAAATGGCGTCGTGCCATTGCAACAGCTTTTGCAACGATCATCGTCGTTGGCAACGTTTCATTCCCCATTGCAGTGCTCGCCGGCGTTGTCGGCTGACCGGTACGTACGGAATTACTAGGAGATACTCAAAATGACGATCACACTCAATTCCAAAATTCCCGCTGGTTCAATTAACGACAAGTGGAATAACTACAAAGAAGATGCCAAATTGGTTGCGCCTGGTAACAAGCGCAAGTTCAAAGTCATCGTGGTTGGTTCAGGACTCGCTGGTGCTTCAGCTGCAGCAACGATGGCCGAACTTGGTTACCAAGTCGATGTTTTCACTTTCCATGACTCGCCCCGACGTGCGCACTCAATTGCTGCACAAGGTGGAATCAACGCAGCGAAGAACTATCAAGGAGACGGCGACAGCGTTCACCGTTTGTTCTATGACACCATCAAGGGTGGTGACTTCCGTGCACGCGAAGCCAACGTGCATCGCTTGGCAGAAGTGTCAGTCAACATCATCGACCAGATGGTTGCTCAAGGTGTTCCGTTCGCCCGTGAGTATGGCGGCATGCTCGACAACCGTTCATTCGGTGGAGCGCAAGTAAGTCGTACTTTCTATGCACGTGGTCAGACCGGTCAGCAGTTGTTGCTCGGTGCATACCAGCAACTTGCTCGCCAGATTGGTCTAGGCAATGTGCGCATGTTCAACCGCACCGAATTGGTTGACGTCGTCACCATTGAAGGTCGTTGTGCCGGCATCGTGACTCGCGACTTGGTGAACGGTGAAGTGGTTTCACATTCAGCACATGCGGTTGTCATGGCGACTGGCGGATACGGGAACGTGTTCTTCTTGTCGACCAATGCAATGGCATGCAACGTCACTGCTGCTTGGCGTGCGCACCGCAAAGGTGCAACGTTCGCTAACCCGTGCTACACACAGATTCACCCAACGTGCATTCCGCAAAGCGATCCCACACAGTCAAAGTTGACACTCATGTCAGAGTCGTTGCGTAACGACGGTCGTGTATGGGTTCCGCAGAATCCAGATGAAACTCGTCCGGCTTCTCAGGTTCCTGAAGCAGAGCGCGACTACATCCTTGAGCGTTTGTACCCGAGCTACGGCAACTTGGCACCGCGTGACATTTCGTCACGTGCAGCCAAGCGTTCAGTTGACTCGGGTCGTGGAGTTGGTCCGTTGAAGAATGGTGTTTACCTCGACTTCAGCGATGCCATCAATCGTCTCGGTAAAGACGTTGTTGAAGAGCGTTACGGCAACTTGTTCGAAATGTACGAACGTATTGCTGGCGAAAATCCTTACGACATGCCGATGCGTATTTACCCGGCTTCGCACTACACCATGGGCGGTTTGTGGGTCGACTACGAACTCATGACCAACATTCCTGGTTTGTATGCAGCCGGTGAAGCCAACTTCTCCGACCACGGTGCAAACCGCTTGGGTGCTTCAGCACTGATGCAAGGTTTGGCCGATGGCTACTTCGTGTTGCCATACACGATCGGCAATTACTTGGCTCCAATGTTGAACAAGCCAATTCCGGGCACCGACCACCCGGCTTTCAAAGAAGCTGAGTTGGCGGCACAAGCTCGTTACCAGGGTTATGTCGACATCAAGGGAACTCGTTCACCCGATTACTTCCATCGCGAAGTCGGTCGCATCATTTGGGATTACTGCGGTATGGAGCGCACGCAGCAAGGTCTGGAAAAGGCTTTGTCAGAGCTGCCCGCACTGTACGAAGAATTCCAAAAGGATCTTCGTGTCACTGGCGATGCCGAGAGCATGAACCAGACTCTAGAAAAGGCTGGTCGCGTTGATGACTTCTTCCAGTTAGGCATGTTGATGTGTCGTGACGCTCTTGAGCGTGAAGAAAGTTGTGGCGGTCACTTCCGTGCTGAATACCAGACCGAAGAAGGCGAAGCATTGCGTGACGATGAGAAGTTCGCTCACGTCGCAGCCTGGGAATGGACCGGCGATTCCACTAAGTCGATCCGCCATAAAGAAGAACTCAATTTTGAAGCAATTCACCTAGCGACACGGAGCTACAAGTGAGCAACCATCTCAAGAACCTCAAACTCAAAATCTGGCGTCAGTCAGGTCCGACCGAAAAGGGTCACTTCGAGGAATATGTCATGCCCGAGATCAGCGACGAAGCGTCGTTTCTCGAAATGCTTGACGTACTCAACGAAGGACTCATCGGCGAGAACAAGTTGCCAGTCGTGTTCGACCACGACTGTCGTGAAGGAATTTGCGGAACATGTTCTTTGATGATTAACGGTCAAGCTCACGGTCCCGAGCGCAGTACCGCAACATGTCAGTTGCACATGCGCAAGTTCAAGAGCGGCGACGAAATCGTGATCGAGCCCTGGCGTGCTGCAGCGTTCCCGATCATTAAAGACTTGATGGTTGACCGTTCAGCATTTGATCGCATCATCGAATCAGGTGGTTTCATTTCGGCGAACACCGGTGGTGCCCCCGATGCCAACCTCATTCCGATTCCGAAGAGTGTTGCTGATGCAGCGATGGACTCTGCTGAGTGCATCGGTTGTGGTGCTTGTGTTGCCGCATGCCCCAATGGTGCAGCCAACTTGTTCACAGCAGCGAAGATTTCGCACCTCAACTTGTTGCCGCAAGGTCAGGCCGAGCGATACAAGCGCACCGAAGCGATGGTCGAGACCATGGACGAGTACTTCGGTTCATGCACCAACCATGGTGAATGTGAAGCGGCGTGCCCGAAGGAAATTTCGATTGATGTCATTGCGTTAATGAACAAGGACTATCGCAAGTCCAAGCTCAAGAACCGCAAAGAAATCTCGCGCAGCTAATTTGCTATGACAACTTTGCGATGACAACTGTTTGATAACGGTTAGTCGCAACGACATCTCCACTCACGAGCGTCAGGTCTAATACCACTGGGCCTTCAGCAAATGGTGCTGTCATCAAGATGTGCCCAACCAGGGTGCAATCGTCGGCTGCAATGGCGCCTTCGAACTGCCATACCTGCGGATCGCCGGTTGACTCAACTGTTGCGGTCACTGTGGCGTCTTCGAGTTCGCGATGTAGATCGCTGACAACATGAAGGGCAACTCGTAGTTGGTCGCCCGGCCGCATTGATTGAGGTAGACGATCAGCCGTCACGATGACGGGACGGCAAGCTTCGGCGAGTGCGGTGTATCCCAATTTAGGAACGCGTTTGTGATCAAGCACACTCCACGAAATCATGGGCATTGCATCGTTTAAAGCAAACATGCAAAAACCACCAGTTGGTCGGTACTTCAATCGACGCAGAGTTTCAATGTGGTAACGAATGACGTCCGCTTGATATGTCTGCGTTGCGACGCGCCATTCATTAAAACTGTCAAAGGCCGAAGCAGGGCAGTGATTTTCAAAATTCCCACGCTGCATACCAAACTTGTTCTCGAGTTTTTCCCAATCTAAAACTGGCCATTCAGTTGCATCGAAGAATTCAGTTGATTCAGGAATGGCCTGCGCACCAAACTCGCTGACGAATCGCATGAGGCGCGGAATCTTGGCAGCGAATCCTGGAAGATCGCGTTCGTGTCCGTGATACCAACCGAAGTACAAGTGACTATCGGTGCCATCGAGTGTGGGTAAGTGCGGTAACACGCCGCTATGTGCAATGACTGGTCGCGTGACGTCAGCCTTTTCAAATGAGCGCTTCACCCAACGATCGAGAACGCTCTTGTTCCATGTAGGAAGTTGATGGCCGGCAAGAAAAGGAACGGCCATCTTTTTGAAATCAAATGACTCACCTGGAGAGACGCTGAAAGTGAAAGGTTCGTTATGCGCGCACCAGGTCATGATTGATGGATGATGTCCGAGGATGTTGACGGCTTCTTCGGCTTGCCGCACTGCCTCTCGCCGAATTTGGCGGGCGTAACCCCACTGCAAGGGAAAATCTTGCCAAATCAACATTCCGAGTTCATCGGCTGCGTCATATAACTCAGTTCGCGAGATATGTCCGTGCACTCGAACAAGATCAAGACCAGCCTCGCGGGCTAGTTCAATATCGCGACGTAGTTCAGTTTCGTTGGCATCGCCCAACATCGCTCGTGTCGGCGCAAGATTTGCACCCTTCAAAAAGATACGTTCGCCATTGATCGAATAGACCCAATCTTGAACTGCTACTTCGCGTAAGCCCGTTCGTCGACGGACCGAGTGGCTGACGGTACCGTTGTGCACAACTTCAACTCGGATATCCGTGAGATTTTGCTGACCCATTGACCACGGCCACCAGAGTTTTGGCTCGTCAATATCAATGTCCCAATCGAGAGTATTGATTCCGTTCGCCAATGACTTTTCAATTTCGTCAACAACCTTGTTATTGACATAAGTGACGATGCGAACTGGAAGATCGCTGTCGCTATCGAGTCGAGCACTCAGACGTACATTGGCGCGAGCTTCGTTGGCATCGCGACACAGAACGCGTAGGGCATCAATGCGCACCGGTCCTGATCTCTCAATGCGTACACCGCGCCAAATTCCACCGGGATTGAAATCGGGATCAATGCAATCCCAATGTTGGAAGACGCCAGTGATATTTCGCTTAGCCTTTTTGTCACGTTGAGGACTACACGTCGCTCCGATGGCTAAGACGTGTTCGGTATCAAGCTTTGCAAGAGCAGTGATGTCGTACGCATGAGGGATGAAATAGCCCTCGGGGTCACCCAAGTAGGCGCCGTCCAGCCATACGTCGCCTTGATAAAAAAGTCCGTCAACCACGATGAAGCGTCGTTCGCCAGATTCGGGCACGCCGAGTTCGAAGTCTTTGCGATACAAAAGAGGTCCATTTTCGGAGACAAAGAGTGGGTGTGATTGCCAATGGCTTGGAACCTGAATCGTCGGCCATTCTTCGTCGTCGGTATCAAGGCCAACACTGGTGCGTAGGGCATCATCAGTCGCCTTGGTGACACGCCACTGACCTGAGAGATCGAGAGAGGTCCACATCTCATTCTCATGCTCGGTCGAGGTTGTCACACCTCAGACGGTAGTAGAGAAAGGGCACGACCACTGCGTTTCATCAGTGGCGGATTACTCTCAAGATATGTCAAATTCTCCGGCACCCTCAGCGGCCAATATTCGTGAACTCAAAGCATCTGGATGGGTCTCGCGTCCCGTCAAAGAAGAGATGCGTCGCAATGCGGTCGCACGCATAATGGCCAAGCAACCATTGTTTGAAGGTGTCCTCGGTTACGAAGACACCGTGATGCCGCAACTCGAGAACGCAATCTTGGCCGGGCATGATGTGATCTTTTTGGGAGAGCGTGGTCAGGCCAAGACCCGCATGATTCGTAGTTTGACCGGCTTGCTTGATGAGTGGTTGCCCATCATCGCCGGTAGCGAGATTAATGACGATCCCTATAACCCCGTCTCTAAGCACGCTCGCGATCTCGTTGAACAAAAAGGTGACAAGGCTCCAATTACGTGGGTGCATCGCGATGTTCGTTTCGGCGAAAAGTTGGCGACCCCTGATACATCTATTGCCGACCTGATTGGTGAAGTTGACCCCATCAAAGTTGCTGAAGGTCGTTACCTCAGTGATGAACTCACATTGCATTACGGTCTCGTGCCGCGCACGAACCGTGGAATTTTTGCCATTAACGAATTGCCCGACTTGTCGGAACGAATTCAGGTTGGTTTGTTGAACATTCTTGAAGAACGCGATGTCCAAGTTCGCGGCTACAAGATCCGTCTCCCAATTGATGTGTTACTCGTCGCTTCAGCGAACCCTGAGGATTACACCAACCGCGGTCGAATCATCACGCCGTTGAAAGATCGTTTTGGCAGCCAGATTCGCACGCACTATCCGCTTGAGGCATCGACTGAAGTGCAGATTATTCGCCAAGAAGCACGTCCGCCTAGCGTGGGCGATGTCAAGGTGACTGTTCCGGCCTACATGGAACACGTCGTCGCAACTTTTAGTCAGTTGGCGCGTAGTAGTAGCCAGGTCAATCAGCGCAGTGGTGTCAGTGTTCGATTGAGCGTGAGTAACTATGAAGTGATGGCTGCTAACGCTTTGCGTCGCGGTTTACGTTTGGGCGAAACCAATGTGGTTCCTCGAGTGTGTGACCTTGATGCATTCGCTGCGTCAACGGGTGGAAAGATTGAAATTGAAGCTCTTGAAGAGGGATGCGAAGGGCAAGTGTTGCGCGACCTGATTAAGGCTTCAGTTCTCACCGTTTATCGCCAAGTTGTGCAACCAGAGTTAACGGGTGCCGTATTAACTGCTTTTGAAGAAGGCGCAGTTGTTCACACGGGTGAAGATGTGCCGTCTGAAGAACAAGCGATGCTCATCGGCAATATTCCTGCATTGCGTCCAATCGTCGATTCGCTGATTGACGGCGATGACAGCGCTGCGAGTGTTGCGGCAGCTGTTGAGTTCATCCTTGAAGGAATGCACTTGTCGAAGCGCTTGAACAAGGACACCAGCGGTCTAGGCGGCGGCACTTACCGCGCACGCTAAGAACTATTTGCTGAGTTTCGCTTCGATCTCTTTAAGTGCACCGATCACACGGTCGGTCTCACTGCGGTGTTCATGAACGAGACGCACCAACCAGAATCGCATGAAGCGGGCAATTGAGTAGCGTATAAACAACGCGGTTCCGGCGATGACAAGTGCGAGACCGATCAATGTGCCCGTCGCCAAGAATGCGATCTGGTCACCCAGGTTCGTCGTACCACTTGCTTGGAAGCCTCCAAAAATTGCAAGTCCGACGCCAGCCACGAGGCCGAGTCCGCCGAGGATCAACAGCCAACGTTCGCGATCGGCACGCGCGCCACGCAACTTCAATTCGCCGATTTCTTCGGTAAAGGTTTGGATTCGATCTTCGTTCATGGTCGTGTCCGTTTCTAAGTGTGTAAGAGAATTGGTGTAGAAGAATTATGAACCTAAATATGCTCCGGCCAAAACATCTTCACCAATTTCCGATGCTTTACCTGAGACTTGAACTTTTCCGTGAGCTAGTAATACTGCTTGGTCAGCAACGCCGAGCACCGTACGAGCGAATTGCTCAACCACCAAAACTGAAACTCCTTCGGCGGCTATTGCTGCGACCTGCTGATACAACTCGGCAACGATCAATGGAGCAAGCCCCATTGATAATTCATCAAGCAACAAAATCACTGGATTTGTTGCGAGGGCACGAGCCAACGACAACATCTGTTGTTCGCCACCAGACATAGTCCCGGCCAACTGTGTACGGCGTTCAGATAGGCGAGGAAAGCGCGAGTAGGTACGTTCTTCAATATCTGACAACTTGTGACCGCTAAACGTGGCCATCAATAAGTTTTCGCGAACGGTCAGGTTTGGAAAGATACCGCGTCCTTCAGGGATCGTGCATAGGCCGGCGCGAGCGAGCGCACTCGCTGCTGCACCAGTGACATCACGTCCACCCACGATGAGTTGACCAGACGTTGGGCGTAATAAGCCACTGACGACTTTGATCATGGTGCTCTTACCCGCACCATTGGGTCCGAGTAACGCCACGACTTCGCCGCGACCAATTGAAAGGTTGACTCCGTGAAGTACTTCGATAGATCCGTACGAAGCACGAATATTGCGAAGTTCAAGAATCGGGTTCGTCATGACGGCGCTCCGAGATAGGCGTGAAGCACCTTGGGGTCGTGCTGAATTTCACTTGGTGTTCCGTTAGCGATGATGAATCCGAGATCGAGAACAAAAATACGATCGCACACATGCATGACCAAACTCATGTCATGTTCAACAAGTAGTACACCGAGCCCGTCGGCAGTGAGTTCGCGAAGCAGCACACCAAGTCGATCGCTTTCGGCTTCGTCAAGGCCAGAAGCTGGTTCATCAAGAAGCAGTAATCGTGGACCTGTTGCAAGAGCTCGAGCAATTTCAACGAGACGCGCTGAGCCAGTGGGAAGATCGCCGGCGGTTTGTTCAGCTAATTCACTGACTCCTACTTTTTCGAGCAAGTTGTCAACGGTCTCATCCACATTCGTGAGTGCAGCTAGTTCGGCGGCAACTCTCACGTTGTCGCGCACCGTGAGCGAACTAAACAGTTCGAGACGTTGAAAGGTGCGAGCAAGACCACGTCGTGCTCGGCGGTGAGGAGCCTCGTGTGTCACTTCAACACCACTGACATGCACCGAACCTGCTGTGGGCTCTTGCATTCCACTGATGACGTTAAACAACGTGGTTTTGCCGGCACCGTTGGGGCCGATGAGGCCGGTGACTTCACCAGCTTGAACATCAAGGTCGACTCCGCCAACGGCCATGACGCCACCAAAGCGAACCATCACACCACGAACTTCAAGAAGTGACATCAGAGCACCACGCCTAGTTCGCGTTCGGCGTGATCGAGTTCTTCATCGGTGAATGCTGTGGTCAAGCCGATGACATCGGGAGATGCGCGGTGTACTCGCGGAGCATTTTCGGTCAAGCGTTGTGCGCCGACTCCAAACAAAGCGATGAGTAGAACTAGTGCGATGAGGCGCTTGCCAGTTGAATCGACTGCGTTGTCCCAATCAATCGAAATCGCAACGATGACACCGATCGCGAGATAGATGCTGGCGATGATCTGACGAGTTCTGGGTGCTTGCAAAATCCCGACGAGGTTGGGGGTAACCGCGAGCAACCAAAAGACGCCACTGATAAAGAACGCCCAATGCGAAATGACGTATTGGGCATCAAGAATCCAGATGACAATTCCACCAGTCGCCGCGAATGCAAGAAGGCTCCAACGGTTGGAGAGCGAGCGAAAGGCATCAGCAATCTGGTTTGCCGCTCCACTCGGATTGCGACCAAGAGTGACACCAATGGTGCCAGGAAGAATCTTGGTGACGTTCTTGAGAGTTGGTACGACTGATGCCAGAACTGAATTACCACCAAGCATCAGCCCGCCAAACAAAGCGCCTCCAACAGTTCCGACTCCGCCAACAACTGTGAGCAACACGATGGGCAAACTTTGCGTGAAGTCATACTGCTGCGGACTCACTTTGTCGCCGGCTAGTGCTCCTGCACAAGCGGCAATGCCTGCCGAAATTGCGAAAGCTGCCAACTTGGTGCGAGTCAGACTCATACCTAACGTTGCGGCAGCAGCTGGGGAATCTTTGAGTGCGATGAGGCGACGTCCAAGTCGGCTGCGACGAATTGCTACGACGCCTAGACCTAGAAGTGAAAATGCTGCAGATGCCAAAATTAAGCGGCCCCGCGGTGAGTTGATTTCAATGAACGGGATGTCAAGCACTGGTACGGCAATGTTGCCACTCATGAAAGTTTGCTTCTGATTGAAAATCAGTTTTGTGACCAAGACAGCGAAAGCTGCCGTTGAAAGTGCCAGATAAATACCGGAGAGTCGAATAGCAGGAAGTGCAACAAGTGCGCCGATGAGCGCGACGATAACTACCGCCACAATTAACGTCAGCAAATTTCCATCGCCTGGAAGTTTTGACATCGCGATTGCACCAAGCCCAGCAAAGGTGAGCGGAGCAAGCGACATCTGGCCGGCGTACCCGGTGAGCGGGACGAGCGACAAGGCCACGATGGCGAACGTAAATCCATTGAGCAACAAGAGAGTGTTGGAGCGTGTGAGCATTCCAGAAATAGCAACAACGATCGCAATCAAGGCAACAGCACCCATCAATGAAGCACTCCAGGTGGGGACCTTGTTCTGCTCACGAATACGCACAACGCCAGCTCGTAACCGACTTTGTGGACGAGCCAGAAGTGCGATGAAAAGAACGATTGTGGGGATCGACGCCCGCATCCCCGAAATTCCGAATCCCATGATTGATTGAGGGAACCATGACTTGTCCGAGAATTGGAGATAGTACGCATCAAGCAAACCCAGAACTGCGGCTCCAGCAAATGTCATCGGCAAATTCTTTAAACGGCCGATGATGGCAGCCGCGTAAGCGTTGATGACGAGAAGGACGAGTGGCTCAATGTTGAGTTGTTGTTCGCCGGCCAGCAAGATTCCGGCAAGACCAGCAAGCATTGCGCTGAGTGCCCAGGCAAACATCGCAACACGATCTGGTCGTCCACCGTTGAGTTCAGTGAGTGCACGATCGTCAACGACCGCACGCATTGCGACGCCCATGCGGGTGCGGAAGAGCAAGAGACGCAGAACTATGGCAACCAAAATGGCGCAACCAAATGTGATCAGTTTGTGCCAACTGATGTTGATTCCACCGATCGAGACCGTGTTGCCCTCAAAGAACTTTGTAAAGGCTTCACGGCTTGAATCGCTTGGCCAAACCCAGTTAGCAATTCCGATCATGAAAGCGAATAAGGCAACTGTGACCGAAAGGCGCACAACTTCTGAAGTTCCTTGCAGGCCTCGCATGACGAATCGTTCGGTGAGAATCCCAAAGAGGGGGCAAAGAACGAACAGCGTGATGAAGAGAGCCAAAGGTGCTGGCATATTCCAGTCAAACCGCAACTGCCAGTATGTAAATGCGGCCAGCATGCCGGTCGCTCCGTGAGCGAGGTTGAAGATGCCCGAAGTTGTGTAGGTGACGACTAATCCACTCGCGACAACTGCGTAGATTGCGCCCGTTGACAGACCAATGATTGTGAACGTGAGGAGTTCTTGCATCAGAGATCAGATCAATTCTTGTGTTTTCGGTAAATGCTTAGTTTGATCGCGTCGGGTCAACGCCCGACGTGACATCGCCAAAGTCACCTTCAATTTCGACTGCACCGTTTTCATCACAATGCCAACCGCCACCATTATCGTCGGCCGAGCCCACCTCTGGATAGACGCGGGCCCACTTGCCATCTTTGACACCCATAATGAGTCCGCACTTCGGTGCTGTCTTTGCCGACGGATTGGTTTCGCTATGAAGGCCGCCACCAGTCCACGAAGTGATCTTCATACCTTCAGCCAAAACACATTCACGTTCGAGAACATTGTTGTTGTTATCAAGACATGAATTGGCGGCGGTGACAAACATCAGCAATGCTGAGGTTGCTTGCAATCCAAGGCCAGCGATACGACCCTCAGGGTTGTATGTCGCCATCATGTCTAAGTACGAAGCCATTCCAGGGAAATTGTCTGCTTCTTCAAACGGTGCGTACATCGTACGGGCGAGGAATCCCTCGTCGGCGACTGCGTTGCCTTCGGCGACCATCATCGAGGAATAAAAGTTTGCGTCGTTCAATACGACTTCAGGTACATAACCAACTTCGCGCATTGCTTTGTAAAGCAGCACCAAGTTCGAGTCAGTTCCAACGAACGACAAGTAAGTGATGCCATCAGTCTTTAACTTCTGTGCAAATGGAGTCCAGTTGGCTTCGCCAGCCGGGTTGTAGGTCATCATTGACGGTTCACCGAATCCGCCAACAGCTTTCATCGTTGCTGCTAACTGATCGGCAACACTCTTGGTTGTTAAGAAGTCGCCGTAGAGAAGTGCAACTTTCTTGATTGCGTCGGGGTAAGTGGCCTTAGCCCAGTTGAGCCACTGTGCTGGCTTTTCGTTTGCGGGGTTTGGAATTGGTTGAATCTTTCCGTTGGCCATGGAAGCTGTTGCACTCACGGCATAACCCGAGAATGAAATCATTCCGCATTCGTGGAAACGGGGGAACATCTGGTCGTCAAAGACCCAACCACCGCCAGCCATGGCAAATACTTCGCTACATGCTTGTTCCATTGCTGGAGGAACCGAGAACAACTTGCCATCAAGGTCGACGATCTCAATCGGAAGACCGCGAATACCGCCTTGGGCATTGCACCAACCGGCGAAGGCCTTGGCTGCGTCGAGCATTTCAAGAGTGGTGCCGGGTGCACCTTCATAACCATGATCGTTTGCCGTTCCGAGCTTGATGGTGTCGCCACCATTTTGTCCGTCGGCGAACGTTGGGACACCGGCGTCTGTTGCTGGACCACATGGGCTGGCCATGGTGCCAAACATCGGACCGGTTGGGGCATCTGTCGTCACAGGCGCATCAGTCGCAACTGGTGCGTCAGTTGCTGCAGGTGCAGCGGTGGTAGGAGCCTGAGTCGTGGCGGTATCGCCGCTGTTGCGATTCGAGCAGCCGACTGTTGCGAGTGCAACCAATGAGAGTGCTGCAAATGTACGACCAAAGTTCAATGAACTCGTCATGTCTTCCCCCTACGTCGCCTAGATCCCCATGACCCGACAATGTGACACTAGCAACAAAGCCCCTGAGTAGGTAGAGGCGAGTAGGGAAGAGTTCTGTACGAGAGAAGTGCAGTTGTGATGAGCATTCAAAGTCGTTGGCGTGCTAAAAACTTGTCGTGTCTGGAACAACATCTCACGCCATGGTCGGCGACGTTTTCGTCGCGCCACTTGTAGTCGCTTATCCATACAAAAGAACTGTCGGCACTTTGTTGTCGCGATTTTTTACTTCGTTGTCCGAATGTCGACTCGAGGGAACTCGAGGGTCAGATGGGCGTGTGTTCTTTCCGCCGGCCGAATTCGACCCGGTCACGGGTGCTCCTTTAACCGAATGGGTATCACTATCCGATACAGGAACGGTCTCGACTTGGGCTTGGCAGGAGACTCCGGTTGAGGGTCAGCCTTTGGGTCATCCTTTTGCCTGGGCTCTGATCACCATTGACGGGACCGATGTGCCGATGTTGCACGCAGTCGATGCTGGATCGCCCGACAACATTGCAATTGGGACCAAAGTGAAAGTCCGCTGGGCGCAAGACCGACCAGGCGGCGTCACTGACATTGCTTGTTTCGATGTTGTTGGAGGTGCGTCATGAGTGAAGCCGATGGATTGGTACGACTTCGTCAACCAATTGGCGTGACCTACAACTGGTCGGCTGGTCCGAATGCGACAAGTCATCTCGCGGGTCTCATGAATGGCCAGTTTGTCGGCAAACGTTGTCCGAGTTGTGCGCTGGTGTATTTCCCACCTCGTAACGGTGTGTGTCCGAAGTGCGCCAAAATTTTGGCTGGCGACGTTGAAGTAGGACCGAAGGGAACGATCACAACTTTTTGCATCGTCAATGTTCCGTTCTTGGGACAGAAAATCAAATTGCCATATGTGGCTGCACAAATCTTGCTCGATGGCGCAGACATTTCAATGCAACACCTCATTCAAGAATGTGAAGCAGAAGATGTGCGCATTGGCATGCGGGTTGAACCGGTGTGGAAAGACAAATCAGAGTGGGGCGCCACTCTTGAGAATGTTCAACACTTTCGTCCCACTGGCGAACCAGATCGCGTGATGGGCGCAGAATCAGGAGCAAGCTGATGGCGTTACGAGATATTGCAATTGTTGGAACTGCCCAACGTCCAAGTGAAGTGAATAGCACCTTCACATCGGTTGAAATTCTGTTACCAGTCATTCAACAATTGCTGGACAAAGTCAAAATCGAACGAAGTGACATTGGATTCTGGTGTCACGGATCGTGCGACTACATGAGTGGTCAGCCCTTTAGTTTCGTGTCAGCTGTTGATGCGATTGGTGCTTGGCCACCGATTATCGAAAGCCACGTTGAAGCCGATGGGGCATTTGCTTTGTACGAAGCTTGGGTGAAAATTCAAACTGGCGAAGTTGACGTTGCACTCGTTTTCTCGAACGGAAAAACTACATCAGGTCCGATTGACCAAATTCTCAGTTTGCAAACCGATCCGTATATGGTCGCACCGCTGAAGCCGGGCTTTGATGCGTTGGCCGCACTGCAAGCACGTGCATGTCTTGAAGCCGGAGTTGTCACCGAACGTCAGATGGCTGAAGTTGCTGCTCGAAGTCGACGAGACGCGCGCAACAATGCAGTTGCTTATACAAAGGGCAATGAATCAGCGGACGATTTGTTGGCGATGCCGTACACATTGAATCCACTGCGAGCGCACGACTGCGCGACTCCGGTTGATGGTTGTAATGCAATTGTTTTGGCTGCTGGCGATGTTGCGCGTCGTTTAGCCGAACGGCCAGCGTGGATTCGTGGAATTGATCACCGTATTGATACGCAACGTTTAGGTGCTCGTTCAATGATTGAAAGTTCTTCAGCTGCTATTGCTGCCCAAAAAGCAGGAGTCGCTAGAGACCGCATTGATGTTGCTGAACTTCACGCTCCGTACACGCATCAAGAGCTGTTGTTGCGAAATGCAATGGGATTGAGCGAATCAACGCACATCAATCCAAGTGGTGGAGCATTAGTAGCGAACCCAGCGATGGCGGCGGGACTAGCACGATTTGCTGAAGCGGCCGAAAGCATTTTTGCTGGTTCGGCCGATCGAGTTTTGGCTCACTGCACAAGTGGACCGATGTTGCAACAAAATTTGGTATGCGTCATGGAAGGTGAGTGACATGGCTGATCTTTGTGCAGTCGTCGGAGTAGGTCAAACAAAGCACGCTGCTTGCCGTGCCGATGTTTCAATCGCTGGTTTGGTGCGCGAGGCAGTCGACCGTGCGTTGACTGACGCCAATATAACGATCGCTGATGTTGATGCGATCGTGATTGGTAAGGCACCAGACTCTCTCGAAGGTGTAGCAATGCCCGAGTTGTGGCTTGCTGATGCATTGGCTGCGCATGGCAAGCCAGTGTTCCGTGTCCACACCGCTGGTTCGGTGGGTGGATCAACAGCAATTGTTGCGGCACAACATGTGATGGCCGGAATTCACGGAACAGTTTTGACAATCGGCTTCGAAAAGCAAAGCGATGGCAACGCAATGTGGGCGCTAAGTGTGCCGATTCCGTTTGGTATGCCAGTGCATGCCGGTGCAGGCGGTTACTTCTCACCGATCGTGCGTGGATACATCGGTCGTTCTGGAGCTCCCAAGCACATTGGTGCAATGGTCGCAGTGAAAGATCGTACGAATGCGTGCAAGAACCCGTACGCACATTTGCACGAACCTGATTGGACGCTCGAGAAAGCACTCGAGACTCCGATGTTGTGGGATCCGATTCGATTTATTGAAACGTGCCCATCGAGTGACGGTGCAATGGCGTTGGTGTTGATGAGCGAAGAGCGAGCCGACAAACATGCTGGACCAAAGGCTTGGGTGCATGCGACGTCAATGCGCAGTGAGCCAACTGCATTTGCGGGTCGCGAACAAGTGAGCCCTGTGGCCGGCGAAATGTGTGCAGCTGATTTGTGGCGTAAAGCCGGAATCAAGAATCCAGCCGAAGAAATTGACGTTGTTGAGATGTATGTGCCGTTCGCTTGGTTCGAACCGATGTGGCTAGAGAACTTGGGATTTGCTCCGCGCAATGAGGGCTGGCGCTGGGTTGAAGATGGCGTCACTGAAATGGGCGGTTCGCTGCCGGTCAACCCGTCGGGCGGAGTGCTGTCGAGTAACCCCATTGGTGCGTCGGGAATGCTGCGATTTGGCGAGGCGGCGATGCAGGTGATGGGCAAGGCTGGCGAACATCAGATTGATGGGGCGAAGAAGGCCGTGGGACATGCGTACGGTGGAGGAAGCCAGTTCTTCGCCATGTGGCTCGTCTCCTCCACCAAACCCTAAAAATCCGCCACTTTGGAATCTGGCTGCCGCCTAGCGGTAACTATCTTCCAAAGTGGGTAAAAACAGCCACTCTGTACAACGAGTTCCAACAGTTGGAACTCGTTGTACAGAGTGGTGAGAAAGTTCCGGGTTAGGTGCGGGTCCAGTTGGGGGAGCGCTTTTCGGCGAAGGCCCTCGGCCCCTCTTTCGAATCATTCGTCGAGAAAATTGGCCAGCCGATTTCAAACTCAAGTTTGAGGGCCTCAGCTTCGGGCATCGCCGCAGTTTCTTGCACCGACTTCAAGATTGCCTCAACCGCGAGCGGACCATTGGCGCAGATCATCTCGGCCAATTCCAACGATTTTGACAATGCTTGGCCATCGGGCACCACGTGTCCAATCAATCCGATCTCTTTCGCCTCAGTAGCGGTGTACCCACGCGCCGTGAGCAACATTTCCAAAGCATTGGTGTATCCAATTTGTCGTTGCAGTCGAACGGTGCTTCCTCCCACCGGGAAAAGTCCGCGCTTTGCTTCGAAGACTCCAAATGTCGCACTCTCGCCCGCCACCCGAAGATGAGTCGCTTGCAAGATCTCGGTACCGCCAGCAACTGCGTATCCCTCGACAGCGGCGATCAACGGCTTGCGTAAGCGGTAGTGCCGCAACAATGCCTTCCAGTGCAAATCGGGATCGGCGGCCCAGCGCTCTTGGTAGGGGTTGGGGCCAGCATCATCATTGGCGCGGGCCTTGAGGTCCATACCAGTGCAAAAGGATCCACCAGACCCAGTCAAGATCGCGCAGCGAATGTCGTCATCTTCGTTGAGTCGAACCCAAGCGTCGGCCAAGCCCACAATCATCGCGGGGCTAAGGGCATTTTTGGCTTCGGGTCGATTCATCGTGACCACCAGTGTGTGTCCCACCACTTCGGTTAAGAGGTGCTCGGTGCCAGACATGATTTCTCCTTAGTGATGTGAAATTGCTTCCTTATCTTCTACTACGAAGCGCGGTGGTTCGGCTTCATCGACAGCGATGTGATAGCACACACATATGCCAGCAACGACTTTTAACCTCGCCGACCTCTTTGAAGCTGCGGCTGATGAATGGCCCGACCGCGATTACATCGTGGACGAACGCACTCGTCGCACTTTTGCCGAGATGGATCGTCGCGCCAATCAGCTGGCTCACCACTTGCAGTCACAAGGAATTAAGCCTGGTGATCATGTCGGTATCTATGCGCTCAATCGCGTCGAGTGGGTCGAGGCGCTCTGGGCGATTTTCAAGATTCGCGCGGTCTGGGTCAACATCAATTATCGCTACGTCGAAGATGAACTTGCCTATTTGTTTGATAACGCCGATTTGACCTACCTCATCGTTGAACCCGAATACGTTGATCGAGCTCGCTCGGTTGCACCGCAATTGCCGATGCTCGTCATTGGCGATGAATACGAAAAGACGCTGGCTAGCAATAGCGATGCTCGTGATTTTGCTCCACGTTCAGACGATGACATCTACCTTTTGTTTACGGGTGGCACGACTGGAATGCCCAAAGGTGTCGTGTGGCGTCACGGCGATGTGGTGATGGCTCTCGGTGGCGGAATCGACATCATGACCGGCGACAAAGTTTCTTCTCCAGAAGGATTCGTTGAAAAGGGCCGCAATGGTTTCCCGTTGGTGTCGTATCCATTGCCGCCGTTGATGCACGGGGCATCGCAGTGGAGCGTGATGGCTCAGAGTTTTGTGGGCAACAAAGTTGTTTTGCGTGGCAAGTTTGATCCCGCTGATGTTTGGAGCACGGTCGAAAACGAAAAAGCCAACTTGATCATGATCACGGGCGACGCAATGGCTCGTCCACTACTTGATTACATCGCCGATAACACCGACAAACACGAACTGTCATCATTGTTTGCGGTGAGTTCAAGCGCCGTTCTCTTCTCGCAGTCATGTAAAGAACAATTCATTGATCTTTTCCCGAATGTCGTGATTACCGATGCGGTTGGTTCAAGCGAAGGTGGTGCCAACGGAATCACAATGGTTGGTAAGGGCATGCAGTCAAAAGGTGGACCAACCGTGAAGGCCGCTCGCGACTCAGTAGTGCTTGGCGATGATTTGTTGCCAGTAAAACCAGGTGAAATGGGTCGATTAGCACGAGCCGGAAATATTCCGCTGCGTTATCACAAAGATCCCGAAAAAACTGCGGCAACGTTTGTGACTTCGCCCAATGGAACTCGTTATGCAATTCCTGGTGACTTTGCGCGTCTTGAAGAAGATGGAACGATCACCTTGATTGGGCGTGGTTCGGTCTGCATCAATAGTGGCGGCGAAAAGATCTTTCCTGAAGAAGTTGAGAATGCTTTAAAGGCTCATCCAGAAGTTTTTGATGCGGTCGTTGTTGGTATTCCCGATGCTCGTTGGGGAGAACGTGTCGCTGCAGTAGTTCAGGCTCGCCCAGGCACATCGCCAACGTTAGAAAGTGTGCAAGAACACTGCCGTGCCCACGTTGCCGGTTACAAAGTCCCGCGTCAACTCACGTTGGTTGATCAGATGGTGCGTTCACCAGCTGGCAAGAGCGATTATCGCTGGGCCAAGCAGCAGGCGATGACCGACGCTGGAATTGAAGGCTGAACACAATGGCTGGTCCGCTTCAAGGAATTCGAGTCATTGAACTAGTTGGTCAAGGGCCTGGTCCGTATGGCGCGATGGTGTTGGCCGACCTAGGTGCTGATGTCATTGCTGTTGAGCGACCCGAAGTTGCTGCACGTGTCAATCGCGATCGTCTACCCACAAATCCGTTGATGCGTGGGAAGCGCAGTATCGCTCTCGATCTAAAAAGCCCAACAGATATTGCGACTTTGCTTGAGCTCACCGATAGGGCTGACGCATTCATTGATCCATTTCGTCCCGGTGTGTGTGAGCGTTTAGGTATCGGTCCTGATGTTGTATGTGAACGTAATCCCCGAATGATCTATGGGCGCATGACGGGTTGGGGACAAGATGGTCCTCTGGCCCACACCGCTGGGCATGACATCGACTACATCTCATTGTCAGGGGCGTTGCATTTGATTGGTTACGAAGGTCAACCTCCGATACCACCGATCAACCTGCTTGGCGATTTTGCTGGTGGCGGTTTGGTGTTGGCGATGGGCGTTGCTTGTGCAGTTGTTGAACGTTTCAGTAGCGGTCGCGGACAAGTCATTGACACTGCGATGGTTGATGGTGCTGCGATGATTCTCGGACCATTTTTCTCAGCGTTCACTAATGGATTTTGGGGCGAGCGTGGAACGAATCATCTCGATGGTGGAGCACATTTTTATAACGTTTACGAAACGGCCGATCACAAATGGGTTTCAGTTGGCGCAATCGAGCCACAGTTCTACGCCGAACTTGTGCAGCGTCTAGGTGTCGCTGATGATGCTTTGCTGCAACCAGCCGAACAGAACAATCGCAAAGTGTGGGCAGCCGCAAAACAACGTATGACCGACGTCTTTCGCTCAAAGTCTCGTACCGAATGGGAAGCAATCTTTGAGGGATCCGATGCTTGTTTCGCTCCAGTGTTGTCACCGAGTGAAGTTGCAACTCATCCTCATACCGCAGCACGTGGAACAGTTGTAACAATCAACGGAGTTGTCCAGGCGCAAGCAGCACCGCGATTTTCACGCACCGAAGCGAAAGCTGGAGTCCCGTGTCATTCTGGCCAACACAGCGTGGCCGAAGTCTTGTCGTCCTGGGCGTAACGATTATTTAGCGGCAGACGGTCGCGCCATCGACCAATAAAGATTCGCCACACACGAAACTGGCGCGATCACTGCATAGCCATACTGCCGATTCGGCAATTTCGGATGGTTCGCCTAAATACCCACGACCGATTCCGCGGCTCACCATCTTCTCGATCTTGGGATCACCGTTGATGAACCCTTCAATCATTGGAGTACGCGTTGTGCCGGGAAGAATCGCGTTCACTCGCACGCCTTTGGCAGCAAACTCTTGCGCTGCACACTTAGTGAGACCGAGCACACCGTGCTTGGCTGCGGTGTAGTGAGGCAAGCCAGGAGCAGCAACGACTCCCGCGCCAGATGACACGTTGACGATTGCCCCAGAACCTTGCGCGGCCATGACACCTAGTTCGTACTTGAGGCACAAAAAGACGCTCGTGAGATTGGCGTTGATCATGTGTTGCCACTCGTGCAATGGAAGGTCAATAAACGAACCAAACCGGCCACTCACGCCGGCATTATTGACAGCGCAATCAAGGCGACCGTAATTGTCGATTGCCGAGTTGATCACGGCGGCAACATCATCTTCTTTGGTGAGGTCGGCAGCCACTGCGAAGGCTTCGCCACCACGTTCTTGAATCGACCGAACGACGGCCTGAGCCGCGTCACCGTCAATGTCACAAACGACGACGGCAGCACCTTCAACTGCGAAGAGTCGGGCAGTGGCTTCACCAATACCGCGTCCTGCACCAGTCACGAGGGCTACTTTGCCTTCTGCGAGTCCGAGACGTAACGGGAAAGCCGCGCGTACGAGTTCGTCGGTTTGCTCGCCGGCCATGGGCCAAACGTTTCCGATAGGGGTGGGGTCATCGATGTTGTCAGCCACACCTTCACCGTAGTTGGTCTACGGTGTCAACATGCTGAATTACGGAGATGAAAGAGCAATCCTGAATTTGTTGTACACCTATGCCGAACGAATTGACGCGGGTGATTTCGACGGAGTCGCCAAACTTTTCGGAGAAGCTCCCGTTTTCATGGCTGGCCCAGATCAGTCGGCTGTCCCAGGCACTCAGGTCGGAGCCGTATTGCGCCATTTCGTCAAAACGTACGATGGTATCCCGCGCACCAAACACCTCGTGACCAACACAATTCTTGAAGCTGATTCTCTGAATGTGGTTCGAACCCGCTCGCAATTCACAGTTCTGCAAAATGTTCCTGATGAATTACCGTTACAGGTCGTGGCATCGGGGCGTTACCACGACGAGTTTGCGAAAAATTCGAACGGAGAATGGGCGTTTTCTCAACGCATCATGCTTGTCGACGCTCACGGTGATGTGTCAGCACATTTGAATACAGGAACTGGAATTTCATGAGTGTAAAAGTGTCGGGTAAGGGTGCGCTTGCACAAGTTCTTCGCGATGGCGTGCATTCCGATACGCGCAGCGCAGTCATAGTTGTTGATCTTGACGGAGAAAATTCAATAACAAGCCTGACCAAACTGACTGATACGTATATTGATGAGATTTACGAACAACCTATGCAACGAGTCATCACGGCTCTTCAAGAAGCGCACTCCACGAATTGCGAGCGCATCGTTGTCGTAGTTCCTACTACCGGCATGTCAGGCGGTGCTTGTTACGCTCCTCAAGCGGCGCTAGCCGAATCGGCACGCATCTTGGTGAAGTCTGCAGCTCGTCAGTGGGGAACAAACGGGATCACAGTGAATGCTGTCGCTGTTGAACCGCATTGGTTCTCGATTGATACCAGCATTTCTGGTGCTGTCGCGATTGCCCCTCGATCATTGACTAACGAAGTAAGCCCAGTTGGTGTTGTCACGTGGCTATGTAGCGAAGCAGCTCGTGATATCACTGGTCAAACCATCGTGTGTGACGGAGGGCTGTGGATGTGAATGCTCGTCGGTTAGAAAATCGTGTCGCCATTGTGACTGGTGCGGGTCAAGGTGTTGGTGAAGGAATCGCTCGTCGTCTTGCCCAAGAAGGGGCAACGGTTGTCGTTGCCGCCCGACGCGCCGAGACTGGCGAGCCAGTAGTTGAGTCGATTCGTTCCGCAGGCGGCCAGGCAGTTTGCATCGTGACCGATGTGGCGGTTTCAGAATCGGTTGACGCCTGCGTCGCCGACACTGTTCAGCAATTAGGTCGACTCGACATCATGGTGCACAACGCTTTTATGGGCGGAATCCCGCACAAGTTAGAAAAAGCGCAAATCGATAAACATTGGACGCCGATGTCCCGTACCGGAGTTTGGGCCAGTCTTTTTTGCGCCCGTGCAGCGATGCCTCATCTCGTTGCTTCATCGGCACGTCCAAAAGGCGAGGGCGGCGGGCGTTTGATTTTGATCACATCACCGTCGGGTGTTGAAGGTAGTGCGAATATCCCGCTCTATTCACCGGCCAAAGCAGCTCAGCGAGCAATTGCGAAGAGCCTGGCGCGCGAATGGGGAGAATTTGGTATCACGGTGAATTGCATTGGCCCAGTGGCTGGAAGCCCGGCCTTGTTGACCGCATTCGATCGGAATCCGGCACTTCAACAGGCGATTGAAGCTCGTACGCCTCTTGGTCGCGTTGGCGATATCACCGATGACATTGGCTCGGTCGCCCTCTTTCTTGCGAGTGACGATTCTTCATTTGTGACCGGTCAAACCATCATCTGCGATGGTGGATCGTTCTTAGGTTTGTAATAGAAATTCAATAACACGAAAGGCAAGATCATGATTCGACTCGTCACACTTCTCAAGCGCAAGCCCGGAACCTCTCATCAAGAATTTCTTGACTACTGGTTCAATATTCATGGACCGCTCATCAAGAATTGTTCAGCTGCTAAGTATGTTCGTCGTTACGAACAGCACCCGGCAGTATGGCCCGCTGAGGGAAGTCGTCATGAGCCAGGTTTTGACGGAGTCACCATTCAGATCTTTGATTCAGCCGACCAGTTCAATGCCCACATGAGTGAACCCGATTTTCCATTAGTCATGGAAGACACCGAAAAGTTTTTGGACACTTCAAACATTCAGTGGATTCTCACCGAAGAACCAAATCTCGTCATCGATAACTGAACATGTTGCTAGTGCCGACGCTGATCGGAAACTCAATGGCTTTGGAGCCATTGACAATTGAGCATGTTCCTGCCCTTGTTTCGGCTGCGTCTCAAGATCGTTCAACCTTTGGATTTACGGTTGTCCCTGACGGCATTGAAGAAATGACAAACTACGTCCAAAACTTAATGAGCAGTCATCGGGCTGGGCAGGACGTTCCATTTGTTCAACGCCGTGTTCATGCCGACGGCTCACTAGGAGAAGTAGTTGGCTGCACACGTTTCATGAATATCTATTTTCCTTTAGGACGCACTATGAATGGAGTGTCAGTTCCTGATGAAATAGAAATCGGTGGAACTTGGCTTGCGAAGTCGGCGCAACGAACATTGATAAATACCGAAGCCAAATTGCTGCTGATGACGCACGCATTTGAAACTTGGGGTGTGCAACGAGTCGCAATTTGCACCGACGAACGCAACGAGCAAAGCCGTCGAGCCATCGAAAGAATTGGCGGCATTTTTGAAGGAGTATTGCGTTCAGATCGACCAAGTTGGGTGGCGTCTGAAAAAGGTAAGTTGCGCAATACCGCCGTCTATTCGGTTGTATCGGCAGAGTGGCCTCAGGTCAAATCGCGACTCACAACGATTCTTGGTGCGTCAAGTTTCTGACACCGAGCGAGAAACATCTACAGTTTGGTCAAGCAACGCGCGTGCCGTGCATTGAAGGGGGAGTTATGAAGAAGTACCCAATCGAATTAGGGACCTTGTTGTTCACCATGGTTGAGCCCACCAAGGGTCATGAAGTCGAATACAACCGTTGGTACGAGCGAGATCACTTCTATGGTGGTGTGCTCGTTGGTGCTTATTCGTTCGCTGGTGATCGCTTTGTTTCAACCCGCGATCTCAAGGCTTTGCGCTATCCCACTGATTCACCCATGACCCCAGACCCCATGTCGGGTTCATACCTGGCTATTTACTGGGTACTCAAAGGTCATCACGATGACTGGAATCGTTGGAGCGTCGACACGGTCAAGAATCTGCATGCCACTGGCCGCATGTTCGCTGAGCGCACGCATATTCACACCCAGTTGTACGACAACCAATGGTCAATGACCCGTACCGAAACCACCACCAATATTGAACTTGCGCTTGACCGCGGATATCCCGGAATCATTGTGAATGTTGGCGAGTTGAACGAAGGCGTGACTCACGCGCAGATGAGTGAGTGGATGCAAAATAATTGGGCGCCGCGTGCGTTTGCCTCATCGTGGGGACCTGACGTCTTCAACTATTCAACGTTGTTGCCATTACTTGATGATGCACCACCCGATGTTCCGCGCGTACCAAAGGCCGATCAACGTTTTATGCAGATTCACTTTGTTGATCACGATCCCGCAGCCGAATGGGCAAATGGTTATGCAAAATTTGGCGCCGATCTTGAATCAAGCGGACTAGCCAAGCATTTGTGGACGAGCCCATTCAAGAACACTGTGTTTGGCACCGACACTTACACCGACGAGTTGTGGTGATTGATATGCAACAAATCACTGGAAAAAAGATTTTGGTTACTGGTGTCACTGGTTGGGTCGCTGGACCACTTGCTGAATCACTTGCGACTCAGGGCAACACGGTTTACGGTGCGGCACGTTTCAAAGATCCGGCCCAACGTCAGCCATGGCATGACAAAGGCGTGCAGACAGTCAGCATCGATTTAGAAAAGGGCAAACTCGACGAAGTGCCAAGTGATCTCGATCTGGTTTTGCATTTTGCAGTGGCGAAGAGCAGCAACTTTGATGAAGCATTTGCGTCAAACGCTCATGGCAGTGCTGATCTTTTAGAAGTCGCTGCTAATCAAAGTGACAAGTTGTCATTTTTCCACTGCTCATCAACCGCGGTGTACGAACCAAAGCACGGTGAAGCCCGCAAAGAGACCGATCTTCTCGGTGATAGCCATCGCCCGATGCCCGGTATGCCGACATACAGCATTTCAAAAATTGCTGGTGAAGTTCTTGTGAAGCACACGGCAAAGCGTCTCGGAGTGCCGACGGTGATCGCTCGTCTCAATGTTCCGTACGGCGATGCCTACGGTTGGATGTCATTTCACTTGATGATGATGGAACGCAATATCCCAGTGCCAGTTCATGTTGATCAGCCAACGACCTATACGCCAATCCATGCAGATGACATCAACCGCAGTATTCCGTACTTGCTTTCGTACGCGAACACCGGGGCAGAAATTGTGAACTGGGGCGGCGATCAGTTGGTGTCAATTGAAGATTGGTGCGAAGAGATGGGTCGACTGACTGGCATCGTTCCCACTTTCAATCCGACGACCGCGACGATTGCATCTATTGTTCCCGACTTGCAGAAATTACATGATGCTGGTTTTCATTCGTCAGTTGATTGGCGTGAAGGCATTCGTCGTCAAATTTCAACGATGCGCCCAGAGTTACTGAAGAACTGACTCATTCAATAACTAGACGGGATCAATTCGCTTGATGCCTCCAGTTCGGCTCAAACTATAAAGTTCGCCGTCTGGACCTTCAGCAAAAGAAGTCAGGATGTTTCCACTTTCGGAAATTTTAAGAATAGTGATCCCATCTCGACCGAGAAGACTGAGTTTGCCGGCCATATCACCGAAGAGGAGAGCACCTTTCATTTTCGGTATCTTTTCGCCGTGGTAAACAAAGCCCGCGATGATAGCTATCCAACTGGGATGAGCAAATTGATAAATCGGAGGAGTGAATTCGTACATTCCTCCGTTCTTTCTTTGCTCAAGTCCTTCCATAAACGGCCAACCGAAATTCACTCCTGAAGTTCCGGCAGGAAGATAATTCAGTTCTTCATTGGTACTTTCACCCACGTCGGTGATGTAGATATCGCCGTTGGCATGGTTCAACGCAAACCTATGAGGTTGTCGAAGTCCCTTGACATAAATTTCTGGTGCACGTGTTGGGTCATCGACAAAAGGATTATCTGCAGGGACTGTGTATCCGTCACCGTCGATGTTTGGAATGATCTTTAAGATGCTCCCAAGAAGAGACGTGTAGTCCTGCGATGTAGCTCCTTTGTTTCCGCCACCGTCGCCGAGCGATATATAGAGTGCTCCAGTTTCATCAAATATCAAATTCCCCGCTTTGTGGCTAATGCCGGGTTGCTTGACAAAGAGAACGAGTCGACGAGTTAAAGGATCAGGCATTCCGTTTTTGAAGCCGTACGAGACGATATTCGTATCTTTGTTGAGATCGTTATATGTCAAGAAGAGTCGTCCATCAATTGGGCTAATCGCGACGCCAGTCATTCCTCGTTCTGACTCAAATGAATAAGGAGTGACTTGATTGACTAAATCAATTGCTAGTTCAACGGAAGAGAAATCGGGTGACGTACGAAATACTTCGCCCTTTTGAGTGATGACATAGAAAAATTGTTGTTCTTCACTCCACGCCATACCTAAAGCGAGAGGGATATCGGCAACTGGCGTTAATTTCAGATCTAGGTTCTCAAGGTCTGCGACGGGAGGCAGAGGATCATCGTTGGGTAGCGGTGGGAGTTTTGAAATAGTGGTTGTCGGATTGAGAGAAGTAGTGCTGGAGGTTCTCGTTGCGGGTGCCGGCGTCGATGTGTTCTCGACAATCGTTGACGTTGGAATACTTGATGCTGTTTCAGACGATTGCGAACAGGCGCTGAATAGAAGAGTTATCAAACTCGTTAAAACAAATAGTCGCTGTGCAGAACGATCTCTTCTAGGACTGTTCTCAATCTTCATGACGATTACCGAGAAATTTGCTCGTACAGCATCGCTTTATGCATGATGAGGTCTTCGGGGTCGTCGGGCATTTCACGTTCACCATATGCAACTCCTCGAAGTGATGTCCGAATTGCCACGGCAGCAAAGCGCAAACTTGCGTACACGATGTACCAATTGAGATCTTCAATGTGTCGTCCACCGGCCCCTTCATATGCCTCAATGATGTCATCGGTTTGACAGAACTCAGGGAAGCCAGGCATCTGAAAAACATCAGCTAATGACTGGAAGAACTGATGCATAAAGATCAACCAACCGACATCAACTCCGGCCGGCCCAACGTTGACCATCTCCCAGTCAAGAACTGCAGTAGGTGTGAGGCCATCAAACAAAATATTTCCAGGACGCGCATCACCCCAGTTGATAACGGTTGGACCGGGGTTGGCAGGTTTGTGATTGGCAAGCCACGCAAGCGCTTGTTCAATCACTGGCAATTGAAGATCTCCGCGCGCCCAGTCGTAGTAGGCGCGCTGCTCACCAAGTAAACGATCAATAGCGTCGCCATCGCGCGAAGGCAAAAATGACACGTCACCTTTTACTGTTGACAAATCGATGGCATGGATACGGGCCTGCACACGCGCCACTTCGCGACCAAGTTCACGTCGTTCATCAACCGACATCGCATCCATATAACTACCGCCAAATACGTAGGGCGGCATATCGGGTAGTGCCCGACCATTCACTCGATCCATCACCAAGAATGGTGAACCCAATATCGATATATCAGTTTCTAGAAATCGAATATTCGGAACTGGCAAATCACTGTTGTTGCCAACGAGTTGCATTGCTCCGGCTTGAGCGGCCATGTCATAAATCGGAAAAACGGGCCAGTCATTCATGTCGGGGTTCAAACGAGTCACAACTGGTTCAACGAGTCCGTTGTGATGCAGAGTGGAAAGCAAAGTCTCACTGCTCATGCCGGTGCCTTCGGGAATTCCGACATCGGTGATTGTGCACGCATGACCAAACTGTTTGCCAAACCACGCCTCAAGCGTGCGGGCGAGTTCTTCGGGATTACGTTTTGAAGGTAACGGCATGATCAGGCTTATTTGACGTATGCGAGTTGTTCAAAGCGATTGCTAATGAGCCAACCGTTCGCGGTACGCACGATGGTGTCGTTGTACCAACCACTTGCCTGCATGTAGGTCGGCTGATCGCCAGGAATACGCATCGTCATGGTGTAGACCGAGCGAACTTTGGCGGTGTCATCATTGTCAAAGGTGATGGCCACATTGCCACCGGCCGAAAGCGATACGTCGAACATTGCCATCATGCCGCTAAAAGTTTCAGCAGCATGCGCTGGTGATCCGACGGGACCGCCAGCAGTGGAGTAATCAACATGGGCGTCGGGCGTGAAGACCTTCTGCCAGGCATCCCAATCGCGGTCAACAAGGGCCCAGGTATAACGCGACAGCAAGTCGGTGATTAAGGCGCGGTCTAGTGCTTCGTTGGACATATTTTCCCCCTGGGACTCATGAACTACCGTCACGATCTTAAACCCTCGTGATAGCCGAGTCACTTGCTGGCAGAATGGTTATATGAGTTCATCGACCCATGAAGGTTCTCGCGTTGTTCTTGGAACGTGTCATCACGACTGTCCAGACTCGTGCGGTTGGGAAGTCACCGTTGAGGGTGGCGTTGCCGTCAAAATGCGGGGTAATGCGCAGCATCCCTATTCGCAAGGTGAACTGTGTCCTAAGGTCAACCGATTTTTAGACCGGGTCTATAGCCCCGATCGTATTTTGTATCCCCTCATTCGAACCGGAGCTAAGGGGACGGGCGAATTCCGCCAAGCAACATGGGATGAGGCTCTTCATCTAGTGGCTTCTCGGGTTCATGAAGTTTCGGTCGAGTTCGGTGGCGAAGCGATCATGCCCTGGGGATCGGCTGGCACCCAGGGACTTATCCAAATGAATTCACTCGACCGACGATTCTTTGCCAAGGTAGGGGCTTCGCGTCAAGTCGATTCATTGTGCGGAGCAACCGCGATGGTTGGATCGACTTTGACCCTTGGGTCACCTTTGGCCAATGACCCAATGGATATCGAGTTTGCACAACTCATTCTTTTATGGGGAACCAATACCCGTTTGGCTAACCGCCATCTTTGGCCATTCATCGAAAAGGCTCGGGCGAATGGCGCCAAAGTCGTTGTGATTGATCCATTGCGAACGATTACTGCCGAAGCTGCCGACGTCTTTATTCAGCCGCTGCCAGGCACCGATGTTGCATTGATGTTGTCACTAATGCACATCTTGATTCGCGATGAATTAATCGACGCTGATTACATTGCGCAATACACCGAAGGTTTTGATGAACTGAAAGAACAGGTGTCGCAGTGGACGCCCGCTCGGGCTGCCGAAGTGTGTGGTATCTCGATTGACGAGATCGAAACTTTGGCTCGCGATTACGGAACGATCAAACCCGCATTTATTCGCTCGCTCATTGGTGCCGAACACCGAGAGCACGGAATCATGTTTTTCCGCACTCTCACTTGTTTGCCGATGCTGACTGGTGCTTGGCGGCATAAGGGCGGAGGTTTCTCGCGAAGTGTCGGTTCGTATGCCGCGACCAATGTTGATGATTCTGTTTTCGATGTTCCGTCATTAAGTGCGGGTAACGAACGGCGATCGTTGAGTATGAATCTCCTTGGTCGGGTACTTAACGACACGACACTTGCGCCACCCGTCAAGATGTTGTTCGTGTACAACGGCAATCCACTGGTCACCGCACCAAATGCCGAATTGATTCGTCGTGGTTTAGAACGAGAAGATCTATTCACGGTTGTTTCTGAACAGTTCATGACTGACACTGCGAAGTATGCCGATGTCATTTTTCCAGCCTGTACACAAATTGAACAGATAGATGTTGTTCCGTCGTGGGGTCATCTCTATTTAGGTTGGAATCATCAAGCAATTCAACCATTGGGCGAAAGCGTTGCCAATACCGAACTGTGGCGCCGATTGTCTGCGGCATGTGGTTTCACCGAACCCGAACTTCTTGAAGACGACGAGTCGTTATTGATGAGCGCGCTGCATGATCTTGATATTGAAAAATTAAAAGCTGATGGCTTTGTCCGGTTGTCATTGCCAGTCGACTTATTGCCGTACGCAAACGGCGGATTTGAAACAGCGTCCGGCAAAGCAATGTTGATCAACCATGGTTTGCCGGCTGTTGGGTTGCCCGCGTTGCCGACATATTTGGCTGGCGAGGAAATGGCTGCCGATCCGACGGGTCAAGCCCAGTATCCATTGTCATTGATGTCGCCCAAAACTCATGTGCGCTTTTTGAATTCGACATACTCAAACCTACCGCATCACGCGACTCCTGAAGGTGAAATGTTTTGTGAGCTTGATCTCGTTGATGCAACTCAGCGGGGGATCGCCGATGGCGATCGAGTGCGAGTTTTCAACCAGCGTGGCGAACTCGATGTCGTCGCGCGAGTAGCTGTGAATGGTGGTCGCGTGCGACCTGGCCTGGTTGTGGTTCCTTTTGGCTGGGTGGGTGACCGTACGAAAGACACAAAGACAGTGAATGCTTTAACCAATGATTTGATGGCCACCTACGGCGGTGGTGTGTCGTACTACGACACCCAAGTTCAGGTCGAAAAGATCTGATTTACTTGGCGATTTTGCCAATACTGACATCGCCATAATCACCAGTGAGATCAACCAAAGTTGATTTGTCGCAGGCCCATCCATCTTCAGTAATTGTTGCTGTCGGAATGAGGGCCTTGTCAGCATCGGTTGGATTGAGCGGCGGATAGAGGCGAGTGAACTTTGCGTCTTTGATTGTGATCATTTGATAGCACGGACTTGGTTCGTTGTTTCCAGGACTAGCAACTGCATGTAATCCGCCGCCAGACCATTCACGAACTTTGCTGACTTCATCAACAATGCAGGCACGGCTGATTTGGCCATTGTTGTTGATGACACAATTCTTCGCGGCAGTGGCGAACAATAAGAATGCCGATGCAGATTGCATACCAAGTCCTGACACTTTTCCTTCAGGACGATACGTGCTCATCATGTCGAGGTAATCCTGAACAGCAGGCACGCGATCGGCTTCTTCAAAGAGTGCATAACTCGTACGTACGACGACGCCTTCAACGCTGCTGCCACCGTTATTGATCAGTACATCAGCGTAAAAACCAGCATCAACCATGATGAGGTCTACGGTGTATCCGAGTTCGTCAAGAGCTTTTGTGAGTTGCGGTAATACTTCGGGAACGCCAACCAAACTGATGGCGCGCACACCGCTATTTTTGAGGCGTTGAGCAATGGGAAGCCACGATGTTTCGCCAACTGAGCTATAGGGAATCTGGTCAACAACCGTGACGCCGCCAATGATTGCAGCGCCCTCACGGTACTGCTGTTCAACTACTTGGGCCGTCAAAATATCGCTGTACACCGTTGCGAAGTGCTGCATAGCTTCGGGATAAGCAGCGACGGCCCACTTGAACCAACCTTGGTCCTTTTTGTTTGAAGGGTTGGGTAGCGGTGAGAAGGTGTTGTCGGCTTGTGACTTGGCGGCTGTGACGACAAAGCCTGCAACATCAATCATTCCGCACTCGTGGAAGCGCGGGAATTCTTGATCGTCCATCGCCCAACCGCCGCCGACCATGGCAAATGCATTCGAGCAAACGTTTTCCATTTGCACTGGTACTTCAAAAAGCTTGGCATCGGCATCAATAACTTTCAAAGGCATTCCGGCGATTCCGCCTTGTGCGTTGCACCATCCTTCAAATGCAATCCCTGCATCGTAAAGTTCTCCGTTGAGTCCAGGTACAAATGAGTTGCCCTTGTCGGATGGGGTCGCTACTTGTAGTGCGTCTGCTGACCCGCCATTTTCATCGGCCTTGATTGTGGGGGTGATCCCATCAATAGCGGGACCACAAGGTGATTCAAGATCACCAAACATCACGGTTGGTGACTCGGGAGCAAGTGTGGTGTCGCTTGTCGATTCAGTTCCTGGTGCGTCGGTTGGTGCAACCGACGTTTCGAGTGGCGCAGTTTCCTCACCACGGTTAGAACAGCCAATGGTCACAAAAATAAGAGCAGTGGCGAGCGAGAGAGATGTCAAACGATTCACATCTCCATTTTGGCTGGTCTGGCGGCAAAAGTTGCACCTTTCGACTGTGACGTGCCCTTTAATCGCACGCATCTTTATGGCTAGGGTGCAATACGTGAAGGTAAACATTCTTGACCGTGACATGTACCAAAACGATCCATTTCCAACTCTTGAGTGGATTCGCCGAAATGAGCCGGTTTACCAAGATGTCAATGGCATTTGGGCATTGACAAAGATTGAAGATATTCGCTTAGCCGAACGGCAAGCACAAATCTTTGCCAGCGGCATTATTGGTTCTCGTCCGAACGGAGTTGTGCAACCGTCGATGATTGACAGCGACGACCCAAGTCATGCCGATCAGCGTCGCGTGGTTGCTCGGGGCTTTACCCCACGTCAAATGGCGGCCTACCAAACGCATGTTGAAGAAGTTGCGCGTCGCTTAGTCGATGCTGCTGTTACCCGTGGGTCCTGCGACATCGTTGCTGATATTGCGCGGCCGCTGCCGATGACTTTGATTGGTGAAATGCTCGGTGCTCCCGAAAGCGACTACGACAAGTTGCAACACTGGAGCGACGCCATGATCAATGGCGCTGATGACCCGAAGTACATCACCGACGATGTGGTCAACGCGGCCTTTGAGTACTACGTGTACATCTCTGAAGTCATTGAACAACGCAAAAAGAATCCGGGCGATGATTTAGTGAGCAAACTTGTCGTTGCAGCTGAAGATGGAAGTGGAATGGATGACGAACATGTCGTTGGTAATGCACTGCTGCTGTTAGTTGGTGGAAACGAAACCACTCGTAATGTCATCACGGGCGGCCTTGAGGCAATGATTCGTAATCCAGAGCAAATGGCCATTGCGCGACGATCACCCGAAGATCTTGAGCGGGCCATTGAAGAATGTTTGCGTTGGGTGACACCGATTATCAACATGGTGCGGGTCACGACCGAAGATGTTGAGATTCGTGGCGTCAAGATTCCGAAAGATTCTCAAGTCATCATGAACTACACCGCGGCTAATCGCGATGAGGACATGTTTGTTGAACCGCACACTTTTGACGTGACCCGCAGCCCGAACCCTCATATTGCGTTTGGTTGGGGGCCGCACCTATGCCTGGGTGCAAGTTTGGCGCGACTCGAATTGCGCTCGATCTACACGGAGTTGTTTAAGCGAACCAAAACTATTGAATTCACCGACCCGAATTATCAGCCGGTTTATAGCCACGCATCATTCGTGCGCGGCATTCAGTCGTTGCCCGTCAAATTCAGCTGAATGATTTAACGAGTATCAAAGAGTCGAACAGGCGACATTGGGGTGAAGCCTGCACCGGTGAGAAAGTATCCGTTGATATCGACGATGAGGTCGGTGGATCCTCGTGCGTAGAAGCAGACTTCTCCTGATGCTGAAACTGGTGCAATGACCGCATTGGGAACTGTTTGACCTGAGACAAAGTTGAGATTTGATGCGTTAGGTAATGCCCCGCACGGGTACACCGTGACATAGCCACCAAATTCGTCTGCGGTTGTACCGGTCGCTGTGACGTTGAGTGAAACAGCGCCAACACCTGACGACGGCGTGAGGCCAGCGATGTCGGTGAACTTCACTTTCAAAGTTGTGTCACCTCCGACTTTTGTCTTAGTTACTGTTCGAACTCCTTGATCAGATCCCGATCGGGTATCTGCGATACGTGTCGGAGTTGTGGGTGTGAACCCTGCTCCAGTAAGGAAGTATCCGTTGATATCGACGATGAGGTCGGTGGTACCTCGGGCGTAGAAGCACACTTCTCCCGATGCGGAAACTGGTGCAATGACTGCGTTCGGAACAGTTTGACCTGAGACAAAGTTGATGCTCGACGCATTTGGTCGATTGCCGCACGGAAAGACAGTCACATATCCACCAAACTCATCGGCGGTTGTGCCGGTCGCAGTGATATTGAGTGAAACTGCGCCGATTCCGGCTGATGGCGTTAAGCCAGCGAGGTCTGTCATTTTCACCCGTACTTCTTGATCACCACCGATTTTTACTTTGTTCACTGTGCGCAAACCCTGGGCAGAGCCAGCGCGTGTATCAAAGACGCGTGCTGGGCCAGCTGCTGTGAAGCCTTGACCGGTGGGGAAGTAGCCATTTATGTCCGCAAGTAGATGGGTTTCAGTATTTGTATAGAAGCAGACATCACCAGTTGAAGAGACTGGTGCGATGACCGCATTCGGCACAGTTTGATCAAGCGTGTAATTAAGGTTTGATGCATCGGGCTTTGTATCGCACGGGTATACCGTAATGAAACCTTCTCCGTCGGGGGATGTGACGGTGACATTCATTGACACTGCACCGACACCAGTCGCTGGGACTCCGTTGGTTCCCGCAACTTTGATGCGTAGTGGAGTGCGCGGGAGGACATCAAGGGAAATACGTCCCATGGGGTTTCGCGAGATGAAAGCTCTCGAACTTGATAAAGAAGCTATGCCTCGACTTCCATCTATTGACTGTTGTACAACTACAGACTCAAACGTTCTACCAACGATGATGATGTTCCCAAGATAATCGGAATCAAAATCTTGGATCTCCCCGGCAAATGTCGTATTTGAAATCAGCCTGGTTATCTGAGGTAGTAATTCGCCTGAGATCTCAAAGATGTAGAGAGATTTTTCGACTGCCATGACTAGCCGGCGGCCATCATTGAAGATCTTGAATCTTGAACATGAATCCGGATCGCTATTTATCCAGGGCCTTGATACGTAAAGGAATACATTCATTTTGCATTGAGATACTCCGGTCGTAGGAAGATTGTTTGCATTTGCCCATGTAATAATTGAGTCACTATCGCCTTTCCAGTTCGCTCCATAGAGTCCAAGATTTTTCAGAACGGTGCCTTGGTTTTGGCCAGTTGAGTCGTCAAAAACTGAGATAAGAGTTGTTGGGGAGCGGCCACTCGAGTCAGCTGTGGCGAGCCATAAGTTGCCGTCGCTTCCAACGACCCCTGCTCCGCGAGAGACAATTCCATAGTGCATGATTGAAACTCCTCGACTTCCATCCTTGTTACTGACTCGTGTCATCCCAATTCCGGGGCGAAAGATAGCTGGCAATGTTGACGCGTCGATTCCGATGTTGTCGCCGTTAAATGTCGAAATCACCCATACGGTTGAATCAGTTCCGCGTAGGAGCGATGCGTCAATAATTGTTCCACCAACCGATGACCCAACCCGGTCACTCATGTCACTGTCCCACTCTCTAACGAGACCAGCGGAGTACTTACTCAAATGATTTTTGTTCCTTACACACAGAACAATGAGTCCAGCGTCGGGATCAGCAATTGCATCTTGGATCTGGCATTGATTGCCGATATTGCCTCCGAAATCGCCTTGTTGAGGCATTGTGATCGTGCCGGACTGACTAACGGAAATCGGCGTAAGTTGTCCAGATGTATAAAAGCCGATGTATGCGGTGCCATGACCATCAACTTCAAAGAACTCTGGATTATCGGGAGGTTGCATGCCGCTGGTTAACCCGACGATAACTGTCCAATCGGTCGCACCAACCGCATTGCGATGCTGAACAAATCTGCCCCATTGTCCATTAGTACTTAGGCCCTCAAAGTTCCCAAAAAAATAGCCCGTGATGAAAGCACCTCCAAGTGGATCAATCCTTACGTTTTGATTTGCCGAGACGTTGTTTGCGTTTGTTGGGTCTTCGCCGTATATGTAATCCCATTGATCAGCACTCGCTGAATTGGTGACTCCAAAGACCAAGGCAACAACGACAAATAGGCTGGCAAAAAATCGATTTCGCATAGATGCATTTAAGCATCTAAATCAACGTCACATTTATACTAATAACAAACGGTGTAATGAAATGATTTGGTCCTACGAGCGTTCGTCGCGCAATGCTGAGCGGCGTACCTTGCCAGCGTCATCGCGTACAGCATCGCTTGTGAACTCAAATGTGCGCGGAACCTTGTAACGAACGAGGCGTTCGCTCAAGAAAGTACGCAACTCATCTTCATTAATCGGCTTCGACACCTGCACAAGTGCATGAATCCGGTTGCCCAAATCTTCGTCGGGCAAACCAATAACTGCCGAAGACACCACATCGGGATGTTCGCTCAAGGCGACCTCAACTTCTGCTGGATAGATGTTGGCCCCACCCGACAAGATCATGTCTCCACGACGATCGGTGAGATAGATGTAGCCCTCTTCGTCAATCTTGCCGATGTCTCCGAGACTTTCCCAGCCGTCTGGAGATTTACGAGCCTCGGCTCCGAGGTACTTGTACGTCACTCGGGTATTGCGCATGAAAATTTCGCCAATGGTTCCGCGAGGAAGTTCTTCGTACGTCTCTGAATCGAGAACTTTCATTTCACCAGTCACGCAACGGCCAACTGACCCGCGGTGAGCCAACCATTCATCGCCGCGAATAATGGTGACGGCCTGCGCTTCGGTTCCGGCATAGAGCTCCATGATTTTTTCGCCGCCAAGCCAGTTGCACCATTCTTCTTTTAACCATGGCGGGCAGGGCGCTGCCATATGCCAAACAGTTGAAAGCGACGAGAGGTCGTACTTGTTCTTCACATCTTCAGGCAAACGCGAAATGCGCGACATCATGGTTGGAACAAACAAAATCCAATCGGCACTGTGCTTGTCAACTGCAGCCAATGTTGCTTCGGCATCGAATTGCGGCAAGAGAACTAAATGGTTGCCATGGAACAATGAACCAGCACCAAACGAAAACGGAGCGTTGTGATACAGCGGTCCAGGAATGCACACCACTCCGTCGACGCGCTGGCCCATGCCGGGTGCACCCACGCTGACGATGCCAGGATCACCAGCAACAATCAATTTGGGTCGTCCAGTTGAACCTCCAGACGTTGGTGCCTTCATGGCGGGCGACGTCACATCAGGTAAAGGTGAATCATCGTAATCCGATGCGTCAAAGTGTGCGGGCAATGTGGCACGGCCAGGATGGGCCGATTGCTCGGCACCAACGACAAGCGCCGAATCGGCAAGTTCAACGATGGCTTCGCGCTCGCGGTTTGGCAAACGGTAACTCACTGGTTGTGGAATCGCCCCAAGCTTCCATGCAGCAATACATGCTTCGTAAAACTCAACCGAGTTTGGTAAAGCGACCGTGACAAAACTGCCGAATGAAACACCGCGTTCGGCGTAGGCGCGGGCCAAGCGATTTGTTCGTGATTCAAGCTCTGCACGAGTTACTGATTCATCACCGCAAGTAATTGCGGTGCGATTCGGGTTTTCGGCGGCCTTGTCGGCGAGCGCCTGCATAATTGAAATAACGTTTGGTGTATTCATGAAGTGACTTTCGTAGAAGTTATGCGTTGTCGAGAGCGTGCTGCCAAGCGCGATGCCAGTGTTGCAGCATTGGTTCATTACTACCAAAGTTGAAGTTAGTGAGACCAATTTCTGCGCCACGCTGACACTGTTCGGCGGCAGGGAAGTCTTCGGTACCCACGACAAGTGCTGCGAAATCTGCACCGCGCTTACGGGCTTCACGATCTTCTTCATTGGCGATGGGTTTCAGTGAAGCTTCAGTGAGATCGACAGTGCATTCATTGACGTTGCGTCCGGGATAAACGCGGAACATCTGACAGCTCACCGGAGTTTCAAGCAAAACAACACTGGGGAACAATGTGTGAATGATGCTGACTGGCATTGTTGGTGGCCAATGTTCTTCGGGCAGGTCAACAACCTTTTCAGTTCCGGTGGTGGGAAAGCCCCAACGAGCATGTTTGCCGAAACTGTCGTAAATAGGATTGTGTAAAACCAAGTTCGACAATGTCTCACGATGCAAATAGTCAACGTGATATGACTCGAGGTTCACATCAAAAGCGATTTTCCAGTTGGCTTTGAGTGTCCAGGTGTGTTGGCAGACAATTTCGTGAGTCTCATAACCACACCAACGCAACTGGGGCTCAATATCGGCGAACGCGGCAACAGGATCAACGTCATCGCTGAGTCCGACCGCGATTAATCCCGCGACGTCAGCAATGGGCAACGGCTGAAGTCCGAGCGTGCTCTTTTCAATATCACTAAAGGCGTACGCCTGGGGTTGGCCAGCAACATCACCGTTGAGTTCAAACGACCACGCGTGATACGGACAAGTCAATCGACGTGCTTCACCACAGCCATCGGCTACCTGAGCGCCGCGGTGGGTGCACGCATTGCGGAACGCGCGTAACACACCATCGTCGGCGCGAGTGACGAGCACAGGATGACCAGCGACATTCTTGGTGATAAAGGTTCCGGGTTTGGGAAGCTCGCCGGTCCAACCAATGATGTGGGCACCACCACGAAACAGAACATCAAGTTCTTTTTGGAAACGAGCAGGGTCGGTGAAAACTGTTGCTGGCTCGGTCATCGAACCTGGAGCATGATCAAGAGTTTTGCCACGGTAGTTGTCAAGCAAGCGACGGACGAGTTCACGTGGAAAGCGATCGCTGGTGGCCTGATCAGAATTTGTCACGGTCATGAGTTCCCCCTAGATAGATGTGGGCAGACCCCTCTGCTCACTCCTGATAACAGTGTGTCAGATGGTGACTAGTAGGCGTTGATCGCAATGAAAAGTGCGCTTGCTGTGGCAATGATTGAGGCGTCTGGCTGGTCCTCACGTAGTTCTGCCTCAAGGAAAATCTTGCGTCCGTCACGTTGACCAAGCCAGGCATGAATGACCAGGGGGACGTGCAGCGGGGTGGGCGCCTTGTAATTGATTGTCAATTGCCCGGTGTACGCCACGGTCTTGAGCAGATTCAACATGAAGCCCATGGCATCGTCAAAGGCGAGGGCAACAATGCCTCCATGGCTTCGAGACGGTGCACCTTCGAATGATGAGCCGATTATAAAAGTTGCCTCAATTCGCTCACCACGTCGGTGAACTTGCATTTCAAGTCCGTGCGGGCTGCCTGGTCCAGAACCTGGTCGGGTGATGTGGCTCGTGAGTCGCGAATTATCGGGAACCTCGTTGTCATGTGCCGTAGAAAACTGTGAAAACTCTCGTGTGCGAGCGATGCCTTGTTCGAATTGATCACTGAGACCATTGAGTGCCTGAATCGTTGCTTCCATCGAATCAATGTCGACTTCACGTCCGATCACTGCATGACCGAGGCGGCGAACTGCGCTACCGAGGCGAACCCGGGCTTCATCAAATGTCGGGTCAAGACCTTCGGGGTACTTCATAGCGATGTCACTTCCACGTCGTCAATCTTGGTCGTGTTGAGGTCGTTCAACCAACCTCGTGAGACAAGCAACACAACGACAGCAAATAGAACTGCGGCATCAGCGAAAACCGCGCCACGCATTGTGAAGATGTCGCCTAATCGACCGAGGATAAATGCCCCCAGCGGAATGCCCGCCAAAATTCCGAGGACGTAGAAACTCATGGTTCGACCCCTCAAGTGATCGGGGACAGTTCCTTGAATCAAGGTATTGAGAGCGACCGCCGATTGAAGGTGCGCCAAACCACTGATGAAATACGCAAGTAGTCCAACCCAATAAATTGATGTCATCGGAATCATCGCCGTACTAATGGTGAACAGAATCAAGGCGACCACAACTCGGGTCGAACGTTTCAAATGGTCGCCAAGGGCAACCGAGAAGAGTGATGATGTGAGCGCGCCGAGTCCAAGCGCAACGAGTAATCCAGCATTATCTGTTGATGGACGATCAAAAATGCGATTGGCGATTGCTGGAGCGATGTGTTGCAACGACTGACCACACATTGACGTGATGAACGCAAGAAAGACAACGAGTCGCAACGGTCGATGGCGCCAGACGAAAGACCCGCCTGCTTTGATGACGTCAGAAACCTTCCCCTGACTTGCGGCCGAGATGATCTGTCGAGGCCGCGATAACGCAAGTGCGCCGATCACTAACAAGAAGGTGATGGCGTTGATAAAGATTGCTGCTCCTGTGCCAAGTGTGCTGACAACAAGTCCGGCAAAACCAGGCCCGATCGCCCGTGCCAAGGTGAATTGCACTGAATTCAACTTGACGGCATCCAGCAATTCCTCGGGTGGAACGAGCAACGGCACAAAACTCTGCCAAGCGGCAGTTTGAAAGCCAGTTGCAAGGCCACCGACAAGTGCAATGGAAACAATGAGTCCCGGACTGATTGACCCTGCGAGATACAGACCCCATAACGTAAATGCACACATCATCTGTACGGTCTGAGTAATCATCAATATCTTGCGACGACTCATTCGGTCAGACAACACTCCGGCATATGGAGTTAAGAAAACTGCGGGCAAGAGGCCAGCCATTGATGAAACACCAAGCCAGGTTGAACTGTTCGTCATGTCGTAGAGCAGCGCGGGTACAGCGACAACTTGCATCCAGCCGCCGGCATTTGAAATTGCAGCAGCTGTCCAGAAATAGGCAAAGTCACGATGGCGCAATGCGCCTAATGACCCATGCCGTTTAGGTGGGGACGAATGTGTCTGCTCTGAACTCACAGATCGGCGATTGGGAAATTGAAATTGGTTGTGGTGATGCCACCATCGACAGCAATGATTTGGCCAGTGACGTAACTCGAAGCTTGTGATGCCAAATACAAAACAGCTGCCGCGATGTCGTCGGGTTCTCCGAGACGACGGATAGGTGTGGCATTTTCAATCATTGATCGCAACTCGGGATTAGATGCCACAATCTCGAGAGCCTCAGTCAAGATCGCGCCAGGTGCAACAGCATTGACGCGGATCTTTGGGTTGAGGTCGGCTGCCATCAATTCAACAGCGTGATCGAGCGCTGCTTTTGCTGAACCGTATGCGACATAACCACGGCCCACGACATGGCCAATCGCGCTTGACACCATGACGACCGAGCTCGCACCGACGACTCCATTGCCAGCAGTCAGCAAGTGAGGAACGCATTCACGAACAAGACGTAGACCATTGATCACGTTGTTTTCAAACGAATTTCGTAAGTCTTTATCGCTGGTGTTCATGAACGGTTGGGGCATCGAGCCGCCGACCACGCTGATGACTGTGTCAATGCGCCCAAGTTCATCAACAGTACGTTGTACTGCTGCGGAAACTTCGTCTGCCTTGTTGGCGTCGCAGGGAACAACGATGGCTCGTCGACCCATTGCTCGCGCTTGGGAGGCAACATTTTCGAGTTGATCAACGCTGCGGGCCATGACTGCAATATCGGCACCGGCTTCGGCTAACGCCAAAGCACTGGCTGCACCAATGCCGCGACCTGCACCAGATAGCAATGCAACTTTTCCAGACATGTTGTAACGAGCAAGAACGGACATGGTTCCCCCAATTTGTAAGTAAGTAGTTCTAAAGATTCAGTCAGTCAGCCAACGGCTGATTGATTCAATGACACACGCTGGCTTATTGGATCCTTCAATTTCAATAGTGATCACGATGGTGGTTTGTAGTCCACCTTTCACTTCGGTCACTGAAGTGAGCTCGGCACCGCCACGAATTCGCGAACCAACTTTTACTGGTGAGGGAAAACGAACTTTGTCAGTTCCGTAGTTCACGCCAGCAGAAAATCCTTGCACCTCAACAATTTCAGGCAAGAACAAATTTGAAATTGAAAGGGTCAGGTAACCATGGGCAATTGGTGCGCCGAACGGACCCTTGGCAGCGCGTTCAGGATCAACATGAATCCATTGGTGATCGCCGGTGGCTTCAGCAAACAGATTCACGCGATCTTGATCGATGGTCATCCACTCGCTGTATCCAAGATGTTCGCCGAGGTGACTACGCACATCATCGGGGCCGTGAAGAGTTGTAACTGCCATTGCTATTCCTTATGAACTATGAAATTGAGTTATGAACGGGTGAGATCGGCCAAAACGGCGTTGGCTTCGGTGATGATGCGATCAATGAGATCGGCGCAACTTGGCAAATCGTCAATAATGCCGACGACTTGTCCACTTGCCATCACGCCAGATTCGGTTTTCCCGTCAACAAGAGAAGTCTTCAAGAGCATCGGAGTGTTGGCAGCCATGACCATCTGTGAATACGACAAGTCCATTGACTTCTTCATTTCCATACCCTCACGCATCATGTCGCGAAGTTTGGCTCCAGTCATCTTGCGGAACTTCAATGCGTTGATTCCAGCGCGAGGCAGTGCCAAGAACTTTCCTCGGCCACTTTCAAGTTGATCAACTAGTTCGGTACGCAAGACACGGTGCGGAACTCCATCAACTTGAACTGACACAACTGTGTCGAGAACGCCCTTCGAAATGTAATAGTCCTTCACTGCTTGTGGCACCGATGAATCACTCGTGAGCAAGAAGCGTGTACCCATCGCAATACCCGAAGCACCATAGGCAAGAGCAGCAATAAGGCCACGACCGTCAAAGAATCCGCCGGCAGCGATGACCGGAACGCGTCCTGCTACAGCATCAACAACTTGTGGTAACAAAACTGAGGTGGGAACTGCGCCAGTGTGTCCGCCACCTTCGCCACCTTGAACGAGAACAGCATCAACACCCCACTCAAGAACTTTTTCGGCGTGACGCTTTGCTCCAATTGAAGGAATCACCACGACACCGGCGTCTTTGAGGCGAGAGATCAAATCAGGCTTTGGCGCTTGAGCAAAGCTGGCAACTTTGATGCCTTCATCAATCATCAAACTGATGCGATCTTTGACGTCTGCCGAATCGGCGCGCAAGTTGACACCAAATGGTTTGGTTGTGCGGCTTTTCACTTCGGCAATTGATGTTTTCAATTGGTCAAAGTCCATGGTGGCGCTGGCCAAAATGCCAAGAGCACCTGCGTTCGCAGTAGCACTGACAAGCTTTGGTCCAGCGACCCATCCCATACCTGTTTGCACGATGGGATACTTGACGCCAACTAAATCACAGAGCGAAGTTTGTAGTCGGGGGAGTGGTGTCACGCTCATGTGGGAATCTCTCGATGACGTAGACCCTTGGGATCGATGGTTTCGATCGCAGCACTCTCTTCGGCTGTTGGTGGACGACTCACTGGAACATTTGCTGGAATCACTAATTCAAATCCAGTGTTTGCAACAACATCGTCGACGCTGACTCCTGGGTGCACGCTGACGAGCCGCATTGAGTTGTCGGGTGAATTGAAATCCAGCACGGCAAGATTGGTGACAACACGGCGAAGTTCGTGGCGCTTGGCAATGAAGCCGCCGACCTTCTTGGCGCGGTCGTAGCCAACACCACTCACCATGTCGACGTTTGGTACGAAGACCGATGTTTGGTGTTTCGGAATGAAGAAACTCGTTGCGTTGTTGACGGTGTTACCCGGCCCACCACGAACACCGAGCAATTGCGACTTGGGCTTGGCCCATGGGCCGATGTTGGCGATATTGCTGTTGCCATAGCGATCGATTTGGCTCGCGCCCATCATCACGTGGCGACGTCCACCAGCAAGCGTGTCAAACACACTGCGGAATGGAATCCATCCTTCAACAAGCTTTTGGGTTCCGCCAATTGGCAAATCACCCGAGACATAAAACGCTTCTCCGTCGCTGATCATCAGATCAGGTTCGAATGTGGCTCGCGCAACGCGCGCCCCGAGCATCTGCATGACTCCCATGCCCGATGCGAAAATTTCTCCGTCGCCGCGCCATGCTTCGGCGCACGCAACAGCAATGACATCAGCGAGTGCGACTGAATCGCTCATTTTGCGGCCTCCTTGGCTGCTTTGACCTCTTCACGCCATGCAACAACTTGTGATTGATAGTTGGCTTCATCGCCAGACAAGAAGCGATCACTAAATGCTTTCCACGCCTCAGAGTCACGAGCGGCATCAACATAAGCCTTTTGGAAGGATTCATCGCGGCCGTAGTCGGGTTCGCACGTGGTGAAGTGAGCGCCGTTCGGTGCGTGAATAACACCATCAACCATTGAGCGGTTGATCTTGAGAGTGTGGAAGGTTCCTTCTTTCAAAAGATCTTCAGTCGGAATGATCTTTTCTGCACTGACGAATCGTCGACCAGGTTCGCAGGCAGCCAAAAACAAATCGTCAAAGTACACATCAGGTCCGAGATACTGCGCGTTACCGCGAGCATCTGAACGGTTCATGTGTACGAATGCAGCATCGAGACGAATCGCTGGAACCGCAAGTAACTCTTCGCCATCGGCATACGGCGAATTCACGGTCTTGAGCGATGGATTGACATCCATCACTCCGCTTCCCAGACCTGCACGGGTGGGCAAGAACGGCAGACGTAATGAACCAGCAAACAAAGCCCACTGCAACATTCCTTCGTCCCATTCGGTTGGCTCGGGAATCGTTGCGTTCTGACGTGCTAAACGGAAGTGAGGTTCGAGCGGAATCGAGTCAAGTGAAACGAACGCGTAAATCAGTTTCTTGACTTTTCCGGCTGCACATAACAAGCCCACATCGGGACCGCCGTACGAAACAACAGTGAGATCGGTGATGTCTGAACGAAGAAGTGAACGCACCAAACTCATCGGTTTGCGTCGACTACCCCAACCACCGATGCCGAGCGTCATTCCACTGCGGAGTGTGGAGATTGCTTGATCCTCGGTGATGATTTTGTTACGTGGCTCGCTCATTTCACTTGCCATCTTTCTTATTCTTTTTGTCGGTGCCCGCGAAATCATCACGCAATTCGTCAGCGACACCAGTCAGATTGAGTTCAAAAGTGAAACCTTGTTCAAAGCGGTAGCTCCGCTTGACATCCCAGAGGTCAATGCCGTTCAAACTTTCTTTGGCGGCACGAATAACAGTGGGGTGTTTGTCAGCGATACTTTCAGCGACTTTCATCGCAGCGTCGCGTAGTTCGGCGCGAGGCACAACTTGTAAGACACTGCCAAAGGCATGAAGTTCGGCAGCAGTGGCTGTGGCTGATGTGTAAACCATGGCGCGCATTTTGTGTTGAGGGACCAAGCGTGCCAAGTGAGTTGCCGCGCCAAGTGCTCCTCGGTCAACCTCGGGCAGACCAAAGAATGCATCATCGCTGGCGATGATGATGTCGCTATTGCCAACGAGTCCGATGCCGCCACCGACACAGAATCCGGCAACAGCAGTGATGACTGGAACTGGGCAGTCGTAGACGGCGGCAAAGGCGGCGTAGCAACCCTTGTTCGCTCCAATCAGCGCGTCGAAACCTTGGGTGTTCTGCATCTCTTTAATATCAACCCCAGCGTTGAAGCCACGGCCTTCGGCGCGCAAGACGACGACTCGCACGTTTTTGTCGCGACCCAAGGCCGTGATGGTGTCGGCGACCTCAAACCATTCAGCCACGGTGAGGGCATTGACAGGAGGACAGTCCATGATGACCTCGGCAATGCCGCGGTCGTTGATATTTGAAGAAATTCCCACGGGTTGAGCGTACTCGCCATCTGACGAAGCGTCAGAAACGAGCGAGGACTTCCCACTAAGGTTCGTGATGTGGCAATCACAATTGACTTTTCTGGACAAGTAGCCCTCATAACGGGCGGCACCAAGGGTGTAGGTAAGGGGATTGCTCAGCGATTTGCCGATGCCGGAGCGCAAGTCGTCGTGTGCGCTCGCTCGATTCCCGATGATTTACCTACAGACTGGGCGGCTTATCCCGTTGACCTTCGCGATGCCGACCAAGCCACGGCCCTGATCGACCAAATTGTTGACCGGTTCGGTCACATCGACATCTTGGTCAATAACGCCGGAGGCAGTCCTCCATCTGATACTTCGACTGGATCAGCCAACTTTGCGCAAAAGATTGTGGCGGTCAATCTGTTCTCGGCGATGTGGTGCAGCCAGGCTGCAAATCGCCATATGCAGAATCAACCCAATGGTGGATCAATTGTCAATATCGGAAGCGTCTCGGCTGAACGACCCGCGCCAACTGTTGCCGCCTATGGTGCTGCGAAAGCCGCATTGGCTAACTACACGCGTACCACGGGGCAAGAGTGGTTGCCAAAAGTGCGAGTCAATTTGGTGACTGTCGGAATGGTGCGAACAGAATTGGCGCACTTGCATTACGGCGATGAAGAAGGCGTGCGTCGTACCGGTGCGCAAATCCCGATCGGACGTTTGGCTCAACCAACTGAGATCGGCGACGTATGTGTGTACCTGTCGTCGTCTATGGCGTCGTATGTGAGTGGCGCATCGATTGAAGCCCATGGTGGCGGAGACTGGCCACCATTTTTAGATACGCCATTTCGCGACACCGGAAAGTAAAACCAATGGCTAATCAACCGTGGTGGCGTAACGCAGTTATTTACCAGGTGTATGTACGTTCATTCGCTGATGGTAACGGCGACGGCGCAGGTGATCTAATCGGTTTATTAGATCACCTTGATTACATTGCGTCGTTGGGCGTTGACGGAGTGTGGCTGAATCCGTGCTACCCGTCGCCACAAATGGATCACGGTTATGACGTGTCGGACTATTTCGATATTGAGCCCGCCTACGGCGATCTTCAAATCTTTGATCAGTTGATTGCTCGGGCGAACAAACTTGGTTTACGCATTTTGATGGATGTAGTTCCGAACCACTGCAGTGATCAGCACGCGTGGTTTACAGAAGCAGTAGCCGCTGGGCGTGGAAGTAAACAGCGAGAGCGGTTTTGGTTTCGCGATGGCCAAGGTGCCGATGGTGAATTACCACCAAATAATTGGAAAGCGGTTTTCGGTGGCGGTGCGTGGTCACGAATCACTGAACCAGATGGAACACCTGGGCAGTGGTATCTACATACGTTCACGCCGTGGCAACCCGATATCAATTGGCTCAATGAAGATGTCGTTGATTACTTCGATCGCATGTTGCGCTTCTGGTTTGATCGAGGAGTTGATGGCTTCAGAGTTGATGCGGTGACAGTTGTTGGGAAACATCCTGACCTTCCTGATGCTCCGTCAATTGCGGGTGCGGTTGCCGAAACCGATGCATGGGCGTTTAACCCGTACACAGTTTTCTGGCCATCGGCGCATGATGCATGGCGTCACTGGCGCGAAGTGACCAATCAATATGAGCGAGATCATCCAGGTCGCGAGTTGGTGACAGTGTCAGAGGCGTATACGCCAGGCAAGCCAGATTTACTTTTGCGTTACGTCGAGCCCGACCAGTTTCACCAATCATTTACCTTTGATTTGTTGTTGAGTCCTTGGAACGCTTTGAGTTTTCACAAGGCTGCCGCGCGTTCTTATCAAGCACTGCATGATGCAGGCGCAACATTGACATGGGCTCTTAATAATCACGACGCACATCGAGTTGTGACTCGTTACGGTCGTGCTGATGCCCACCTGATGTCATCGTGGACTGGAAGTAACTTGGTGAATAGCGCCGCACCAGTTGACTTAGAACTCGGTCAGCGACGAGCGCGTGCTGCCGCACTACTCATTCTTGGTTTGCCGGGGGCCGCATATCTGTATATGGGTGAAGAACTCGGTTTGCCTGAGGTATTGGATATCCCAGACGCATCGCGACAAGATCCGATCTTTGCTCGCACCGAGGGACGCGAGAAGGGACGCGATGGATGTCGTGTGCCAATGCCGTGGACTACTCATTCAGCAAGCCTGAATGGATTTTCTACTTCACCATCGGCGAAGGCATGGATGCCGCAACCAGACGGTTGGGGAGCCTTCTCAGTTGAGGTTCAAGACTATGACTGCAATTCAATGCTGGCTTTGTATCGCCAGGCGTTGTCGTTCCGAGTCGACATGGTCGAACAAGGTGAAGTGATCGAGTTTGTCGGCGACGGCACTGATGGACTGTTTTCCTTTACGCGTGGCTCGTATGCGGTGGTTGTCAATACTTCGGCAGAAGACGTAGAAATCCCGCGTGAAATCATGGTTGGCCGGAAACTGATTTTGGGCTCACTGCCAGAGGCGTTCTCACAAGTTGACGAATCATCCTTAATTGCCGCGAACTCAGCAGTGTGGCTTGGGTAACTCACAGCGTTTAGAGTTGCCACATGGATGTCGTTTGGACCGATCTGCACCGTCATCAAAATCCGAAGATGGAAATCAATCTTGGGCAACCGATTCCGACGTATGAACGTCCCGATCGTGCCGAGACGATTCGCCAACAACTTGAAACTGACGCGCGTTTCACATTCGTTGGATTAAAAGAACATGGTCGTGCACCGATTGAAGCAGTGCATGCACTTGGCCTCATTGACTATCTCGAAAAGGCTTGGCCCGAAATTCATGCTGCGACTGGTCGCTCTGAATTTGCTCCAGAAGCAATGTTGCATGTCGGTCTTCGCGAAGGAATGAGTGCGGCGCGTCCACCCGAAGGTGCGGCAGCTGCATTCGGTTATTGGTGTTACGAAACTGCGACGCCAATGGTTGAGGGAACGTATCTAGCTTCGCGAGCGTCAGTAGACGTGGCTCTTACGGCTGCCGAGAAAATTCTTGCGGGAGCACCTTCGGCATATGGCTTGTGTCGTCCACCAGGACACCATGCCGCAGCCAATGTATTCGGCGGCTTTTGTTACTTCAATAATGCCGCGATTGTTGCGCATCATGTTGCGACAACCACCGGAACCAAGGTGACTGTTCTTGATGTCGACTATCACCATGGCAACGGAACGCAGCAGATTTTCTACGAACGCGATGACGTGCAGTTTGTCTCGCTCCACGGAGATCCGAAGCGTGCGTATCCATGGTTCATCGGTCACGAAGATGAATTGGGTGCCGGCAAAGGTCGCGGCTACAACATCAACGTGGCGTTCGGACCCGAAGCTGAAGATGATGAATATGTCTCGCGTCTTGCCGGTGTGTGTGAGCAAATTGCATCGTTTGCTCCATCAATGGTGATCGTGTCATTGGGCGTTGATACATATTGGAATGACCCAATTAGCGACTTGGCTTTAACGACCGATGGTTACCGTCGTTGCGGAGAAGTAGTCAAGCAACTTGGATTGCCCACCTTGATCCTGCAAGAAGGTGGCTACGACATTGAGGCAATTGGCCGCAATGTCCACGCCTGGATCTCGCCCTTCGCCTAATTAGTTTTGCAAAGGCAGTAATTGCTCGGCGGCTACCGCGAGGTGGTCGCACCATTCGTTTGCCGACTTCGGCTCGACGATCGGCAACACGACAAACTTCGAAATTCCGGCATCAACGAATTGCTTGATGAACTCTTGGAGAGCTGGCCAACCTTGTGGCACAAGTTGGTTGATGTCATCAAGATCGGGTCGACGGGTCATTAACGCTTTGGCGACCGCGTCGGGGAGCGGACCATGTGCGTACGGAATGAGTGCTCCGAAATGTTCAGGATCAATTTCACGTTCATGTTCTGCCGCAACCCGTTGAATTTCAATGCGGCCCCGTTCGGCATCGGCGGGTGTGAGGAAACTCGGAAGCCAGCCATCGGCTAAACGTCCAACACGCTTCAGTTCACTGGGAGCAATTCCACCAAGCCAAACATCAGGTGAACCATTGAGAGGTTTCGGTTGAACGCGAAGATCGTCGTAATTGAAATAGGTGCCGTGGTGCGTGACGCTTGGTTGTGTCCAGCAGGCTCGAATAACTTCAAGGGCTTCGTTGAATCTCTTAGCGCGTTCTTCGCGAGCCACGCCGAATGCTTGTTGTTCATGTGGGTCGGCAACACCAAGTCCAAAGGCCGGAAGCAATCGACCACCTGACAATCGATCAAGTGTTGCAAGTTCTTTAGCGAGAATAACTGGGTTGCGACCTGGCAATACCATCACACTCATTCCAAATTTCAACTTGGTGGTGCGGCCAGCAGCGAACGACATGGCGACAAGTGGATCTGGTGCTTCGCCGCCAATACGTTCGCTTAACCACAAGCTGTCGAATTTAAGCGATTCAAGTGCATCGACAACTTGGGTGAAGCCGTCGTCATTGAGATTGGTGCGAACACCAAGTCCGTAGCCGACTCGAATTTTCATAACGTGGCAATCTGTTCAAGAATGTCGGCAGTTTCGTTGACCATCGATACGAATGGAGAATGGTCGGTGTCAAGCGTGATCACGTTGTCGCACAGCTGAGCCATGATCTTTTGATGTTCGGGATGAACCGCTTGGTCTTGTAAGCACAAAACATATGTTGATGTAATTGTCTCTCGAGGTGAGCCAGTGATTTCTTGAGTCATGGTGGCCATCGGTTGGGGTGAGAGGCGGGCGATTGACGCTGCAATCACTTCGTCATTGCAGCAGCCGTAAAACGATTCTTGAGCGAACTCCGGATTGATGGTCGAATTTCCATCGACGCCGACGACCATCGCGCCACCAAGTGCAGTGTCGTGGCGCGGCATGGCGATCAATTGCGACATCACGCTTTGACCAGATTCAGGAGCAAAGGCTGCCAGATATACCAAGTGTGAAACATTCGGGTTGATCGTTGATGCTTGAGTAATCACCGCTCCGCCATAGCTGTGTCCGACTAAGACGACATTTTCAATTCCGCGAGCGCTCAACGATGACAGCACGTCGGCGACACATTGGGCATCGCCATAAAAATCAGTGAGAGGAAGCGGTGAGGCTCCGTGCCCCGGAAGGTCGACTGCCAGGCTGGGGATTCCTCGGCGGTCGAGTTCGGCCTGTAGTGCACCAAAACACCAAGCACCATGCCAGGCACCATGTACGAGGACGACATGTTGAACAGAAGTCATACGAACATAGTGCCACAGTGAACACCTCAAATGGGAAGGATGCGCCGGGTGCCCGTAACCTTGCTGACATGTCAACCGCAGATTCAACAACAAAAAACTCCGCCAATCCACTGAATGCTTTTCGTCTTGATGGTCGAGTCGCAATTGTGACGGGAGCATCATCGGGTCTTGGTGTTCAATTCGCCCGCACCCTGCACGCCGTTGGAGCAACAGTGGTCTTGGCGGCACGTCGTCTCGATCGGCTTGAGGCGTTAGTTGAAGAACTACCTGGTTCAATTGCAATTGCTACCGACCTCGGCGTGGCAGAAGATCGCGAACGACTAATTGCCGAAACTGTTCGTCGTGTTGGACCTCCACGAATTTTGGTGAACAACGCCGGCATCGGTCACAAAGTTGCAGTTGAGGACGAAGACCTCGACACATTCCGCACCGCAATGGAAATCAACGTCACCGCAATTTGGCATCTCTCAAAGTTGTGTGCTCCACATATGAAAGAAGCCGGCAGCGGAAACATCGTGAATATCGCTTCGGTTTTAGGCCTTGTAGGTTCAGCACCCATCAAGCAGGCGCATTACTGCGCCTCAAAAGGTGCAGTCATTAACCTCACTCGTGAACTTGGTATGCAATGGGCCCGTCGAGGTATTCGCGTGAATGCGTTGTGCCCAGGCTGGTTCCCATCTGAAATGACTGAAGGCATGGAGGATGAATCAAGTATGAGTTTCTTGCGTTCGAATTCACCGCTCCCGCGAATGGGCGAACTGCACGAACTTGACGGAGCTCTTCTTTTGCTTTGTAGTGACGCCGCTTCGTTCATGATTGGTCAGCATGTTGTTGTTGATGGTGGCTGGACCGCTCGATGATTTTGCACCTTGCTATTCGTGCCGATTGGGAACAAGCAAAAACAAGCGGTAACTATCCGTGGTCAACGCGTGGAATCTCGGTGGCTGATGAGGGTTACACCCACTGCAGCTACGAGAGCCAGTGGAAAGGTGTTCGCGATCGTTTCTACAGCGATCTCACTGATCAAGAATTAGTTCTGCTTGAAATTGATGAAACAAAATTGACGAGCAAAGTTGTTGTCGAGCAATTAGGCGCAGCGCCCGAAGCTTTTCCTCACATCTACGGCTGCATTGATATTGCTGCAGTGATGAACGAACGGCCGATTGCTTAGAGATTTGGAGTGAGGTGCGCCCATGGCGCGGCTTGCTCGAGTTGTGATGCCACGCGGATCAACACATCTTCGCGACCATAAGCGGCGACAAGTTGCATACCAATCGGAAGACCATCGGCATTGCGATGCAATGGAAGGCTGATGGCTGGCTGACCACTGATATTGAACTGTGAAGTAAAAGAGACCCAAGCACCAGCAGTCATCAGAGGTTTCATCGGTCGCTCGGGATTATTGGGCATAGACCCAATCGGTAGTGGCGGCGCTGAAAGTGTTGGGGTCAATAACAAGTCCCAACCTTGTGACCACCATGACTGAATGGCACGACGGAAAAGAATCGAACTCGCTTGAGCCAGCGAGAAATCGACCCCATTGACACCTTTGGCGAATTCGGCCTGTGCCCAATTCATGGCCTCAATGTCATTGGGGGTCATCTCACGACCGAGAGCACCACTGAATCGGCGTATTGCTGTTCCCATGTTGGTGCTCCACAACATGCTGAACGCACGGCCAATTTCATTATCCGAAAAAATCTCGGGGAATCCTGGTTCGACATGGTGACCAAGAGATTCAAGAAGTTTCGCTGTTTTGTGAACCCCTTCAACACAATCAGCATGGACATCTCCGCCACGTGGATTGAAGTCAAGTAATCCAATGCGTAGTTGACCAGGGTCAGCACCAACTTCTTCAATGAACGGGCGACGCGGTGTTGGGGCGATGATCACATCGCCGATTCCGGGTCCGTGAGTTGCATCAAGGAGTCGCGCCGAGTCGCGCACGCTTCGACTGACGCAGTGCTCAACACCAAGATTGCTTTCATCACGGTACGGTCCCATTGAAATGCGACCTTGCGAAACCTTGAGACCAACGAGGCCACAACAAGATGCGGGAATACGAATTGAACCGCCGCCATCACTGGCGTGGGCAATCGGAACAATGCCGGCTGCAACTGCTGCAGCAGAGCCACCGCTTGAACCGCCAGGGGTACGTGAAAGGTCCCACGGATTGCGTGTGGGTCCCCATGCCTCGGGTTCGGTGACAGGAACACTTCCAAACTCTGGGCTGTTACTGCGACCGAGCGAAATCAAACCTGATGCTTTGTAACGCGAAACAAGAGTGGTGTCCTCGGGCGATACATAGTCGGCTGCTTTGTAAGCCTTGCTGCCGTTGCTGAGTGGTTTGCCAGCTTCGGCGGCGTATAGGTCTTTCAACAAATATGGAACGCCACGAAACGGGCCTTCGGGAAGATCGCTACTTGTAGCGAGTTGACGTGCTGCATCAAACCAGCGATATGTCAAAGCATTGAGTTTGCTGTCGTAACGTTCGGCACGCTCAATTGCAGCCTCAACCAATTCAATAGGAGAAACTTCACCGGTCGAGACGAGATCGGCTTGGGCGGTGGCGTCAAGCCAGCGAGTGTCATCTGCAAGTGAAGTCATACTCAAAATGATAGAAGACTTGGCTAAGGTAAACGGTCTGTGTCTTCCCCAAAACCAAGAAATCCCGCCGAAAGTACTCGTGATTTACTGAGCGTCGGCCCAGTCCGTAACTTGCTGGGCTCCAGCATTTTTACTTCTTCGGGTGTGATGTTGCAGGCAACGGTTCTTGGCAAACAGATTTATGACATCACTGGCCGTGAACTGGATATCGGTCTACTTGGTCTTGCCGAGTTTTTGCCGGCTGCACTATTGGTATTGGTCACTGGTTCGGTGGCCGATCGATTCAACCGTAAAATCGTTGGTGGAATCGCAGTGGCGTTTGAGTTGCTCTGTTCGGCAGTCCTCGCTGTGTACGCATTTTCTGAGCCAACTGCAGTTTGGCCGTTGTTTGTGATTGCTTTTGTTTTTGGTTGTGCTCGTGCATTTGCTGCACCGTCAATCCGTTCAATTCCACCGATGGTTGCACCAGATGGCGCGCTTCCTCGAACGATTGCGATGTACTCAGCAACTTGGACGACAGCAGCAATTATCGGACCCGCTGCTGGTGGATTCTTATATGCCGTTGATCCAGGTGTGGCTTATCTTGTGTCGGCAATTTTGATCGGCTGCGGTGTTTCATTCTTGTTATCTGTGAAGTTTGTGCGACCACCTACGCCGCGGGCCGTGAAAGATAAGGCTGAGAAGGTATCGCTGCACACTGCACTCGAGGGATTGCGTTTCATTCGACGCACACCGATTTTGTTAGCCGCTATTTCCTTAGATCTTTTTGCTGTTCTCTTTGGCGGTGCAGTCGCACTCTTGCCGGCAATTGCTGAAGATCAACTTCATGTTGGTGATATTGCCTACGGATGGTTGCGTGCTGCTCCCGGAATTGGCGCAGCGGTGATGGCAGTGTTCTTGGCTTCGCGACCTGTGACCCGTCGAGTGGGACGGACGTTATTGATTGTTGTTGGTTTATTCGGAGCTGCAACGGTCGCGCTCGGACTCACAACGTCTTATGTTGTCGCTTTTGCTGCACTCATCTTGTTGTCAGGCTCAGACATGATCAGCGTATATATCCGTGGAACTCTGGTACCGCTAGTGACTCCCGATGACAAGCGTGGTCGCGTCATGGCAGTTGAAAACGTGTTTATTGGTGCAAGTAATGAGCTGGGTGCATTTGAGAGTGGTGTGGCCGCTCAGGCATTTGGAACAAAGGCAGCTGTAGTCGGTGGAGGAGTTGCAACACTCGGTGTCGTCGCGTTGTATTCAGTTTTCTTCCCGACACTTCGCCGCGTGAATCGTTTTGAAGACCTTGAGGGTCATGGCGACGAAGTTACGCAGTAATTGCTAACCAAATTGCTAATGGAATAACAATCCAAGCGAGCACTAACAAAATAATGGCATACACCGCGAAGTTGTAACTTTCATCTCGAGGTGGTTTGCCGGCAGCACCGATGGTCTCCCAAAGTGCTCTCATCGGTTGGTCGGTTGACAGTCGTATTCGTCGTCGTGCAACGCCAGCGCTATAGAGGGCAACCCATGACAACGCACCCAACACAAATACGGCAATGAAACCGAGAATTGAAATACCAAGCGTCGAGTCCATGGCGGTTCGAGCCAAACTTTGCAATCCGCTCCCAACTGACGTGAGAGCTGCGCCGCCTAACAAGAAAGTGGGAAGGCCTAAAGCATTCCCGCTGGAGTTGGCTTGAACTCGTCGAGCATCTAGCCGTGCGCGTCTCAGCATGGCGTGCTCGCGAGTTCCCCAATCGCTGTTCGCCTCGCGCTTTTCGTAGAGACCACAGATTCGTCCAGTGAGTCGATTCAGATGGCTTTTCACAATCCAGCGAGTGACCTGTTGTACTAACCATTGTGCGATTGGTCGAAGAGGTCCAACGTTTGGAACCTTTGCCGGTCGTGGACCATTGCGATCAAGAACTTCAATACCGCGCATCATGATTCGATGAGCTTCCTCAAAGCGGTCGGGATGATGAAGCGGTCTTATGGCCGACATCTGTGACACCATCTCTTGCTCAACAATGCCTTTGCCACCGATTTGTTCGAGCAGGCGCCCTTTTTCTTCATCTGTGTCGGCCCGAAGTACACGCAGGGCATCAATTTGGTCAACCAGAAGTTCGGGTGTGGAGGGGGAATTATCTGACATCAGTTGTCACCATACCTATTCGGGTCCTTTGAGTTCTACACGGGTATTCTTGATCCATTATGAAAAGCCTTCGATTAACCAAACTTTTCAAAGAATTTCGTGACTTCATTAATAAGGGAAACCTGCTGGCCATTGCGGTTGGTTTCGTCATCGGTGGAGCATTTTCGGGCCTCGTTAAAGCAATGGTCGAAGAAGTTGTGATGCCGATCGTGGCAATTCCTTTTGGAACTCCTAATTTTGATGATGCTCTCATCCTCCATGTCAATGATGCCGAGATTCGCTTCGGTGCTTTTTTGACTGTTGCAGTCACTTTCATTTCAATTTCATTTGTTCTCTTCTTGATGTTGAAGGCGTACAACAAAGCCACGGGAACTGAGGCCGTAGCACCACCGACACCCGATGTGGTTTTGCTGACTTCTATTCGTGATGAACTCAAGGCGATTCGCGAACAGGGCAATGCTCAATGAGATTTTCTCGAAATAACTTGCGCCGCAGTTCCGTTCTCGCTGTTTTGCTCATCGCAGCTGTCTCTTGTGGCTCGTCTGGTTCTGATGGAGCCACAACCACGGCAGTTAATGGAACCGTTGCTGGTATCGGAAATTTGCCAGATCAGGTGTCAACAACAGCTGTTAATTCGGTAAGCGAAACTTCAATACCGGTAGAGAGTCGGCCACTGACAGTTGGTGAACTTTCCAATGGACCACGACTCTTGATGATTGGTGATTCAATCTTTGCTGGGGTATCTCGTCGCTACAGCAATATGGCTTGTGATCGCTTGGTTCCACTGGGTTGGCAAGTTGCTGTTGAGGCCGAACGAGGACGTTTCATTGACTTGGGCTTGCGCATTGTGAAGAAAAAGTTGCCACAAGGCTTTGATGCAGCGGTGCTATTTCTCGGGACGAATTATGGCAAGAAGCAAGACGTCTATAAGGAATATCTTGACAAGATTCTTGATGAACTGGCCCCACGACCTGTGATTATTCTCACCGCCACGGAGTACAAGCCATTTATTCAAGAAGTCAACGCTGTCATTGAAGAAGAAGTGAAGACGCGGGACAATTTGTGGCTTGTTGATTGGCGCGAAATTTCAAAGACTCCCGGAACCTTGTGGAAGGACGGGATCCATCCGGTCGATGCAGGCAATGTTTTGTTGATGGATTCAATTATTCAGGTGTTGGGCAATGCCCCTGGGGGAGATCCTGGTGAGTGTCTCAAGGTTGAATTCAAAGATGATGCTCCGCTCACGAATGCTCCACCCGTGGTAACAGTTGTTGATACGACACTGGTTGACTCAACATCAACGTCAATTGTTGATACCGCCTCATCAGTGCCAACTAGTTCAACTACCGTTGTTTCAACTTCTACTACGCCAGTAACGACACTTGCGCCAACTATTCCAACGACAACTGGTCCGTAAACAGCAATATAAGTCGCGGATACCTGTCACGGTGGTTGCGCATGGCGTTTTGAACCAACACACTTGAGGGGTGCTTCAGGTCCAAACGCTTTCGGTCGAGATTGGTGGTCGTCTCGTTGTCGAGAACGCCACCTTCACCGTTATGCCTAAGGACAAGGTCGGACTCGTTGGACGTAACGGAGCGGGTAAGACGACGCTTTTCAAAGTATTGGGTGGCGAGGCCGAACCGATCGCCGGAAAGATCATGCGTAAAGGTGGCTTTGGCTACCTTCCACAAGATCCACGAATCGCCGGTATTTACGATGGACGTACCGCGATTTCTCATATCTTGTCTGGCCGCAACATCGACGACGATTTGATGCGGCTTGAAAAGTTGCGTATCGCGATGGAAGAAGATGCGAGCGAGCGCAATGTCTCGCGTTACAGCAAGGCTGAAGAAGAATTCTCTATCAAGGGTGGTTACGCCGCTGAGAGTGAAGCCCGCAGTATTGCCGCGGGGCTCGGAATGAGTGGTGCACGTTTAGATCTTCCCGTCGGTGTGTTGTCTGGTGGAGAACGACGTCGTGTTGAACTGTCGCGAATCCTCTTTGCTGGGAGTGATGCGTTGTTGCTTGACGAACCGACTAACCACTTAGATATTGATGCGAAGACTTGGTTGCTTGGTTTCTTGCGTCAATATCGCGGCGCACTATTAGTGATTAGCCACGACCTTGATTTGCTAGACGAAGCCATTACTCGTGTTTTGCACTTAGACCGTGATGCCGAAGATGCAACGGGTCATATTGTTGAGTACAAAGGCACGTATAGCCAGTACCGACGTTCGCGGGCCGAAGATGAAGAGCGCATGATTAAGAAGGCTGCGTTGCAGTCGAAAGAGATCAATCGTCTTCAGACGGTCGTTGATCGCTTTGGTGCGAAAGCAACGAAGGCTGCGATGGCTCACAGCATTGAAAAGCGTATTGATCGTTTGCAAGGCGAAAAAGTCGTTGCGCCAACGGGCGGACGAGTTTTACAAGTGAAGTTTCCCGATCCGCCACCATGCGGTGTCACAGTGATTGAAACCAAACATTTGTGCAAGGGTTATGGCGGACCTCCGGTGTTCGAAGATGTCACCTTCGACCTCGGTCGTGGTGAACGTTTATTAGTACTTGGTTTGAACGGTGCAGGTAAAACCAGTTTGCTGCGAATTCTTGCAGGAGAGACCAAGGCCGATCTTGGAGATTTCTCATTTGGTCACCAGGTGAATTGTGGCTACTACGCCCAAGAACATGACAACCTCAATACTGATGCCACTCTTTTAGAAAACATTCGTCGCGAAGTTCCAGCCGGAGTTTCGCTCACGGAGACACAGCTTCGAGCTTTGCTCGGAATGTTTGGATTATCTGGCGACAAAGTGAACCAGAAATCTGGAACGTTGTCGGGCGGAGAAAAGACAAAACTCGCACTCGCGATGTTGATGGTCGGTCGTAACAATTTGTTGTTACTTGACGAACCAACGAACAACCTTGATCCCTCAAGTCGTGAAGCCGTCGCAAATGCATTGTCGGGTTGGAAGGGTGCCATCATTTTCGTGAGTCACGACACCGAATTTGTGGAGCATCTCAAGCCAACCAAGGTATTGCTCATGCCTGATGGTCAGGTTGACTACTTCAGCCATGACTGGCTAGAACTCGTCAGCCTCGCTTAATCCTCAGTACTTCTGTCGTGCCATTTTGGGGTTATGGTTAGCCCATGCGCATAGGAATTTTTGGTGGAGCTTCAAACGACGGAACAATTGATGCCATGGTGGCCGAGGCTCGAAGGGCCGAAGCCGATGGTTTTGCGAGCTATTGGGCTCCGCAAATTTTCGGTCACGATGCACTGACTGCATTGGCCGTCATTGGTCGTGAAGTTCCGCGTATCGAACTCGGAACAAGCGTTGTACCGACATATCCGCGTCACCCGATGATGATGGCCCAGCAGGCCCTTACAGTGAATGCTGCTGCTGGCGGACGTCTGTGCCTGGGTATTGGACTCAGTCATCAAATTGTTGTTGAGTCGATGTGGGGTATGAGCTTTGATAAGCCCGTGCGTCACATGCGTGAGTACCTCGAAGTGATGATGCCGTTGCTTGAAGGCAAGCCGGTTGCACACGCTGGTGAAGCATTCAACGTCAATGGAGGAGTCAGCGTGCCTGGCGGAACTCGCCCCAATGTTGTGATCGCTGCTCTCGGTGAGCAGATGCTCAAGGTGACGGCCGCCCTTGCTGATGGAACACTTACGTGGTGCACTGGTCCTCAGACTTTGGCTAATCACACCATTCCTACTTTGAAGGCAGCGGCTGAAAAAGCTGGCCGCGATTCAACTCGCGTCATCGCCGCATTGCCCGTGTGTGTGACGAACGATCGTGAAGCAGCCTTGCAACGTGCAGCGCAAGTATTCGTGGTGTACGGACAGTTGCCGAGCTATCGCGCGATGCTCGACAAAGAAGGTGCTGCTGGTCCGGCCGATATCGCAATTATCGGAAGTGCTTCCGAAGTTGCCGATCGCATCATGGCTTTGGCTGACATTGGAGTCACCGATTTTGCGGCTGTTGAATTTGGTGCGACACCAGATGAAGTTGCTAACACTCGCGCAATGGTGAAATCACTTCTTAAGTAATCGCATTACAAATCAGGCGATATCTATTGATGGGGGAAATCAATGGGAACAGGTCTCTCTGTAACTAAGGCTGACGGAATTGCGCGGATCGTGCTGAATAGTCCGCCGATCAATCTGTTCACATTTGATTTCTTTCTTGAAACGATGCAAGTGATTAGCGATCTTGCCGTTGATGATGAAATACGAGTCGTTCTTATCTCGTCAGCGAACCCAGATTTCTTTATCGCTCACTTTGATGTTGAAGCGATTTTGACTTTCCCAACAGGAACTCCTCCTGCGACTGAATTGAATCCTTATCACGTGATGTGTGAGACGCTGCGTACGATGCCTAAGGCGACGATTGCTGTCATTGAAGGTCGTGTGGGTGGCGGTGGAAGTGAATTGGCGTTGAGTTGCGATATGCGTTTCGCCGTCTTGCCTCATGGAGATCACCCGGGTGCAGTGTTCAATCAACCTGAAGTTGGACTTGGGATCATTCCTGGTGGAAGTGGAACGCAACGTCTTGCTCGTCTGATGGGTCGATCACGCGCGCTCGAAGTGGTGTTGGGCTGTGATGACTTTGATGCAGTAGATGCCGAGCGATATGGGTGGGTGAACCGATCGTTGCCGAAGGACGAGTTGTGGCCGTTCGTGGAGAGGATGGCTAAAAGAATCGCGTCGTTCCCCGCTCATGCGATTGCTGCGGGTAAGGCCTCGGTGATTCGTGCCGAAAAAGAAGTCCCGCAAGATTTGTTGGCCGAAGGAAATGCGTTCAGTGCGACGTTGGGTGGACCAGGGGCGCGTGAAGCGATGGAAAAGTTTTTGCGTGATGGCGGTCAAACCCGAGAAGGTGAACTCCGCCTCTCAACCCTCCTCGACCCCCGCCCATAACGCTGTCCATTTTCCGCCACTTTGGAAGATAGTTACCGCCTAGCGGTAGCCATATTCCAAAGTGGGTGAAATGGGTGGGTTATTTCTTCAGGCTGACTGGAGTGCCCCCGTAAGGCTTATTCACCAGGTCAAAAAAGTCGTTGCCCTTGTCATCAACCACGATGAACGCAGGGAAGTCCTGAACCTCGATCTTCCACACGGCCTCCATGCCCAATTCGGCATACTCCAAGACCTCAACTTTGGTGATGCAGTCTTGGGCGAGGCGAGCCGCAGGTCCACCAATCGACCCAAGGTAGAAACCACCGTGCTTTTTGCAGGCATCGGTGACGGCCTTTGATCGGTTGCCCTTGGCCAACATCACAAAGCTTCCACCATTGGCCTGGAACTCGTCGACATAACTGTCCATGCGACCAGCCGTGGTTGGGCCAAATGAACCAGACGCCATACCTTCGGGGGTCTTTGCTGGGCCGGCGTAATAGACGGCCATGTCTTTCATGTAGTCGGGCAAACCAAGTCCGGCATCAATACGTTCTTTGAGTTTGGCGTGCGCGATATCGCGTGCAACAACAAGCGGGCCAGTCAACATGACGCGAGTTTTCACTGGGTATTTGCCCAGCTCGGCACGGATCGCACTCATGGGTTGATTGAGATCAATTTGCACGACCGGTGTGTCTTGCAAATCGTCGTGCGTTACCTCGGGCAAGAAACGTGCGGGATCGGTTTCGAGTTGTTCAAGGAAGATTCCGTCTTTGGTGATCTTGCCAAGCATTTGTCGGTCGGCTGAGCATGACACCGCCATTGCAACTGGACATGATGCGCCATGTCGTGGCAAGCGAATCACGCGCACATCGTGACAGAAATACTTTCCGCCGAACTGTGCGCCAATTCCGGTCTCTTGCGACAACTTCAAGATGCGTTGTTCCATATCAAGATCGCGGAATGCGTGACCGAGCTTGCTGCCTGCTGTTGGCAACGTGTCCAAATAACGCGCGCTCGCAAGCTTGGCTGTTTCAACTGCTTGTTCGGCCGATGTTCCACCGATAACAACTGCAAGGTGATAGGGCGGGCAAGCAGCAGTTCCGAGTGACTTCATCTTTTCAAAGAGCCAAGGGAACAAAGACTTGTCATTGAGCAAAGCCTTCGTTTCTTGAAAGAGATAGCTCTTGTTGGCGCTGCCGCCACCTTTGGCCATGAACAAAAATTTGTAGGCGTCTCCATCAACTGCACTGATCTTGATTTCGGCTGGCAAGTTGTTGCCAGTGTTGACTTCGTCGTACATCGTGAGCGGAGCCATCTGGCTATAGCGAAGGTTGCTTGTGAGGTACGTGTTGTACACGCCGCGAGCAATTGCTTCTTCGTCACCGTTGCCACTGAAAACGAACTGACCTTTCTTGCCCTTCACAATTGCGGTACCCGTGTCTTGACACATCGGCAAAATTCCGCTCGCAGCAATTGTCGCATTCTTCAAAAGATCGAGTGCAACGAAGCGATCGTTGTCGCTGGCTTCGGGATCATCGAGAATATTGCGCAATTGTTGAAGGTGGCCAGGACGCAAGAAGTGCGCAATGTCGCGCATGGCTTCTTGAGTGATGCGGGTAATTGCTTCTGGTGAAACCTTGAGAAAAGTTCCTTCAGGAGTTTCAAAAGTACTGACACCTTCGGTGGTGACCAATCGGTAGGGAGTGGTGTCTTTACCTAGGGGGAAAATTTCGGTGAAATCAAACTCGGGCATACCTTCACGCTACGCCGAATGAACAGGGACTGCATAGCCAATGGAGGGCTAACAACAGCCGTTTATAACGCGGTTTGGAGAAAGAGCAAGCCTGCCGACAACGCACAGATCGCCAAAATCAAGGGTCGCATGATCTCGGGTGAGATGCGATTTCCAAGAAGGGATGAAACCGGTAGTCCTGCAATGACCCCCGGAAGAATGACAAGAGTTAATGCAATTTCATGTCGGCCGATTTCTCCCGACAGGACAAACCCCGTAACGGTGATGACGACTCCGATACTGAAGAACGCCGCCAGTGTTGCGCGCACCGTACGCGGGTCTCCATCTTTGTAGACGAGAGCCATCGGTGGTCCGCCGATGGATGTCACCGTGCCCATGAATCCACTCGCGAACCCAGCGCTTGTGAGTGTGGTCGCGTTCGTAGGGACAACCTGCCCACGTTTTGTGGTGATGATCGAAATGATGACCGCGATCGTGACCGAAGTTGCGACCGAATACGCCAAGGCATCTTTGTTCATCGCGCGCAGCGCAACAATGCCGATAAACACTCCGGGAAAGCGCCCAAGGATCGCCCATTTGAAACCACTCGCATCAATGAACTTGCGATCACGAAAGGCAACACCGAAGGTCAACGGCATCACCGCCAACATCATTGCGACCGGGACGAATGAATGGTCGATCATTGCAAAGATCGGCGAAGTGAGCATGCCAAGTCCAAACCCAAGCGAACCTTGAACACTTGAACCGATCAACGCGAGCAATGTGCACACGCCAACCATGTACAGGGGAAGGCTAGCAATTTCCGTCGCGATCATCAGCGATCTTTCATTCGCTTCGGATCGGCATTTGCTGGATCATCGGGCCACTGATGCTTGGGATAACGACCAGCCATATCTTTCTTCACATCGCTCCATGATCCCGACCAAAAACCAGGTAGATCTGCGGTGACTTGAATCGGTCGATCGGCTGGCGAGAGCAAGTGAAGTACTAGTGCGACACGACCACCAGCAACAGTCGGGTGAGTCTTGGTGCCAAACAAATCTTGAACCCGCACGCGCACGACAGGGGCAGTTCCTTCTTTGACAGCACTGGCGTAATCAATCGACAACGATCGACCAGAAGCTAATTCAAGAGTGCTCGGTACAAGGTCATCAATCTGCCCACCTTCTGGCCACGGAAGTTGAGAACGCAACAACATGCCAAGGTTGAGTTCTTTGACATCGTTGATTGATGTCATGCCGGCGAGATAGGGACGGAGCCACTCTTCGGATGTGGCGATTAATGCTTTGTCCGACCAGTCGGGCCACGGTTCACCAATTTCTCGTCGCAAGAATGAAATTCGTGCTCGCAGTTCGCTGGTTGCATTTGTCCACGGCAATGGTGCCAAACGCTGTTGCACCAAATATTCCATGATCGCCGACACCGTTGAATCATTCGGTGAAGGTCGACGGGTTTCTTCAGATAAACGCATTCGATCAAGTTTGACGGTGACTCGCTCAACAAAATCTTTGCGTTCTTTGTCCCACAATGTGACGCGCTCTTCAACGACATCGTGAGTGAGAACTTGATTAATAGTTGATTCATCAACCACCGCACACAAACGAATGCGCGCATTCTTGCGATCACCATCAAGGTCGGCGGCGACAACAAACATTTCATGCGCAAGTTGATCGTTGGGTCGAAACCAAGCAGCCGAACCATTGCGCATTTGATACTGCCCAGGTTGTCGACGCATTGCGAGACGATCGGGATAGGCGAGAAGTAATACAGCACCAGCATGATCGGAGTTCACGCTGTCCCAATCAAGTCGACCGCCCGTGCGACG
>CAIQJP010000041.1 GCA_903872155.1 uncultured Actinomycetes bacterium | reverse complement strand
GGAACCAGGCCAACGACCGACCGTGCACGTGAAGCCACTTTCAATTCGTTGGTCAGTCTCGGTGCGGTTGAAGACGCCAAGGTTGTTGATCTCTTTGCTGGAAGCGGGGCCATGGGGATTGAGGCTCTGTCGCGTGGGGCTGCGTCGTGTGCGTTTCTTGAACGAGACCGCAAAGCTCTCGACTCGATTCGTCACAACATCAAGACGCTGCAACTCACCGATAACACGACAGTTTTGTCGGGCGATGTGATGACAAATGTTGTCGCACTGCGCAATGTCGACTTGGTCTTGGCCGACCCACCATACGATTTTGATCGTTGGACCGATCTCTTGACAGTTCTCATCCTTGTCATCGCACCAGGTGGGGTAGTGGTCACCGAAAGTGGCCGCGAAATCCAGCCGCTCGAGGGCTGGGAAGCCATCCGCTCAAAACGATACGGGCGAGCGTGGGTGGCGTTTTTGCAACGCACCGATGACTAAAACCGCTACCGTAAGAACTGCATGGTTGCTTCATCTGCTCTCACGGCTCTGTATCCGGGCAGTTTTGACCCGTTTCACAACGGCCATTTAGATGTGGTCGAACAATCAGTTGAACTCTTTGGTTCCGTTGTCATCGCCGTCATGCATAACCCGCAAAAGCCGAGTGGGCTCATTGATCTCGATCGCCGCGTTGAGCTTGTTCGGGCTTGTGTCAGCCATTTGCCGACGGTGAGGGTGGCTGCGCATCCTGGTTTGGCCGTTGACGCCGCTCGGGCCGAGAAGGTCAATTTCATTGTGAAAGGTCTGCGCACGCCCGGAGATTTTGAGGTTGAGCAGCAAATGGCTCACACTAATTACTCGGTATCAGGCGTGCGTACGGTCTATTTGCCGTGTCATCACGGGCAGTCATTCATCAGTAGTCGGTTTATTCGCGATATCGCCCAGCACCGCGGACAGGTCAGCCATTTAGTCCCTGCTCCAGTCGCCACTGCTTTGGCGGGTATCTTTGGAGAGCCTGCGGCAGATCACCGACCCAGCTCTGAAAGAAACTCATGAAACCAGATTTCGACGATTTTGATGACGACACCGGCTCATACGACCGCGGGGTCAACGAGCAGATCGGTGATTCGGGCGTTTTGTTGCGCCGAGCCATCGACATCATCGCGACGGCACCAAATATGCCGTTGTCTTCAACACCTCGTATTGACCGCGATGAAATCATCGAGATTCTTGAAGAAGCTCTTCATCGTTTGCCCGATGAATTGCGTCAAGCCCGCTGGATGATGAAAGAACGCGATGAGTTCATCGCGCGTACTCGTCGTGAGGCTGATGAAGTCATCGAAGCAGCCAAGGTTCAGGCTGAACGCTTCGTACAACGTGCCGAAGTCGTGCGTGCCGCCGAACAACGTGCCCGCCAAATTGCTGAAGCCGCCGACGATGACGCTCGTCGTGTCAAGAACGAGATGGAAGATTTCCTCGATCAACGCCTCGCCAGTTTTGAGATTCTTCTCGACAAATTGGTGAAGACGGTTGCGACAGGCCGTCGTCGTTTGGCAATTGGCGAACGTCAAGAAGAAGGCTCGCTTTCGCTCAGTGACGAGCCCGTCATTGAGTCATATTCAGATGACTCTGGGGCGATTTTCTTCGACCAAGACAACACTTCCGGCCGGTGAGAAACCCACTTTTGGTCAATGCCCTCGAGATGCTGCGGCGTCCCGGGACGGCCAAAGAGGTTGAAATTTCGATATTGCCGAGCGTCCTCGACATTGACGATCAGCGCTTAGTTCCTGGTACCGAAATCACAGTTGAAGTTCAATGCGAAAGCCTGTCGGACGGGATTGTCGTCAATGGGCACATTGAGGCCGAATTTCATGGTGAATGCCGGCGATGCCTACAACCAGTGGGTTCGGTGCTTCATATAGAGGTTCACGAGCTCTATCAGCTTGTGGTGACCGACCCTGATGCCTTTGCGATACATAACGACCAGATTGACTTGGCTCCCATGGTGCGCGAAACGGTCTTGATCGAACTGCCCGACGCCCCGCTGTGCCGAATCGACTGTGCGGGGCTCTGTCCGACCTGCGGGGTGGACTTCAACGTTGAAAAATGTGGCTGTGCCGCCCCGGTTATTGACTCCCGATGGGCTGCTCTTGACGCCCTGCGGGACCAGTTACCCGAATAATTCTGCGAATAATTGAGAGATCTCCGAGAGAGTTGCCTGCTGGGGGTGGGGATCTCGGCTCATTACCGCTAATCTCAAAGGGCTATTACGAGGAGAAGTGCGCCGTGGCCGTTCCGAAAAGAAAAAAATCGAAAATGAAAGGCCACAGCCATCAGGCTGGAGCCTGGAAACTTGAAGCCCCGTCGCGCAGCTTGTGCCCGCGTTGTGGTTCAGCCAAGTTGCCACACACCGTGTGTAAGGCATGTGGCTGGTACAAGAACCGCGTTGCAATCGAAGTCTGATCCAGACATCGACTGACAATTCTTCGTCTGAGATTTTTATGTTGCCCATCGCCGTCGACGCCATGGGCGGAGATTTTGCCCCCAGCCAAATTGTTGCTGGGGCATTGCAAGCCGCTGAACTTGGTATCCCCATTGTTCTTGTCGGTCCCGAAGGTCTAGAAGGACGCGGCGACCTTGAACTGATTGTTGCCTCTGAAGTCATCGAGATGGGTGACGACCCGGCCTCTGGAGTTCGTCGCAAGAAAGATTCAACTCTCGTTCGCGCTGCTGAAGCAGTTCGTGATGGCAAAGCATCGGCGATGATTTCTGCAGGCAATACCGGAGCCACGATGGCCTCAGCGTTGTTGCGTATGGGTCGCATCAAAAATGTCAATCGCCCAGCGATCGCAACACCCATTCCGGTTCCGGGTGGACGTCCGACGGTTTTGCTTGATGCTGGTGCTAACGCTGAAGTTCAGGCCGAATGGCTTGTGCAATTCGCAATTATGGGTTCGGTGTATTCACATCATCGTTACGGCGTTGAAAACCCGAGAGTCGGGTTGCTGTCGATCGGTGAAGAGCCTGGCAAAGGTGACACGCTTCGTAAAGAGGCCTATGAATTATTGCTGAATGCAACCGGAATCAATTTCATTGGCAATGTTGAGGGTCGCGACGTGATGTCAGACAATGTTGATGTTGTGGTGACCGACGGTTTCACTGGCAATGTTGTTTTGAAAACACTTGAAGGCGGAATGAAAACGCTGATCAAGGCTTTGATGGCGGCTTTCGCAGCTAAAGAAGAATACAAACCCCACGCCGACGCATTATTTCCAGCGTTGTTGCCTTTGTACGAAAGTGTCGATCCCGAAAGCACGGGTGGAGCGATCTTGCTCGGTGTTGATGGTGTGTGCATCATTTCCCATGGTTCATCATCGGCCCGAGCGATGGTTAATGGCATCAAAGTCGCTTCCGACATGGTGCAATGTGGCATCGTCGAAGAAATTCGCCGAGCCATCAACGGCGCATAACGCTCACTCTGAGTTGTTGCCGCAGTTATCATCGTCGTAACAGCTAGTTGACCTGGAGGACATCGTGCCCGCTGAGACCCATGTAGTAGACGGACCCCTTGATCGTGACGCGATCTTTGCGATTGTTCGCGATCAGCTCGTCGACATTCTTGAAATTGATCCCGAAAACATTTCGGAAGGTCAGTCGTTCAAAGACGATCTCAATGCTGATTCGTTGGCACTCGTAGAATTAGTTGATGCACTTGAAGAAGAGTTGAGTGAGCGCACCGTTGGTTTCCGTATTGAAGACGAAGATTTGGCTGACTTGAAGACGGTTCGCGACGCGGTCGACTTTGTGTACGCACACGTTTTGGCGCACGGCCAAAAGGGCTGATTGCTCATGGCGGGCTTTGCCGCATCTCGGAAATTGCTCAATAAGTTCAAACCGAAAACAACTCGTCGTGAACGCCGTGAAAAACGTAGCGAATTCACGGGCGGAGATATCGAAGTTTGGACTCGTGAGAACGCCGACCATGCATTTACCAATACATCGTTGTTGCGGCAAGCACGGTCGCATCGTTCATGGTGTGCAGAGCATCCAGGCAACCCAAGCAACGAACGCCTTGAATTTCTAGGTGACGCCATTTTGCAATGGACGATCACCGATCGCATTTATCAAGCTCACCCCACGATGAATGAGGGCGAACTCACCGATCTGCGTAAATCGTTAGTGAATGCCGAAACTTTGGCTGACATTGCACGAGAGATTCAACTTGGTCAATGGATTCAACTCGGAGCCGGTGAACTGTCGGCTGGTGGCCGAAAGAAGAGTTCAATTTTGGCTGATGCACTCGAGGCTTTCATTGGTGCTTTGTATCTCGATGGCGGTCCCGATAAAGCCCGATCTTTTGTTATCAAAATTATGGGCGACCGCGTCATGAGTCAGGCAGATCGACTTGACGAATTTGACGCCCGCAGCCATTTGATTCGGGTATGCGTGCGTGAATATTCGCGACCTCCTTTGGTCGAAATTGAACAGACTGGTGCCGCGCACGAACCAACATTCACTGCCAAGGTCATCGTGAATGGCGTTGAAGTCGGTTGTGAAAACGGTCGGACGAAAAAGGCGGCGGCGCAAGCAGCGTCAACCATGGCACTCTCGGTGTTGCACGCCCGCGGCGTTGATATCGGTCGTGCCTGAACTTCCCGAAGTTGAAACGGTCCGCCGCGGACTTGAGCAACATTTTGTTGGTCGTCGAATTACCAAAGTTGAAGTCGGTCGTGAACGTTCTGTTCGCCGCACTTCTCGCGAGGAAGTGATTGCTCGTCTGACTGGTGTACGTGTCGTTGAAGCGCAACGACGAGGCAAGTATTTGCTGTGTTCCTTGAGTTCGGGTGACTCGGTCATGATCCACCTGCGCATGAGTGGTCAAGTGCTGATCGATGCGGTCGGATCGCAGCGCCCTGCTCACAGTCACGTTGTGATGACTCTTGACGACGGAAATGAACTTCGATTTGTTGATCCCCGAACTTTCGGGGAAGTCGTGGTTTATGACCCCGCCGATGTAACGCACGTCCTTCCCGAACTTGCGGCTCTTGGTCGTGACCCCATCGTTGACGGGCTGACCTTGGCCGAGCTACGAAAACTCTTGCGGACGACCGCTCGGGCGGTGAAAGCGACTTTGCTTGATCAACATCTGATCGCGGGGATCGGCAATATTTACGGCGACGAAATCTTGCACCGAGCCAAGGTCCATCCTCGCCGCCCGGCTCGGGACGTTGGTCCGGCTCAATCGGCGCGAATTCACGTCGCATTGCACGAAATTTTGCGCGCGGCCATCGATCAAGGAGGCTCGACTTTGGGGGATGCCCAATATGTTGATCTCGACGGGGGCGCGGGGAGTTTCCAAGACCAACATCGGGTGTATGCCCGATCTGGTTTGCCCTGTCTGACCTGCGGGAAGGGAACAATCACGAGTTCGGCTATCGGGGGACGGACCACGAGTTGGTGCAAGGTCTGTCAACGCTGAATTCGGGTCTAGTTGATCTGATCGACGGGGGACCCAGGCACCTCGGTGAACTAAGGTCGTGACGCCGTGTTTCTTAAATCTCTTACTCTCAAAGGCTTCAAGTCATTCGCCGATACCACCGTCATGGACCTCGAACCAGGGGTCACGGTCGTGGTTGGGCCTAATGGTTCTGGAAAGTCGAACGTTGTTGACGCCATCGCGTGGGTACTTGGTGCCCAGGCCCCAAGTGCTGTTCGAAGCCAGAAGATGGACGATGTCATCTTTGCTGGTACCGCCAAGCGGGCCGCATTAGGTCGCGCTGAAGTGACCTTGACGCTCGACAACTCATCAGGTCTGTTACCGCTTGATGCCTCGGAAGTCAGTGTCAGTCGTATTTTGTTCCGCACTGGCGAAAGCGAATACGCCATCAATGGCGTGTCGTGCCGATTGCTCGACGTTCAAGATCTTTTGTCTGATGCCGGCGTCGGTCGTCAGCAACACGTCATCGTGAGCCAGGGTCAAATTGACGCAGTGTTGAACGCTCGTCCCGAAGATCGTCGTTCAATCATCGAAGAAGCTGCTGGAGTTTTGAAATTCCGCAAGCGCAAAGAAAAGGCAGAACGCCGTCTCGAAGCGACTGAAGCTTCTTTGTTGCGCGTTCAAGATTTGTTGCGTGAAGTTCGCCGACAATTGCGTCCACTTGAGCGCCAGGCCGAAGCAGCTCGCCGCCACGGCGATCTGGTTGCCGAACTCAATGCTTTGCGTTTGTTCTTGTCAGGTCGTGAAATCACCACCTTCCGTCGTCGTCTCGAGGCTTTGGCCGTTGAACGAACGAACGCCGGAGACAAAGAAAACGAATTGCGTCGTCTTTTAGCCGAGTTAGATACCAATGTCATGGCTGCCGAGGCCGAACTTTCAGCACGTGGCGATAGCGGACTGAGTGATGAACTCGTTCGTGTTGAACAATTGCGTGAACGCGCTCGCGGTATTTCGATGTTGCTTGTTGAACGTCGCCGTTCGTATGAACGTGATCGTGGCGCAATGATGGACTCTGGCGTCGTGGCCAACCTTGAAGCCGATGCCTCACGACTCAAGACCGAATTGTCCGAAGTTGAATCGGCGATGGAGCGTCTCGAGCCCGAAAGCCTCGAACTAGCCAATGACGAAGCGGCCTTTGAAGGCGAACGCCACGAAGCGGCCACTTTGTTTGATCACATCTCATCAACGACCTCGGCGGCGAGTGCTGCCGCTGAAGTGCGTGGTGAATTGCGTACGTTACGTGCATCAGTTGAATCAGCCGACTCTGAATATCGTCGTTTGTCGGCTCGCATGCAGACTTTGTCTGAGCGCGATGGACGCTACGTCACCGAGATTGAGCGTCTGCGAAACGAATGCGAACGTGCACAAACCGTTGAGGTACCGCTCGTTAATGAAGTGACCGAAGCTGAAGCACGACGTTTGTCGGCAGAAGCCGAACTTGAAACAGCGCAGTCCACCCGCAACGCGGTTGCATCAGAGCTCGCACGTTGGCAAGCCCGCAGTGAGGCATTGCAACTAGCTCTTGACAGCGCACGTGCACGTGCCGGTGCCGAAAAGCTCAAGGATGTTGCGGGTGTTGTCGGAACACTGCTCGACCTCGTTGTGATTGACGAAGGTTGGGAAGCTTCGGTTGAAGCCGCACTAGGCGAAGCATTACTTTCTGTTGTTGTTGAAAACACCGAATCTGCTCGTCGTGCGTTGGCTCATTTGCGCTCGGCGTCAACATCGGGAGCAGTTTTGGCTTTGGGTGCCAAGTCTGAAGTTGTCATCACTGGCCTCGTGCCGGCGGGTGCGTTGCGTATTCGCGACCATGTGCGATCAACTCGCAAAGATGTGTCCGACCTTCTTGACCTTCTTCTCGCGACGTCGGTACAAGTCAAAGACTGGACCGCTGCTGTTGACGCGGTCATGAGTGATCCGCGTTTGGTTGCAGTGACGCCTGAGGGCGATCGCTTCACCACAACTGGCTGGCGAATTGGCGTCGCTGGTGGCGGAGCCACGGGTGCTGCGCTTGAAGTCGCGTTAAATAACGCTGAGACTTCGAAATCTGATTTGGCCGTTCGCGACGAAGCTGTGCGCATCGCCCAAACCGAACAGCAGTCGGCTCGTTCGCGTGAAGCCGAATTGCAAAAGCGACTCGATGCCAACGACGCGGCATTTACTGCAGCGTCAGAGGCATTGGCTCGAGTTCAAAGTGAACGTCGCGAGGCAGCGACCGAGTCCGAAGGACTATTGCCGACGCTTGGCGAAATTGAAGAGCGCCTCAATCGACTCAAGGCGCGCGTCGCCGAACTTGAACATCTTGTTCCTTCACTCGAACAAGAAGAAGCAGCCGAAGCTGAAGCAGCCAAAGCACGTGGTGAAGCTCGAGCGACCCTTGAAGCCCAGTCGGCATTGTTATCTGGTCGCCGTCGCGATCTTGAAGTGCGTTCAGCCGGACTGATTGAACGCAAGCAGTTCATTGAAGCCCGTTTGGCCGAAACTGAACGACGTCTTGAAGCCGACGCGGTCGCTCGCTCTGAGGCTGCTGGACATCGTGAAAAGATCGAGAAGATTCTCGTAGCAACCGAACGTTTGTCTCTCATCGTTGACGCACACCGCCATGTCATCGAATCGCGTTTGGCCGTATTGCACGAAAAGCGTCGCCGTCAAAGCGATGAAGTGCGGGCATTGGCAACTCATCTTGATGAGATGCGCAAGCAACGTTCGGCTACCGAGCGCGAACTTGAAGAAGTGCGCGAGCGATCACGTCGTTCTGAAGTTGAAGAAGCTGAAGTCAAGATGCGTCTTGAGGCGACAGTCGAAACTTTGCGCCGAGACCTTGATGTCGAGCCCGAAGTTGCTGAAGCCGCCGAAATGCCAGAACTGCCCGAAGGCATCACCGCACCCGCACGCACGCGTGACCTCGAGCGCGAACTGCGTTTGATGGGACCGATTAACCCACTGGCACTCGAAGAGTTCAATGAATTGCAAGAGCGTCACAAGTTCTTAGAAGAGCAACTTGAAGACGTGCGCAATACGCGTCGTGAATTGATGCGTGTCATCACCGCCGTCGACAACGAAATTCAGTCGGTGTTTGCGTCAGCATTCGCCGATGTGAGTGTCAATTTCACCCAACTGTTTGGCAATTTGTTCCCCGGTGGAACTGGTCGACTGGTTCTCACCAACCCTGATGACTTACTGAACACGGGTATCGAAGTTGAAGCAAAGCCCGGCGGAAAGAACGTCAAGAAGCTGAGCTTGTTATCAGGTGGAGAGCGCAGCCTGACGGCCTTGGCTTTCTTGTTCGCAGTATTCCGCAGTCGCCCCTCGCCGTTCTATGTGATGGACGAAGTTGAAGCTGCTCTCGACGATGTCAACTTGCACCGCTTCTTGGGACTCATTCAAGAGTTCCGCCAAGAAGCCCAGTTGCTCATTGTGAGTCACCAAAAGCGCACCATGGAAGCAGGCGACTGCTTGTTAGGTGTGAGTATGCAACCTGGTGGTTCGTCAAAAGTTGTGACCGAGAAGGCCTCATCGGTCTCTGGTGGCGGCGCCGCTTAATTACAAGGAACCCGTATGAATACGCAATCTCTCTTGTTAATCCTGTTGGTCGTTGCTGTGGTCTTCGGCCTCGGCGTTGTCGTTCTGAATCGACGTTCGGGTCAAAGCGCGGGCGTCAAGCCAGTCATCTCAGAACCAGTTGTGCCAGAACAGTCGACTGCGCCGACAGAAGTTGTTGAAACAGAAGTAGTTGAAGTCTCAGCAGTTGAAACGCCTGTCGTTGAACCACCGGCACCGCCGAAAAGTCGTTGGGGCAAAACGGCATTGTCATTGGCTGGCGTTTTTGGGGGAGTGCGGGCGCGTGGTGGCATCACCAACGAAACGTGGGACGATCTCGAAGAGGCGTTATTAAAGGCTGACGTCGGAATCGGCGT
>CAIQJP010000040.1 GCA_903872155.1 uncultured Actinomycetes bacterium | reverse complement strand
TTTGCATCGCACGTTGGGCAATATCAACTCGATGGGGGCCAACGCCGCCGTTGCGTTAAACCCGCACACGCCCGTGAGCGACATTGAACATGTTCTTGATTTGGTTGACATGGTGCTGGTGATGACGGTCAATCCTGGTTTCGGTGGTCAGTCGTATATCGCATCAATGGAACCCAAGATTCGCGAGCTCAAGGCACTCATTGACCGCCGTGGATTATCTGAACAAGTCAACATTGAAGTCGACGGTGGCATTGGTCCATCAACAATCGAAGGTGCTGCCGCCGCTGGTGCCAACGTGTTGATTGCCGGAACCGCTTTGTTCCGCTACACCGAAGGTCTTGAATTCGCTGTTAAAGACTTGCGAGCCAAAGCCACTGCTGCTCGCGCTGCGAAATAACTAATTGCCAGTCCGATTTACTGACCGCTCCATATCACTGACCACTCCATGCCCGCTTGCCGGTGCGGTAGACGGTCACGACAAATGCACGAATTGTGGCGAGACCAAATAAGCCACCAAACACCCACAAAAACGGCAGCAAAATTGCTCGACCAAGTTTGGTTTTTGCATTCTTGAGCGGAGCCAATACTCCGCTTTCAACCGAACGTGCGTCCATCGTCAACGTGCGCACGGCATCTTCGATCTCTGGACACTTCACACCAGTGTTCACGCCGACCACTTGACTTCCGCCATACAACGGTTCAGGATCGCGGATCTTTGAATACAGCACACCCGACGACTGATCGATACCGACGGCAACGATGTAACTCTGCTCAAGATCGAGATAACGAACGTCTTCGTCGTACTGCACATCAACCAGATTGGCAACCGAATAGCCATCAAGCGAACCACCGCGCATCTGCATCACTTCGAAGCGAGCCGTACGACGATCGGATGCCGATAAGCGACCGACGAAAGTTGCTTGCACCGGCGTCGGAATAAAGCAACTCGCCGGAATCGTGTTTGTGGGTGCTGGAACTGTTGTCGACTGATCAGTTGGGGTGTCAATGACTCCCCCGCCTTCGACCGGTTCGTCGATCGGAATGTTTGTGGTTGGCGGAATCGTTGTGCTCGGTGGAACTGCCGCATTCGCGGTAGAAAAATCAACGCCACCAAACGACAGACCCAATATGAAAACACCAACTGATGCGCGCAATGCCCATCGGTCAACCGAGTGTTGTTTCGTTCGCTGAGTCACTGAGTACAAACTAGTGAATCGGCACACACTAAATGAGTCAGCGACCCTTAAAGACGGGGCTTCGCTTTTCCATCCAAGCAGCTATGGCCTCGGGAGTGTCTTTGGTTCCGAAGTTCACCGTTTGCGCAACACCTTCATCATCGAGTGCTTCTTCAAGAGTGACATTCATTGAGTTATTGAGCATGCGCTTCGATTGAGCCAACGCAATCGGCGGCAACGCAATCAAGCGATCGGTCCATTCGGCGACAAAGGCATCGAGTTGCGCATCGGGAACAACACGATTCACTAGTCCAATGCGGTCGGCTTCAGCGGCATCAATGATGTCGGCGAAGAATGCCAGTTCTTTAGCGCGATGCAAGCCAATGCGTCGTGGCAACAGCCATGAGCCACCACCATCGAGTGACATGCCACGCTTCGAGAAAATCTCGGAGAAACGTGCGTTGTCTGAAGCAACAACCAAGTCACATCCGAGTGCCATGTTGCATCCAACACCCACTGCAACTCCGCGCACTTTGGCGATCGTGGGTTGTGGCAAACGTGACAGCGCCATAATCACGCCCGTGACTTCGCGCATTGAGTAATACGAGTGACTATGTGCTCGACCACTGCCGTCACCCATCGCCACTAAATCGGCTCCACTACAGAACTCGCCATGAGAACCGGTCAGCACAACAACACGATCAGTTGACGTGTGCTGAATCTCGGTGAGCAACTCAAGTAGCTCAATCCACATCACGCCATTAACAGCGTTCTTGCTCTTGGGACGATTAAACGTAATCGTCACGACTCCACCGCTGCGTTCAACGAGGAGTGTTTCGTACTTCTTGCTCTGCGTATCCGAGGTTGTGCTCACGTCATGAACGATAATGAGTTGTATGGGATTCAACCCTTATCGGAAATTTCGGGCTCGGCGCGCCGACTATGTCTTTGTGGTTGCGGCAGCAATTGCAATCATCGCCTTGGTCGCCTGGGCATTCACTGGCTGACTCATGGCCACCAGCAAAAAGCCCACCCCAAAAAAGCGCGCCAAATCACGCGACTCGAGTCCCAGCATCTGGTCAGGCCTCTACGGACCAGTCGAAGTACGCCGTATTCAGCCCTATCAGGCCCGCAAAACGTATATTTGCCCTGGATGTCATCAAGAGATTCCTGCGGGCATGGGACACAACGTGGCCGTACCTCACGAAGCCCCCGATCTGCGTCGGCACTGGCATTACACCTGCTGGGACCGCGAAGTGAAGACCCACGCGTAAAGCCGCTCAAAACGCTGCTTCGATGACTTCGAGAGCGACTTTGTCCTTCGGACCAATTACTGCAGCCACATCAAACCGGACCGATACACGAGTACTCGGATTTTCACTGAGCCAATGAGCGGCCAATCGACGGAGTCGCTGTTGTTTGTTTGCATCAACCGCTAACGCCGGCGATCCAAAATCGGCAGTGGCTCGGGTCTTCACTTCGCAAATCACGATCACCGAATCGCGTCTGGCAATGATGTCAACTTCGCCCTGTCGGCAACGCCAGTTGCGCTCGACGATTTCGTAACCACGTTTGCGATACCACTCAGCAACGAGGTCTTCGCCCCACGCTCCGAAACTTTGGTTGTGACTAACTACGCCTTGTCGAGATCGGTCAGATCTTCTTGGGGCAGTTCTTCGACGTTCACGTCTTTGAAACTGAAAATTCGTACCTTCGGGACGAATCGGCTCTTGCGGTACATGTCCCATACCCATGCGTCGGTTAATTCCACTTCGATCAGTGGCCGAGTGCTGTCACCTTTGACATTGACATCAACTTTGTTGGCCAAGTAAAACCGGCGCTCGGTTTCAATCGCGAAACGGAACATGCCCGCAACGTCTTGATATTCCTGCGCGAGGTGGAGTTCGCGATCAGCCTCGAAGTCTTCGAGATCGTCGGTACTCAATGGACAACACTCATGTCGTGAACGCAAACGTGACAACAGATATGAAGGGAAAGATTTCCCAATGAAATCAGAAGTCGCGCTTTTCGCGAACCTTGGCAGCCTTACCGGTGCGGTCACGCAAGTAGTACAACTTGGCACGGCGTACATCGCCACGCTTCATGACTTCGATCTTGGCAACGGTTGGGGTGTGCACAGGGAACGTGCGCTCGACGCCAACGCCATAGCTGATTTTGCGAACGGTGTAGGTCTCTTGAATTCCGGAGCCATGACGTCCGATGACGTTGCCCTGGAAAATCTGAATACGCTCTTTGCCACTTTCCACAACGCGCACGTGAACCTTGAGTTCATCTCCGGGGCCGAACACAGGAATGTCGGAGCGGATGTGTTGTAGGTCAACGATGTCGGTGGTCTTCATGACGGGTTTCCTTAGAACTTTTCAGGGACATACGACCTGGGTAGATCGCAGTCACGGCTTGTCAAGGATACGGGATAGCAGGGAACTCTTCCAACAGGGCGAGCTCATCATTTGAAAGTCCGCCGCGGGCCTCGATGAGGTCGGGCCGCTGGCTGATGGTGCGGTGCAAGGCCTGGGCCAGGCGCCAACGCTCGACCTGCGCATGGTTACCACCCCGTAACACATCTGGCACTTCCCACCCCCGAAAATCAGCGGGACGGGTGAAATGGGGCTCTTCGAGCAGATTGGTGGCCCCAAAACTCTCGGTCACCGGACTTTGAGCATTTCCCATCGCCCCAGGTAACAGGCGGGTCACGGCCTCAATAATGAGGCAGGCCGCCACTTCTCCCCCCGACAAGACCACATCGCCAATACTGATTTCGCCATCAACAAGGTGTTCTCGAACCCGATGATCGATTCCTTCGTAGCGGCCACACAGCAAGCTGAACCCGCCCGAGGGACCTTCGTGGGTAGCCGCCAACTCGTGAGCGAAAGCCTGATCGAAACGCCGACCGCCTGGGCTCAACAAGAACAAAGGTCGTGGAGCTTCTGCAGCTTCGACTGAGGCAAAGATCGGTTCGGCCCGCATCACCATGCCGGCGCCGCCACCAAAGGGGGCATCATCAACGGTGCGATGAACATCACTGGTGTGTTCGCGCAGATCGTGATTGCGCAGATCGAGCAATCCAGACTCGCGACATTTGCCCAACAAACTCTCGGAACAAAAATTGTCCACGATGCTCGGGAAGATGGTGAAAACATCGACGCGCATGTGAACTATTTCGTGTCTTCGAAAACTTCGAACAGACCGTCGGGCGGATCAATGGTGATCACAAATCCGTCAGCGTCATCGGGTACGACTGATTCAACGAAAATCACCGGGACAAGTGCACCTGATTCAAGTTCAAGTAAATCGTTCGCTGGATTTTTGAGAACAGCGATGCAAGTGCCACGGTCAATGCCATCGGTGCCAACAACGCGTGCGCCAATGACTTGATGCACCCACACTGCATCTGGGTCATCAATCGGTTCGGCCCACACAACCTTGTTCACAAGACGCTCAACATCATTGCGATCATCGATACCGACGATGCCAACGACCCAACGATCTGCTCCAGTGTTAGCCATTGAAGTTCGTGCTGACACTTCAAACCACTCGCCCGCCCACAGACGTGCACCAATTTGGACGCGCTCAGAACGATCGGTCGACAACTTAATGTAGATCTGCCCTTTCACACCGTGAGGGCGACCAAAACGGCCTACTTCTAAAAGGCCTTCGGGAGTTTTTTCAGCAGTCACGGAAACTCGGTGAACCACAATCAGTCAACGAAGTCGACGTCGACTTCGCGACCGTCTTTAGCGGCAGCAGCACGCACGAGTGTACGAATGCTTTGTGCGGTACGACCACGACGGCCGATCACTCGACCGAGGTCTCCGGGACCAACCTTGACTTCAAGACGCAAACGATTGCGACCTTCGGTTTCGGCAACATTGACCGCATCGGGATCGTCAACAATTGAACGAACGACATGAGTCAAAACAGCAACAGCTGTTGGCGAAGAAATTTCGTTGGGATCAGTCATGACAACTGAATCACTTAGCGCGAGCAGCAGTGAACTGTGCCCATGCGCCCGAGATTTCAAGAATCTTCTTGACGCGCTCGGTGGGCTGTGCGCCCTTCATCAACCAGGCAACAGCCTTATCGTTGTCAAGATTGATGACCGAAGGCTCGGTGCGTGGGTTGTACTGACCCAAGATTTCGAGGAATGAACCATCACGGGCGGCGCGGCTGTCGCTCGCGATCACGCGGTAATGAGGCTGCTTGGTCTTTCCGACACGTGTAAGGCGTAACTTGACTGACATTCGGCGATAACTCCTGATTCAAGCGCCTAGAACCAGTCCAGGCAGACAGCGAAGGCTAACCCGAAAGTACCCCTTCCCCAACGCCACGAGGCAAGTCTTGGCTGGTCGTACTCAGCGTGACGGCGGGAAACCAGGGAATCCGCCACCAGGCGCTCCGCCACCGAGACCATCACCAAAGCCACCACCTTGACCAGGAAGGCCAGCGGCTCCAAGGGCACCGAGACCCGCCATCGATGACATCTTGCGCTTGCCCTTTTTGCCAGTGGTCATGCCACCCATGCGCTTCATCATCTTTTGCATCTCACCAAACTGCTTGACCAAACGGTTCACTTCGGCGATTGAACGGCCACTACCAGTCGCGATGCGCTGGCGACGACTGCCATTGATGATTTCGGGCTTGCGACGTTCTTCTTTGGTCATTGACCGAATGATGGCTTCGACGGGCTTCAGTTCATCGTCGCCGATCTTGGCATTCTTCAACTCTTTGGGCATTCCGGGCATCATGCCCATCAATCCGCCAAGTGGTCCCATCTTCTTGAGCGACTGCATCTGCTCTAAGAAGTCGTCGAGCGTGAAATCGCCATCGAGCAACTTGGCGGCCGCTTCTTCAGCAGCATCTTTTTCAAAAGCCTGCTCGGCTTGTTCGATAAGGGTGAGCATGTCGCCCATACCCAAAATGCGTCCCGCCATACGATCGGGATGGAACTGTTCGAATGCGTCAAGCTTTTCACCGGTACTTGCGAAGGCAATGGGACGACCGATGACTTCCTTAACCGACAACGCCGCACCACCGCGAGCATCGCCATCAAGCTTCGACAAGATGACGCCGTCAATTTGCAAGGTGTTATGAAATGCTTCAGCGACGTTGACGGCATCTTGACCAGTCATCGCGTCGATCACGAGGAACGTGTAGTTCGGATTGATCTGATCGGAGATCTGACGAATCTGCGCCATCATTTCGTCGTCAATTGACAAACGACCAGCGGTGTCAACAATCAAAACGTCTTTGCCAAGTCGGCGTGCTTCAGCGAGACCACGTGTTGCAGTGGTAACCGGATCACTTGGATCACTGAACACCGGAACATCAATTTGTCGCCCGAGTGTGCGCAATTGTTCAACAGCAGCAGGACGCTGCAAGTCGGCACCGACAAGCAGTGGGTGACGACCTTGCGACTTGAACCACTTAGCCAACTTGGCCGAGTTGGTGGTTTTACCTGAACCCTGCAAACCAGCCATCAACACCACAGTGGGTGGACGACTGGCGTAGGTGATCTTGAGGGTTTCGCCACCAAGGATGTTTGTGAGTTCTTGGTTGACGA
>CAIQJP010000039.1 GCA_903872155.1 uncultured Actinomycetes bacterium | reverse complement strand
TCGTCAACGATCTGACTTCACAGTTCGGTGGCATCTGGTTGGAGACCGGCGAGCAGGCGACGAGCCCGACACCGACATCATCACACCAGCAACAGAGAAATCAACGTCGCGGTCTTCGTGGATACGTTCGCTGTCGCGGTGCGCGCCGTCGGCGTCTGCATAATGTTCCCAGCGGATCATCACAGAATTGAAATCTTCGTATGGCATGTCTTGAGCGCGATCGGCCAACATGTCCATGAAAGCAGGAAGTTCATCTGTGACTCGTTTGTTCGCGTGAGCGGCAGCCAGTCGGCGGACTTGGGCGACACCAATCGTGCCCGCTTGTAACCGTTCAGAGATCTGTGGGAATTCGACGACCATGCGCGCGACTTTCACAAGATGTTTCGCATCACCCGCACTGTACGAAATACCGGCCCGCAACCAGCCGGCCATGGTGGTGTGGCCGTGATCACGAAAAGCACCAGTGCGATCAACTTCCGCTAACACTTCCGCGCGAGCGGCTTCGATAAACCGTGACGCTTTTTCAAGTTCAACGAGACGAGCCATCGCATCGTCGCCATCAACGATCAAAGACTGCGCTGACCATGCAGCACGCAAACCCGCAACGAGAAAACCACTACTACTTTCAGCAGTTTTCGGTGTCAGATCACGTGAGAACATATGTTCTTAGTATGCCAGTTGGGTGTGGCAAAAAGCAAATGAAATAAGGGGTTTTTGAAAAATACTTTTGCAAATATGTTTAATGCACCATCCTAAAAGTGCGCAACAAAACCACACCAGAATCACGGGTTGCTACAGATGTAATCCAACAGTTGGTGGGTGCGGCGTACATGGTCGACTTCATTCGCACGAAGTCCATCTACTAACGCGCCAACATCAGGAGTATCAACTTTGAATGTCGTTGCTAAACGTTCAACGATGTCGCCCGTGAATTCAATATGCGGTTGAATGCCCCACGCATTTCCTACACGGAAGATTGTGTCGGCATGCGGTAATCGTGCCATGACTTCAGCACCGACTGGCGCAGTGATCGCGTCTTCATGCCACACCGCCCAGTTTCCTTGAACAACGTCGTGCGCAGATGGTGTCAGAGTCATTTCGGTGTATGCACGAAAAGTTTGATCCATTCGTCGCACGCTTCCACCCAATGCGCAGGCCAACACTTGTGCTCCGAAGCAAATACCTACAAACTCTCGACCGCCAGAAACCCACTTGCGAACCAATTCGATTTCTTGTTGTGCCGGCTCTAGGCAATAACCGTTGGCAACCGAATGAGGCGAACCCAGCACAAAAAGAACGTCTCCCTCGACATCATCGAGGGAGACAGGTGAATCTTCTCGGTACACATGCTCGACTTCGTAATCACGAAGTTCAAACCAAGTACCAATATTTCCTAGTTCATGCGCAACCGCACGGTGCGACAGAACGACCGCGCGTTTCATTTCAGGCCACGCGAGTAAGGGTTGCGCTGTCTGTGTGCGGGAAAATGTCCGGGAACTGATCCATCTTCAGGCTGCTGTTTTCGGTATAGCTCCACGAATCTGCTCCGTGAACGGTGACCGTTACCGTGTACGCCCGAGTACTGGCGTGCTGACCGAGGTAAGTGTTTTCACCAATTGCATAACTTGACGAACCTAGTTCGGCACTCATCGTGAATTCTTTTGAATCAGCAGTTGTCTTACCACCAGCCAATACGACGATTCCACGAGGAACAACAAAACCGCGAAGAACTTCGCCAGTTGCCGCGTCCCACAACCAATACCCAACTTCGGTGTGGAATGGGTTGGTTTCATCATCGCGCCACATGGCGGTCTTGTAATCAAGTCCATACAGAGATTGCGAGCCATTTTCGACTGGGCCGAACGGCTTCATCGTCACCTTTTCAAGGTAAGGCGTCTTCCACACTTCGCCGCGGCTGTGTGAATACGACGTGTCAAGGCCACCTTGACCCTGCCATTCTCCGATTAATCCTGCGAGAGGGCCCCATTCTTTTGACATGACATACTCCTAATTTTCGTTAGCTCTAATAGCAAAACGCTACCGCAACATAAGTGTTGAGCACTCATACTGCGGCAGCGTTAACTGTGCGTTATGTAACGGTAATTACTTTGTGACACCGACTAATTGAACTGCATCAACTTCGCTCCAGCCGAGGTCTAAAACAGTTTCGTCAATTGTGATGTTTACTTCGTCCACAGCTGTTGTCACGCCAGTAATCGGAAAAGCCGAAGTGGCTGGACAGTCTGCCCCAACTTTCGGGACTCCCGAATAAACCACAGTTGAATCTCCATTGACGTCAACTACTTCAATGGACGTGATCGCCCCAGGGTTGTATGACTGCACCACGCTGATCGCCGAGGGAATTACTGGGATATCAAACTGCACGGTCAATGTTGCTTCTTCTGTCGTTGTCATTGGCGCCCAAGCCATTCCGTTGTCTCCACACTTCACGACATTTGGCTCGCCAGTTGACTCAGATGCCGACCACGAGGTCTCTCCATATTGACTTGTTGCAAAAGCATTGGATGCCCATTGCGAGTATTCGACACCAGAAGCTGGCACATCAGTCGCTGGCACGTCGCTAGACGGAGGCTCAGTGACAGTGGTCCCTGACAAACAATCAAGCACAGCGTTAGTAAATGCCGTTTGAGCTTCTGCGCTCGGATCGCCGCCAGCAACAACGGCAGTGAGGTCTGCTTCGGTGAGATTACTAAACAGGGCGTCGGCTGCACACTCAGCAACCACTTGATCAACACCACCGGATTCAACGATTTGCGCCACTAATTCGTCACGCGTCGGAACGTTGGACGAACTATCTCCGCCACAGGCAATCAAGCCTGCGCTTAAGGCTAAAACACTCACTATTTTCATTTTCATCATGAGCACACCTCCATGTCCTTGTAGGGGAACTCCCTGATGTCATCTTCATATCCATCCTCAATAGCCCCTAGGGCTCATAGTCACTTATCTGTCGCCATTAGCCTGAGCCCTATGGAAGTACTCGGCATACACCATGTCAACGTGAATATTCATTCGCTTCCCGAAGCTCTTGCGTTCTACGTTGATGGCCTGGGGTTCACAACGTTCGAACGGCCTGGGTTCACCATTGATGGTGCGTGGCTCAATATGGGCCCGCACGAGTTGCATCTTTTCGTTCGACCCGATGCAGTCATTGATCGCAATCAACATTTTGCACTCGCAGTGGCTGACATCAATGATTGCGCTCGCCATTTAGAAGCCAAAGGTTTGAAGTATCGCCTTGCACCTGAAATGGCTGGCGTGAATCGTCAGATTTTTATTCATGATCCAAGTGGCAATCGCATTGAACTCAACGAAGTTCGTACCTGAAATTTCCTGAACCTCCCTTTCTGCAATATTTGTCTCAAGTTATGGATAAGAGTCCGGTTAATCCTTGATTCTTGTGCGTCACTTTTGTTAGACAGACAAGCAGTTATAGCGGGATAAATCAAAAGGCGGACTTCATGAAATCTCTGCGTTCAATTGCCCAAAAAATCAACTGGCTCATTGCCGGCATGGCGATCACACTTGTCGCAACTACCGGAGGGGTCATTGGATTAGTTCACGCCACCGGCGGTTCGTCCAGTGCGTTCGTTCCAGTGACTCCCGTGCGAATACTTGATACCCGCGACCCGAACAATGTTGGCCTCAACGGACCATTTGTTTCCCAGGTTCCGCAGGACCTAGGTGTTGTCGGTTCAATCGCCACAGCAACAGGAATCCAATCAATTGTTCCCGCTGGCGCAACGGGCGTTTCACTGAATGTCACGGTTTATAACCCACGGGCCGATGGCTATATTTCGATTCGACCCGCAGATGCATCTGGGGCACCAACAACTTCAAACCTCAACTTCACGGCGGGACAAACAGTCCCCAATGCAGTCACTGTCAATCTTCCTACGAGTGGTGCTGACGCAGGAAAAATTGAGATCTATTTTGATGCGCTTGGAGCCACAGGACCTACCGCAGAAATTTTCATTGATGTGCTCGGATACTACGAAACTTCTGGCGCTTCAACTCCGACAACTACTCCACCGACTACTCCGACAACAGTCGGATCGACCATTCCCACCGATCCAGTCGCGACCGAAAACTGGAATTTGCTCTCGAACGAAACGTATTACACGGGTGGTCAAAATTGGGGTTCAACTTTTGACGGGGAATATGTATGGGTTGCCAATGAAGGAGATCATTCTGTCAATCGCTATGTAGCAATGATCGACCATACCGACCGCACTTCAGGGGTCGGAATATACATTCCACGATCCTTCCCAGGTGCTTCTCCAATTGACATAGCCTTCGATGGCACCAGTATTTGGGCAACTATCAGCGGAGGAGGCGTCGACAAGGTCGCTAAATTCAATCGTCAAACTTTCGCTCTTGAAGCAACAATTACTCTTCCTTCGGGAGCCGATCCAAAGGGAATTCTGTGGGACGGGAAATTCATCTATGTCGCCAACTACGGAAACGACTCAATTTCTCGCATTGACGCACTTGCGGCAACTCCATCGGTTGTTCAAACTCTTCAACTAACTACCGGTGATGATCCAATCAATATGGCTACCGATGGACTTTCAATCTTCGTCACAAATTTCGGTTCGAATACTGTGGAAGCCTTTGCCCGAACAACTATGGCTCAAACCACGGGGCACCGTATCTCGGTAACAAGTCAGCCTCATGGAATCGTTTTTGATGGTCACAACTTATGGATTACTGGATTTGACTACAATGTAGTACAGCCCATTTATTTGAATACTTGGCTAGCAGGCCCCATCATTGCTTCGTCAAGTACCTTCAAATACCGCGGTTTAGTCTTTGATGGTCAAGAAGTGTGGGTTGCCTATTTCAGAGGCTCATGTTTCTTGTGTGATTCACCGCACAGCGAAATTGCGCCGATCGATCCGATAACCAACACGATTGTGCGCAATCGTGCGATTTATCTTGAACGCGGAGATACGAACCCAGTCTCTGCAGTATTCGATGGCCACTCTATTTGGGTGGCGGACTACGACGGATATGTGACCCGAACGTATATCAAATAAACATTTGCGACACACCATGGGCTACTCGAATGAGTACTTAACACCTGTCAGTTCTTCGCTGATTTCCCATAACCGCCGTGCATCATTCATGTTGCGGGCACGCTTGCTTGGAGTGACCTTAATTGGTGCACCAAACATTTGATACTTCGGTCCGTAATACTCACGACCTGATGCACTCGGATCCACCATGGCGCGCACCTGCGATTCACATCCTTGAACCCCTGTCCGTGTCATCACCGGAGCAACGCGACGCATGACAAAGTTGGTCGCCGAGGTTCCGGTCTTGCCAAGTTCAGTGCGCGCAGTTCCCGGATGAGCCGCCAAAGCAATCGTCGTTGAAGACGTTTCTCGCAATCGTCGTTCGAGTTCATTCGTAAACAAGATGTTGGCCAACTTGCTTTGAAAGTACGCTCCCCAACGGCTGTACCTCCGGCGATCGCACATCAGATCATCGAGATGAATTTTGCCAGGGATGTGCCCCATGCTCGACACGTTCACAATGCGACTTTGTGGTCGCTTCATGAGGCACGGAAGTAGCAAGCCGGTCAACGCAAAATGACCAAGATGATTCACTCCTAGTTGAGTTTCGAATCCGTCTTCGGTTCGACTTTGGTCTAGAGCCATGAGCCCGGCGTTGTTCATCAACCCGTCAAGTTCAATTCCATCGCCCAGCAACTGCTCACTGAATCGACGAATTGACGCCAAGCTTGCCAAGTCGAGTGGACGAACTTCAACCGAACCCTTGCCGGAACGCAAGCTTTGGGCGGCCACCTCGGCCTTCTCGACATTGCGACACGCCATGATCACGTGAGCCCCAGCACCCACAAGATTGCGGGCGGCCTCAAGGCCAAGACCCGAGTTCGCTCCAGTGATGCAGATAGTACGACCAGAAAGATTTGGAATTTGAGCAGTGGTCCAGCGAGATTGCGACATGCCCGATACTGCCATAACCATTGTTCGAACCACAATGTGTAGGATTTTGAGCATGACTCGCGGCATGGAAAACACCGATAGCGCAATCCGCCTTCGTTTAATTGATAGCACGCTTTTTATGATCGATCGCGATGGCATCGATGGCGCTCGTCTGAAAGACATTGTTGAACATGCCAATATGACGACGGGTTCGTTGTATTGGTTCTTCAAAAATCGCCGAGCCCTCATCAACGCTGCGTTGGCCGAGCGTTTCGTTCGCAAGATGCGGTCGCTCACCGACCTGGTTGCCGATGCCTTTAGCAAAGATGCCGATCTTGGTGATCCAATGTTGATCCTGAACGAAATTACTGTTCAACCAAATCAACCTGATCGTGTCGAGGCTCGCGCCGAACGTGTTCAAGTTCTTGCCGCCGCACTTGAAGACCCCGTATTGGCCAAACATGTTGCCGATATTCAGCGACAACTCTTGACACAAATCAGTGAGATCATCAAAGAGGCACAGATTAAAAAGGTTGTGCGGTCCGACGTTGATCCCTACGCCGTTGCTGTCATGATGCAGTCCACTGCGATAGGCCTAGCCAGTGTCGACCTTGCTAAAGATCTCATGCCCGATCTGGCTGCCTGGAACCACCTCATGGATGTTGTTGTTCATTCACTTCGAGCCTGAACTGTTTCAACGCCTCAACATTCGAACTGTGCCCGTTGGCTCTCGTCACCATGCCAACACCAGCGTGCT
>CAIQJP010000038.1 GCA_903872155.1 uncultured Actinomycetes bacterium | reverse complement strand
TGATTTCAGCAGGCGTTGCTTGTGTTCCACTATCGATCATTGTCATGACTGTCCTTCCGACGTCGTCGTCGTTACATTCGCAGTTGCTTTCGTCGTTACGTGTAATCCGCATTCTGTTTTGTTCTGTCCCGCCCAACGGCCGGCACGCTTGTCTTCACCTGGCGCAACTGGTCGCGTGCATGGCCAACATCCAATTGATGGGTAGCCACGCTCAACGAGTGGGTTGCGCGGTAAATCATTTGCCACGATGTACGCCTCAACGTCTTCATCGCTCCAGGCGATGAGCGGATTGATTTTTGTCAATTGACGAACATCGTCGTATTGCACCGGTGGCGTTGTCGCGCGAGTGGGTCCGTCAACACGTCGAATGCCGGTGATCCAACCGGTGCGACCTTGCAACACGCGGTTGAGTGGTTCAACCTTGCGACGAGCGCAGCAACCCTCGACATCAAACTGCCATTGGTCGTCGGGCTGCACATCATCAAGCGGTCGCACAATCTCGAGTGGAAACTTCAGACGCTGCTGCAACTTTTCGACGAGCCACAAAGTCTCGGCGAAGAGATATTGCGTATCGAGCAAAACAACAGGAGTTCCGGGAGCGTGCGTCGCGACGAGATGCACCAATACGGGATCTTCAAAACTGGCGGTGAGCACGAGTCCAGAACCAAATTCGCGGTGCGCCCAAGCGACAATTCCTGCAGCGTCAGTCTCGGCAATGTCGGCCGCGAGGGTGGTCATTTGAGCGGTCATAATGCCTAACGATATCTAATTCCCGACTATTCCCATCATATTTTACGAATTTCTTGATTTCGAGGTTGTAGTGTTCTGACCAGCACTATTAAATCTGATGTCGGAAGTCAGGAATCCAAAATTTCTGCCGATCAAGGAACTCGTTGACCAGCTCATGAACCCACCCACAAGCCTCGAAACTTGGAAGATTCGCCCCCTCACGGGAGCCTTCGGCGCGGAACTCACCTTGGGCGATGCCCGGACCGACCTGGCCCCAGGCCAATTGCTTGATCTTCTCGAAAAACACCTCGTACTCGTCTTACGCGACCAATTCTTAAGCCACGCCGATCAAGTCGCCTTGGCTCGATCAATTGGTGAACCAACTCCTGCGCACCCCGTAGTTCCGGGTCACCCTGATCATCCCGAAATTCTCGAGCTTGATGGCGCCAAGGGTGGCAAGAACGCTCGTTGGCACACTGACGTCACATTTGTGGCGACTCCCCCGGCAGGCTCGGTATTAGTCGCCGATGTCGTTCCCGAATGGGGTGGCGACACCTTGTGGGCCGATATGCGAACTGCATATGAGTGCCTCAGCCCGAGCTTGCAGCAACTCGTTGACGGACTTGAGGCCGTACACCGCATCTCGCCACTCGCCTATTGGGGCGAACCATTCGATTCAGCACTCTCGCGTGATGATGCACAAAAGCTGTTTGATGATGCCGCAAAGGTGCCACCAGTCGTACACCCTGTTGTTCGCGTGCATCCAAGCACAGGCAGGAAAGCACTGTTCGTTAATCCTGGTTTCACTACTCACATCGTCGGATACTCACGTATTGAAAGCGAAAACTTGTTGAAGTTGTTGTACGAACACGCAACACAACCCGAGTTTGTTTTACGTCATCACTGGCAGCCGGGCGATGTTTTGTTGTGGGACAACCGAGCAACGATGCATTACGCGTCTGATGATTACGGCACCGCCGAACGTCGCATGCGTCGCGTCACAATTCGTGGTGGCAATACAGTCGGACCGCTTGGTCAGCAAAGCCACATCGTGAGTGACCCGTTACAAACTGTGCGCTAGGCGCAAGGTAACGAAACGACTTGGTTTTCGGAAGCCGCGAATACTTCAACACCATGCTTTTCGCCGCGGCGTTTTGCTGCAGCAAGTAACTCATCGACCGCATCATCGCTACGCGTTGGATCGTGATGAAACAGAGCCAGTTTCTTCACTCCGCATTCAATTGCAACCCACACTGCGTAATCAACGGTGCAATGACCCCAATTGCTCTTTGTCGTGAACTCTTCTGGCGTGTACTGAGCGTCGTGAATCAATAAGTCGGCGCCTTCACATAGTTCGCGCGCACCATCAGTAATTCCCATTGAACCGTCTTGAGGCATCTGATGATCTGGCAAGTACGTCACGCCAACCGATTCGTAGTTCACTCGAAAACCAAGTGTGTTTCCAACGTGTGGAACCAAGCGACTCTTGATTTGCATTTGAGCAATATGAAAATCACTGTCGGCCACATCGTGGAACACAAAAGTTCCAGGCAGCGAAGTCACGCTCACCGGAAACATCGGTGGCTTGATGAAAGCTTCAAACACATCGTGAACTGATCGGCCGTCTTCTTGCGTCGGCCCAAAAATTTGGAAGTTCGCGCCATCTCGAAGTGTGGGCACAAAGAACGGCAAGCCCTGAACATGATCCCAGTGCATGTGAGTCAGTAAGCAGTGACCTTCGAATGGACCAGTTGCCGGAATCTTGTCACCGCAATAACGCAACCCAGTTCCGAGATCGAAAACGAGCGGTGGTTGATTGGGCGCGCTGAGGCCAACACAAGATGTGTTGCCGCCGTAGCGCCTCGTGTCATCACCATGGCAAGGCGTGGAACCACGCACTCCAAAGAATGTGACATCGATGTTTTGATCTCCCCCGATGAAGGTGAACGCTAAATGACAAACAGGGGTAAATGAAATGGGCAAGGTAGGTGACCTTCGTCGCAGTTGAGGTATGCCTCACCAGGCTCATACGAGTACCGTTTGCCCATGGGCACGATTACTCAGCACTCCATTTTGGCCAACGATCTCAACATCTCATACTTCGCGGCTGGACTCGACAATGACGGCCCGTTGGCGATTTGCCTGCATGGTTTCCCCGATTCGGCTCATACCTGGCGCCATTTGCTCCCCCGCCTCGCCGATGCCGGCTATCGGGCGGTTGCTCCTTTCTTGCGCGGATATGCCCCCACTGAGGTTCCTTCTGACGGCCGCTTTCAAACGGCTGCTTCAGCCATGGACGCCCTTGCTCTGCGAGATGCCCTCGGTGGCGGCGCCGACTCGGTCATCATCGGCCACGACTGGGGCGCTGTAATTACCCATATCGCCGCCAATGTTCGTCCCGATGCTTTCGCCAAAGTAGTCACCATGGCAGTGCCACCTGGCAATGCCGTGGGTGTTGCTTTCTTGTCGAATCTGGCGCAGATCAAACGCAGTTGGTACATGTTCTTCTTCCAGCATCCGTTTGCTGACTTCGTCGTTGGTGCGAACGATCTTGCGTACATCGACATGTTGTGGGCCGATTGGTCACCAGGATTTGATGCAACTGATGAACTTGCCTTACTGAAGCCAAGCTTGCGCGACCCCGCCAACTTGCAAGCAGCACTTGGTTTCTACCGCGCCACACTTGGTGCTGGTTACAACGATCCAGCATTGCAATCGGCACAAGACCTGTCGTCAACAATTCCATCACAACCACTTTTGTATTTGCATGGTCGCACCGATGGTTGCATGGGTGTCGAAGTCGCCGAATTCGCTGCAGCCGAACTGACGCCTAACGCCCGAGCAGAGTTCGTTGATGGTGTGGGTCACTTTATGCATCTTGAAAAGCCCAACGAAGTAAACGACATCATCTTGTCGTTCTTGGCCGAGTAAACGTCATGGCAATGCCCGCACTCCCTGAAGGCCTAGTAATCATCATTAAACGCGAATGCGAAACCTGTCGCATGGTCGTACCGGTTATTGAACAACTCAATAATGGATCGCTTCCAGTCACGGTCTATGTACAAGATGATCCAGCATTCCCTGAATCACTTGCACCAATTCATGATGCAGACCTGTCAATCAGTTGGCATCACGACATCGAAACTGTTCCGACCGTATTGCGCATTGAAAACGGCGTCGAGGTTGCACGAACTGTCGGATGGGTGCGGGACGAGTGGCAGAGAGTCACTGGTCAAACAGACCTTGGTCCAAACCTCAGCGCGTTTCGTCCAGGTTGTGGCTCATTGAGCGTTGACCCTGATTTAGTTGATGAATTGCGTGTTCGTTTTGGTGCCACAACTCTCTCGGCTCGGCGAGTTGATATCGCCGAGGCCGAAGATGAGTTTGAAGCAATGTTTGATCGTGGTTGGACTGATGGACTTCCAGTTGTTCCACCAACCGAACAACGCGTGATGCGTATGCTCACTGGCACTACTCGTCAACCAACTGATGTTGTGGCCATTGTTCCGCCCGACCTCGTGGAGATCACAGTCGAAAAAGTGGCGATCAACGCGGTGATGGCGGGATGCAAGCCCGAGTACCTGCCGTGGGTCATTGCGGGCCTCGAAGCAGTGTGCAACGACACATTCAATATTCACGGCGTGCTAGCCACCACGATGCCAGTTGGTCCGGTCATCGTGTGCAACGGACCAGGTACACGTGCGATTGGCATGAACAGCGGTATGAATGTTTTCGGACAAGGCAACCGCGCCAATCTCACCATTGGTCGAGCGATTCAACTCATCATCCGCAATATCGGTGGTGGTCGTCCGGGCGAAGTTGATCGTGCAACACATGGCAATCCCGGAAAACTTTCGTTCTGTTTTGCCGAAGATGAAATCGGTTCACCATGGTCGACGCTCGCCGAAAGTCGTGGATTGTCGCGAACTGTTGATGCCGTCACAGTTTTCCCTGGCGAAGGTCCGCGTTGCGTCGTTGATCAACTCGCACGCGACCCTGAAAGCCTGACCAATACTTTTGCCGCATGTTTACGCACACTGCACAATCCAAAATCGGTTTTGGCCTTTGATGCGATTGTCGTGATGGGGCCCGAGCACGCCCGTGTCTACGCCGAAGCGGGCTGGGATCGCGAGCGAGTGCTTGAAGAGATACACGCCCGCCTACAGATTCCTGGAAGCGAACTCATCAGAGGTGCCGGCGGTATCGCCGAGGGCGTTCCTGAACGCCTCAACGGTGTCACCTTGCCCAAATTCCGACCGGGCGGACTACTTCTTGTGCATGCAGGCGGAGGTGCCGGTCTTTTCTCTGCCATTATTGGTGGATGGGCCAACGGCGACGTTGGAAGCCAGCCAGTGACGAAAGAGGTGCTGCCATGACTAGTTCAATGAACCGCGTTGTGCTCGACCCGACCAACGAACGTCGCGCCTCCACCGTTGAACGAGTAGGTCGACCCGAATCTCTGCGCGGCCTCACTGTTGGGTTGCTCGATATTTCTAAAGCCCGCGGTGATGTTTTCATTGATCGCCTTGAAGAGCGACTCTCTGAAATGGGCGCCGACGTCAAGCGATACAAAAAGCCAACTTTCACCAAGCCGGCGCCGGTTGATTTGCGCCACGAAATTTCCATCAATTGCCAAGTGGTGATTGAAGCACTTGCCGATTGAGGCAGTTGCACGTCGTGCAGTGTGCACGACATCGTTGATCTAGAACGTCGCGGAATTCCGGGTGTCTTTGTGGCGTCTTCCGAATTCATTTCAGCGGCTGATGCGCAGTCACGATCGCTTGGATTCCCCGATGTCGCTCGTGTCTTCACGCCTCATCCAATTCAAGATCGAACTGATGAAGAGATGCGGGCTTATGCCGATGCTGCACTCGCCGAAATCGTTGCCGCGATTACTCGCAGCTAAGGCAACGTGAGTTCGTCATGTTGACGAATGACGAGTCCATCACTGATCAAGTCATTCACCAATCGCATCGCAATTTCTGACGAGCGATCCATAATCTCTGCAACCGCGTGAATTGGCACTGCACATTCTCCGAGTTGCTTGATCAGCCGCCCGCGAGCTTGACGATCTGAGCCCTCAAACTTTGCTTGAGCAACGCTCACGCCAGCCGACCCCACACTTGGATCAACGCCTTCTCCATGCCACGAGCAATCTTCTTGAAGTGGGCATTCGTCGCACGCAGGTTGCGGGCGACAAATCGTTGCACCCAAATCCATGAGGGCCTGATTCCATAGCCACGCTTCACCTTGTGGAACCCAATCATCAGCAAGCAATTGAGCATCTCGAGCTTTCAATGTTCGGCCATGAAATCTCGCGAGTACTCGTGCAATATTGGTATCAACAACCGCGGCATCATCTTCGAATGCAAAAGCCAAAACAGCTCGAGCGGTGTACGGGCCAATGCCGGGCAATGCAAGCAGCCCTTCAAGAGTGTTTGGCACAACTCCGTCATGTTGCTCAACAACAACTTTGGCTGCCGCTTGCAAGTTTTTAGCGCGGCGTGGATAACCAAGTCCTTGCCACAACCTCAGAACATCACCAAGTGGTGCTTGCGCGCATTCATGCACAGTCGGGAACTCGTCGATAAAAACAGACCACTTTGGCAGAACGCGATTCACGCCAGTTTGCTGCAACATGACTTCGCTCACGAGCACATGCCACGGATCACGAGTATCACGCCAAGGAAGTTGACGTAACCGCGGAGTTATCCACGCAAATATTGATTCGTGAAGACCAGTGTGGTCGCTCACGAGAAAGTGTCTTTCAGGCTTCGCCCCATGCGGTTTCGCCGTTGTA
>CAIQJP010000037.1 GCA_903872155.1 uncultured Actinomycetes bacterium | reverse complement strand
TTCGCCCGAAAAACCGTCGTCAAGGCCGGCCATAATGCGCAACAGACTTGATTTACCCGAGCCGTTCGAGCCGATGACGCCAATCTTGGCGCCTGGATAGAACGACAGTGAGATGTTTTCGAGGACCGTGCGGTCGGGTGGGTAGTGCCGAGCCAGTTTGTAACAGGTGTAGATGAACTCATGAGCCATGGATAAATGACCTCCAGGGCGCAAGGCTAGTCGGCAAAAGTGCGTCGGTACCTGCTGACATCACCCACCCACGCCAGGTTGTTTGGTACTTTGTCAGAGCCTGTCCGTGCCGATGGGTCGTTGCCGTTGAGCGACGCAGGTCTATTTGGAGGAATTCATCATGGAAATCTTTAACCCCGATACTGGACTTCCCGTATTGCTACGCGGATTACATATTTTGGCCGGTGTGGCTTGGATTGGTCTTTTGTATTACTTCAACTTGGTGCAAGTGCCGTCGTTCGCTGCTTACGGTGACGAAGGTAAGGCCCGAAACATTTCAATCGACAAACTTGCTCGTCGTGCTTTGTGGTGGTTCCGTTGGGCCGCTGTGGTCACATTGGTTCTCGGACTTCTTCTCGTTGGGGCAACTAAGGACTACATGAAAGACTTCATGTCCGGTAGTTCGGTACACCTTGGTGCAAATGCGACAATTTTCGTCGGCATGATTCTCGGAATCACGATGGCAGCCAATGTGTGGATGGTCATCTGGAAGAACCAGAAGATTGTCCTCGCGAACGCTGCCAATGTGTTGGCAGGTGGCGAAGCTGATGCTGGTGCACCAGCTGCTGGCCGTCGCGCGTTGTTGGCGAGCCGTCAGAACTTCATCTTCTCGTTCTCAATGTTGTGGTTCATGGTCGGTACTGCTCACCTCTACGAAGTGGGTGGACTTTATGACATCAATAAGGCCGGAAAAGCTTGGTTATTCGTGATCATCTGCGCTGCGATCGCTGCGATCCTCGAGCTCCTCTGCCTTGGCAAATTGGGCGGAACTGCTGCAACGAACAAGTTGTTGTGGCCATATGAAAGCCATAAGAACTCGCTCATCACTGGTGGCGTGCTGTTCGTGGTGCTCTATGTCCTCTCAGAGATTTTGCTCAAAGTCTGAAGGAACTAAAACTGAAAACAAAAGGGCCGCCCCATTGGGGCGGCCCTTTTTCGTTCTTCAAGAACATGAATCAAGAAACAGTGAGTGTGCTTTTCATATTGCTGTGGCCAGGAATGATGCAATAGACGAGATAAGAACCTGGCTTCAGGTTGATTGTTCCCTCGGCAAAGTCACCCTTCTTGGCAATGCTCAGTTTCAAATCGCCGACGACTGTGTCGCCTTCTCGAATCACCATGATGTGTTTGACACTGTCGTCGTTGGCTAAAAAGACTTTGATGTCACCAGCGGTTGCGGTGTACTCGGTGGAGTCCCAACGAATGGTCGGGACTGCCTTGACGACTAAGCCAGCATCAGCGGGAACGGTGTAGGCGGGCGTGCTCGATGATGAACCCCCGCAGGCGCTGAGTGCAACGATTGAGGTGGCGAAAACGGTGGCGACGAGCGGACGAAGTAAGCGCATGCCTGAAATATACAAGTAACTACTTGCGAAATTCAAACCTCGCTTGGTCTGTTGTGCGTGACGCTCGTCAAGTTCGTTGATTGAGGGACCATTGCTCCGCAGGTAGACGGGTCAATAGGGGTACAGTTTTCAACGATGTCTGAAGCGCTGATCCCTACCACTGGTGCCACTCCCGACTT
>CAIQJP010000036.1 GCA_903872155.1 uncultured Actinomycetes bacterium | reverse complement strand
TGAAAAAGCGCAGAGCCTGGCAATGTCGCCGTTCACTGTGGGAACACGCTGGGGTCAGGCGTGGCACACCGTATGGTTCAAATTGGTGGCGACTGTTCCCGTCAATCTTGCGGGAAAGCCATTGGTTGCAGCTATTGATCTTGGGTTCAATGGTCGCGGTGACGGATTTCAGGTTGAAGGTCTGGCGTATCGGCACGGGAAAATCGTGCATGCAGTTCAGCCCGACCGACGACTTGTTCACCTTGGTTCGGGCGTTGCGGGCGAAGTCATAGAGCTATGGATTGAAGCTGCGGCAACTCCGATCATCGCGGGTCATGCATTTGGTTATGGACCGACACCACTTGGCGATCCAGCAACATCGGGCGCTGCGCCTTTATATCAATTGCGACGTGCCGACATTGCGGTTTTTGATGCAGGTGTCAATGCATTAGCGGTGGCTTTGCATGCTGCGATTGATCTCGCAATTGACCTCGAAGAAAATTCCCCTCAACGCGCGCGCTTGTTCGCAGCGCTCGAGCGAACGGGTAACGCTTTAAATGTCGCCGAAGTTTCGCAAACGGCGTCAGCGGCTTTCGATGAACTCAAGGTTGTGCTTGGTCGAGATGGATCTGGTCATTCGCACAGAATTGTCGCGGCCGGACATGCTCATCTTGATACTGCTTGGTTGTGGCCGATTCGTGAAACACGGCGCAAGGCAGTGCGCACTTTTGCAAATGCCGTTGACTTGTTGCAGAAGAACCCTGATGTCATCTTTAGTCATAGCCAAGCGCAGCATTATGCGTGGGTTCGCGAGGATGCCCCTGAAATATTTGCTGAAGTCGTCAAACTTGTTGCATCAGGACAGTGGGAGCCCGTAGGCGGGATGTGGGTTGAAACCGATCTCAATTTGCCAACTGGTGAGAGTCTGCTGCGCCAGATGGTTCATGGTCAGCGAGCTTTTCAGTCGTGGTTTGGAATTCGCTGTGACGGAGCGTTTCTTCCGGACGATTTTGGTTATCCCGGAACTCTTCCTCAGATTGTTCAACATGGCGGTGGGCGTTGGTTCTTTACGCAAAAGCTGAGTTGGAATGAAACCAACAAATTTCCTCATCACACTTTTTGGTGGGAAGGCATCGATGGCACGCGAGTGTTTACTCACTTCAGTCCGGTTGATACCTACAACGCTCTGTTAACTCCTTCGCAATTACGTTTTGCCGAAAGAAATTTTGCTGATCATGTCGGCTCGACTCAATCACTTGTGTTGTACGGCCACGGAGATGGTGGCGGTGGTCCAACTCAAACAATGATTGATCGAGGCAGGCTGGCCAACAATCTTGAAGGTGTACCGCAAGTTTCGTTTGGCAAAATCCAAAACTTCTTCGCTGACGCCGAAAGCGAGTACGGGGCTCAGGCCCAAACCTGGGTTGGCGAAATGTATTTTGAAAAACATCGCGGTACCTACAGTTCGCAACTGGGAACGAAGCAAGGCAATCGAAATAGTGAACGCCTACTGCATGAACTTGAAGTCTGGTCAGCGATCACTGGTCAACGAGTTGACGAAATTGATGGGCTCTGGAAACGAGTCTTGACCCAGCAGTTTCATGACATTATTCCTGGCTCGTCAATTGCGTGGGTCCACGATGATGCCGAAGCCGAACACGCTGCGGTCGCTGAAGAAGTTGGGCAACTCTTAGATTCAGTTCTGAGTCCACGAACAGATGGATCAACATGGTTGATGAACCCAGCCCCAGTTGCACTTTCGGGCGTGGTCGACATCAATGGCGTCGCGCAATGGGTAGATGTTCCGGCCATGTCAGGTACCCAGCATTTTTCGAGCGACGTCCCTTTGCATGTGGCCGAAGTTTCGTTTACTGAATCTGCAGAGGAACTCGAAGTCACTAACGGAATCGTGCAAGTGAAGTGGAATTCGTTGGGCCAAATGAGTGAACTTCGAGATTGCCGATCGGGGCGTTCGCTCGTGAGTGAGCATCAAGTGAGTTCATTTGTGCTTCGTCAAGACACACCTGCCGAATATGACGCATGGGATATTGATATGGCTGATGCGAACTCGCCCGAGATTGCGGTTCAGATTGTTCGGGCGCCTCGGGTTGAGTCGGCATCTGCATTACGGGTTGTCGTTGTCGCCGATTACGCCACGAACGCTTCGAAGTTTCAAGTTCGTTGGTCTCTCGTTGCCGGATCTTCTCGACTTGATGTTGCCCTTGATGCCGATTGGCATGAATCGGAACATCGTTTGCAGATGAAGATTCCGACTGCTGTGTTAGCGCGAGAGGCAACATGCGGAACGCAATTTGGACATGTGCGACGTCCTCGGCATCACAACACG
>CAIQJP010000035.1 GCA_903872155.1 uncultured Actinomycetes bacterium | reverse complement strand
TTGCAGGCCGACGGGAAGACCATCGACGAAGCCAGCTGGGATTGATATTGCCGGGTTGCCGTGCAAGTTGGCCGGGAACGTCAATTTCCCGTTGTTGCCTGCTCCTGCACGAACTCCACCAAAGGTGGATGGAAGTGGTCCTTCCGCATCAAATGCGATATCTGGGTTAGAAGCAGTGAGTACTAAGTCGACTCCGGTTGAAGTGTTGAAGATTTCTGACATGCGTTCGTTCAATGCCACGCGACGCGCTTCGATACGAGCACGAGCCTCGGGTCCGTAACTATCGATCGTCGCCGTTAAGCCCATGCGCATTTCTGGTGTGAGTACGTCGGCACAATCTGGCCATAACTCGCCGAGTTGCGCGTGAATCGACAACATTCCGCTGATGCTCCATGCTGCGCCCATACTTGGAAGTGACGTGTCAAGGTCAACACGCTTCCATCCGTGTTCGGCAATGAGTTGATCGGCCTCGGCACTTAAAACGTCCCACATTGCAGGTGACACGACTGCTCCGCCCCAATCGGGGACGACGGCAACACGCAAACCGCGCAGCGCCTGAGTGAATGAACCAAGTTCAGGCTCCCATTTGCCGACATTGGGCAAGCTGAGTTGATCGCGAGAATCATGACCAGCAGTGACGTCAAACCATCGGGCAGTGTCACGAACGCTGCGTGTGACGCAACCAGTCACTGTGGTGAGATTTCCGAGTTGCACTTTTGGCGCTCGCGGGATTCGGCCGTACGTTGCCTTGAGGCCAACTAAGCCGGTGAAACCGGCGGGAATACGAATTGATCCGCCACCATCACCAGCCGTGGCCATGGTGATGATTCCTCCAGCAACTGCAGCAGCACTTCCACCTGAAGAACCCCCAGGGGTGCGACCGTGTTCCCAAGGATTATGTGTTGCGCCGTGCATCACGGTGCGAGTGACATTGACACCACCAAATTCACTCGCTGTTGTTTGACCAACTAACACGACGCCAGCATTTTCAAGTCGTTGGACCATCACTGACGAGAAATCTGAAACGATATGTGACAGCGCAACACATGCTTCGGTGTCGGGCCATCCAGCGACTTGATCGAGTTCTTTCACGCCGATGGGCACACCGCCGAATGGCAGGTTCACATTTGCGGTTCGTGCCGCGGCATAGGCCCGATCTTGATCAAGGTGTCCGAAAGCATTGAGGTCACTTGAATTGATCGCTGCATAAGTCGCGTCGAGTTCTTCGACGGGGGAGCGTTCGCCAGAGCGGAATGCTTCAACGAGAGAACAGGCGTCGCCTTGCCACGTTTGCGGTGATGATGCTTTTGAACCTGAGTGAGAAGTCACAGCCATAGGTTCAGACGCTAGTGCCCGCCTAGAGTTTGAAGCGATGGACAGCCGACAGTTCTTGGGATTACAACCGACTCACAATCCACATCGCTGGGTCTTGCCGGTTGTGCAAGGTATTAGTACTGGTGGTGGCTTCCTGTTTGGTGGCTGTGGTCTTGGGGCGGCCGTTGCCGCGATGGAGGGCACTTCTGGTCGAAAGGCTGTTTGGGCGACGGCTCAGTATTTGTCGTATGCCAAGCCTCGTGAAGTCATGGACATCGATGTCACATTGGCAGTGCATGGCCATCAAATCACTCAAGCGCGAGCGGTGTGCCATGTCGGTGATCGAGAAATTTTGACGGTGAATGCCGCACTTGGTGACCGTGATCTTGAAGAGCATGGTCAATTCGAAAAGATGCCTTTGAACGTACCGAAACCGCTTGATTGCAAAGAACGACCGCATGTGCTTGATTGGTCTGGCACGATTAGTGGCCGCATGGATCAGCGCATGGTGAAGGGTCGCGAAGAACTCGAAGAGCTCGACGGTACGCCAAGCGATGGACAAGTTTTGTTGTGGTCGCGAATTCCTGAAGTGATTGAAGGTGTCGATGCCGCGACATTGTCAATTCTGGGTGACTTCGTTCCGATGGGTGTTGGTCAAGCTTTAGGTATTCGTGGTGGCGGAAATAGTCTCGATAACACCTTGCGTATCGGAAAGTTGGTGCCCACCGAGTGGGTGCTGCTTGATATTCGTATCCACATGGTTGAACGTGGGTTTGGCCATGGTTTGGTGCATATGTTTGCCGAAGATGGAACGCTGATGGCAACGGCGAGTCAAAGTTGCATTATTCGCTTTTGGCGCGATATGCCGGGGCCGGGCCCTGCTGGGAAAGCGAAGAAGTAGTCCGAGTCTTTGCCTGCTGGTGTGGTCGGCAACAATGAAGTCATGACATCTTCGCTTCCTCGTCGCCCAGGTATGACCGTTCCGTTGCCGGGACATTTGCACACCCATCGTGATCGTCTCGTTGAACTTGCTGATATGGGTTACACCGATATTTGGTCAGCCGAATCAGATGGTGCAGATGCGTTTACTCCGTTAGCCATGGCGGCAGCATGGGAACCACGATTGCGTTTAGGAACTGCCATTGTTCCGGCGTACACACGTTCACCAGCGTGCTTCGCGCAAAGTGTTGCCAGCATGGCCGATGCTGCTCCTGGGCGTTTCGCAATTGGTATTGGTTCAAGTAGCAACGTCATCGTTGAGAAATGGAATGGAATCCCGTTCGTCGAGCCGTACAAGAAAGTCCGCGATGTGGTGCGTTTCTTAAATGACGCGTTGTCCGGTGAAAAAGTAGCCAAGTCGTACGACACGTTTGAAGTGAACGGTTTCAAATTGGGTGTACGTCCCGAAGTGAAGCCAAAGATCTTGGTGGCGGCCCTTCGTGAGGGAATGTTGCGTCTTGCTGGTCGCGAATCAGATGGTGCAATTATTAACTGGTTGTCGCCAACTGATGTGCGTCGAGTTGCCGAAGTTGTGAATGATGCTGCTGGCGGAGAAGAACGCGAAATTGTCGCGCGAATTTTTGTGTGTCCAAGCGAGAATGCCGAAGTAGTTCGAGCTGCGGGTCGATTTGCAATTGCTGCGTATCTGAATGTTCCGGTGTATGCCGAATTCCACCGCTGGCTCGGTCGTGGTCCGCAGTTGCAAGGTATGTGGGACGCTTGGAAAGCGGGCGATCGTAAAGCTGCATTAGCGGCCATTCCCGATGAAGTTGTCGATGACATCTTGATCCATGGTTCGCCGGCCGAATGTCGCGCCAAGATTCAGGCGTACTTTGACAACGGTGTCACCACGAGTTCACTCGCGATTTTGGCCCTTGATCCAGAATTGAATTACTGGGAATCAGTGAAGGCTTTGTCGCCGAGTGCTTATTGATCAAGCTGCTTGAACTTGCCGTTTCTCGGCGAGATAACGACGGATATCGGCGATATGGCGAAGTCCATTGCGACATACCTCGTCGGACAAGATGAATCGTGGGTCAATGCCCACCGGTGTGGTTTCAAGGCCAGCGAGTTGGAGTTGAACAGGAGCTTTGGTTTCGGGTTGCGCAGTCTGGTGGTTGATGTCCATGCCATGACTTTGCCCAAGGGGTCAGGCACAGTTTTTTCTGGACGGCGCATTATCGTGGCGGGCGGCTCAGGATGCAGAAGTTTCTGCTGGTGAGGGCTAATTTTTGGTAGTGACCTCGTCGACTCAAAAGCCAGACACCCGACAGGGTTGGCGCTTATTGAGACTTGCTCTTGGTCAACAACGAGGTGGGCTGGCCATCGGGGTCATTGTTGGCTTGTTCTGGGCTGTCGGCAAAGTCTCGGTTCCGCAACTGACCAAGATGGGGATTGACCGCGGAATTGAAGGAAGCGGGAACCTCGTTTTTTGGTCAGGTCTTGTCGTGGCCGCTGGAGTCATCGCTGGCCTGTTTACTGCAATGCGTCGTTGGTATGCGTTCCGTGAAAGTCGTTGGATTGAAACGCGGCTGCGAGAACAGATATTCAGTCACCTCTTGAAGTTGCATGTCGGATACCACGACAAAATGCAAACCGGGCAATTGATGAGTCGAGCATCTTCAGACTTGCAACAATTACAAGCATTTGTCGTGATGATTCCGATCACATTGTCGAACTTTGCAATGTTGATTGCCGTCGTCGCGTTGCTCATTGCATCGCAACCAATGCTTGCGTTGTTTGCATTGGCTCCCTTGCCGATCGTCAATGTCATGGCGAGTCGTTTTTCGCGACAAATTCACCCAGCGGTTCTTGCTGTGCAACAAGAGCAGGCACAGCTTGCGACTGTTGTTGAAGAAAGTGTTTCGGGTGTACGAGTTATCAAGGGCTTTGGTGCTGAACAAGTGCAGGCCCGCAAACTGAAAACTGAAGCTGACGACATCTGGAATGTTTCTTTGGTCGCCGCCAAGATTCGCAGCAAGTTCTTGCCAGCCCTTGACCTACTTCCTTCAATTGGGTTAATTGCAGTCCTTGGTATTGGTGGTCATCGCGTCATCAATGGGCAAATGACGGTCGGCGATCTGGTCAAGTTCAATGCATACATCACCATGTTGATTTGGCCGCTACGCAACTTGGCGATGACCGTTGCATTAGCACAGCGTGCGTCGGTTGCGCTTGTGCGTGTCGATGAAGTTCTGAGTACTCCAAGTTTGGTGATTGATCCGTTAAGCCCTACCTCGCTACCAGCACCAAAGACTGATCGTCCGGTTGGTGAAGTGATTTTTGACGACACCGTTTTTGCCTATGAAGGCGCAAGCCCAATCATCAATCATTTCAGCGTGACTATTCAACCGGGTCAGGCCATTGCTCTGGTCGGTGCAACTGGTTCAGGGAAGTCAACGGTTGTACGTTTGCTGACTCGCTTTCACGATGTGCAACAAGGTTCGATTCGACTTGACGGCATTGATGTTCGGCAATTGACTTTGGGCGATCTTCGAACCGCAGTCGGGATCGTTTTTGAAGAAACGTTTCTGTTTCACGATTCGGTGGCCGACAACATTGCCTTTTCACGACCTGATGCGACTCCCGAAGTGATTGAACGTGCCGCACGATTAGCGGGTGCTCATGACTTCATCATGGAATTGCCCGATGGTTATCAAACGATTTTGGGCGAACGTGGATACTCGTTGTCTGGTGGACAGCGCCAACGAATCGCGATTGCTCGAGCGATTGTTTCTGATCCGCGAGTGCTCGTGCTTGATGACGCGACGTCAGCAGTTGACCCATCCAAAGAACACGAGATTCGTGAGGCGATGGCCACGGTGATGAAGGGTCGTACCACGATTGTTATCGCTCATCGACCCGGGACCATTGCGTTGGCTGACACGGTCATTCTGCTCGATGAAGGTCGGGCGGTCGCGGTGGGAACACATGAAGGTTTGCTGGCAAATAACGAGCGATATCGCCAAGTACTTGCCGCGTGGGAAGTGCGTGAATCTGATGGCGACGACGATGAGGTGACTCTCTGATGTGGGGTCTATCGGCAGTCAGTGAAGAGGATCGCCTTGATCGCGTGCAAACGCTCAAGGTTTTGCGCCGTGCTTATTCAATGGCTCGTTCGCAGCGACGTTTGATTCTTTCGTCGTTGGCTTTTGTTCTCGTTGGAACTTTGGTGACCCTAGCCGGACCAACTTTGGTGAGATTTGCCATTGACCATGGCATCAAAGTTAAAGACGGTTCTGCTCTCAACCGAGTAGTGGTGCTGTATGTGATCGTGACGGTGATTGGGTACATTTCTGGCCGTTTGCAATACATCACGATCAACCGTGCTGGCGAAGGTTTCTTGCGTGAACTTCGAATCAATGTCTTTGACAAATTGCAGAAACAGTCAATGTCGTACTTTGATCGTGAAAAAGCTGGCGTATTGGTTTCGCGTATGACAGCTGATATTGAGTCAATGGCTGAATTGATTCAGTTTGGCCTGTTGCAATTTGTCTCAGCATTTTTGTTGTTGTGCCTTGCCACAATTTTGCTCTTCGTCATGTCATGGCAATTGTCATTGGTGACTTTGCTTGTATTGCCGATGTTGATTGTTGCTTCAGTCAAATTTCAGCGGACATCCAACCATGCGTATCTTGATGTGCGCGAAAAGGTGGGCAACAACCTTTCGACACTTCAAGAAGGAATCACTGGCGTTCGAGTGATTCAAGCGTATGGGCAAGAGGAAAATCGCTCTGAACGTTTCCGTCAATCAAATCGGTCGTTGTTTAATTCGCACATGTACAGTGTGAAAATTAGTACGTGGTACTTCGGCCTTGTTGAGTTTGCAGGAATAGCGGCCACTGGAGCGATTATCGGTGTTGGTGGATGGCTTGTGCATCGTGACTCGGTCTCGATCGGCACAGTCACTGCATTCGTTTTGTTGTTGGCGAACCTCTTTGATCCAGTTCAACAATTGAGTCAGTTGTACAACACTGTGCAATCATCAACGGCGGCGTTGCACAAGCTGATTGGCATCATTGACGCGGTTCCTGACGTGGCAGAAGTTGATGAACCAACACTGTTGCCAGAGCGCGGCGCCATTGTTGTTGACAACGTAACTTTCGGTTATGCCGGCAGCGAACGACCGGCTTTGAGCGACGTCTCGATTTCGGTGGCCGATGGTGAACGCCTCGCTCTAGTGGGTCCAACTGGGGCAGGAAAATCTACGTTGGCCAAATTGATGGCTCGGCTGTATGACCCAAGCTCAGTCAATGGAATTGCTGGAAGTGTCTCGTTCGGGGGAGTCGATCTGCGATTGGCTTCAATGGCCGATCTACGTCGTCGAATTATCGTGGTGCCACAAGAGGGTTTCTGCTTTGGTGGCACGATTCGCGAAAACATTCGCATCGCTCGTCCGAATGCAACCGATGCTGAAGTCGAACACGCACTTGAATCAATTGGTGCGTTGAATCGCTTCACCGAGTTTGCCGAGGGGCTCGAAACCGAAGTGCGCGAACGAGGTTCACGTCTTTCGGCGGGCGAGCGTCAGTTGATCGCACTTGCTCGAGCAGCTTTGGTTGATCCAGCAGTTTTGGTGCTTGATGAAGCGACGTCGAACCTTGACCCAGGAACAGAAGCCGTTGTTGAACATGCCCTAGAAACCTTGATGACTGGACGAACCGTCATTGTTGTGGCTCACCGACTCACCACCGTGCGACGGGCCGATCGAATCGGAGTCATCGACCATGGTGCACTGGTTGAACTGGGTTCACACGAAGAACTAGTGGCTATAGGTGGTCGCTATGCAGCCTTGGCTGACGCGTGGCAACGCAGTCAGCCAAAGTGAGATAAATCAGCGAGCGACGAAGTACTTGGCCTGCGGGTGATGGCAGATGATGGCCGACGTCGTTTGTTCTGGCTGATACTGCCAACCAGTCTCTTCGCTGACTTCGATTCCGAGTCGTCCGGCTTCAAGCAGTGTTGCAACCGTTGCGTTGTCTTCAAGGTCGGGACACGCTGGATAGCCCCATGAATAACGGCCACCGCGATATTGCTGACGGAAGAGGCCACCAATTGATGGTCCATCCTCGTTGACAAAGCCCCATTCCTCACGAATGCGCTTGTGCCACAACTCGGCAAGAGCTTCGGCCATCTCAACACCCAGACCATGAATAATCATGTACTTCTGGTACTCATTGCCGGCGAAGAGTCTTGCCGCCTCGACGCTGACCGCTTCACCCATGGTGACGATGTGGAAGGCCGCGTAGTCGGGACCTTTGTCAAATGTGCGATAGAAGTCAGCGATGCACATGAAT
>CAIQJP010000034.1 GCA_903872155.1 uncultured Actinomycetes bacterium | reverse complement strand
ATTTGGGCGGAGAGAATTTTGTGCCACTGTTTTCCGACTTTCGCCCAGTCGGCCTCTTTAGGTGTCCGTTTCAGCGGTAGTTCATCTAATGCTTCTTTGATATTCGTGAGAGGTATGCCAACTCTCTGAGAAGCGCGAATAAAAGCAAGTCGACGAAGCACGTCACGAGAAAACTGACGATGATTTCCGGCGCTTCTCGTACTGAAGATCGGGCCTTCACGTTCATAGAAGTGGATGGCCGAAATGGGAATTCCGCTTCGCTCTGCAACCTGACCGATGGGGAGTTGGTCAGTTGATTTTAAATTATTTGGCATAAAGACAGGGTAGTGCTTGACCTCAACTTAGGTTGAGGTGCTTTCATGGTTGAACCCTCAACAAGATTGGATTCACAATGGAAAAGTTCATGGTCGTCTGCACGTTTAAGCAAGGAACGGAGATGAGCGACGTTTATGCCGTTGTTGCCGAAGAGCAGGCGAAGGCGGCCGAACTGCAAGCCGCAGGAAAAATCGGTGCAATTCATTTAGCAACGATCTCGCGTAAAACTGTGTTCATAGAGACGTTTGGGGCAACGCTTGAAGAAGCTACTGCAACAATTCAGTCGTTACCAATGGCAATCTGGTGGGACATTGATGTGTTTCCACTTTCGGCTCCAGGCAAGCCAGGAGCAAACTCATGAGCGCATTTACAGTTGCCGAATTGGAATATCTCCAGTCGCAACCGTTGATGCGCTTTGCATCTGCATCGCTGAACGGCCGGCCCGATGTTGCGCCTGTCGTCTTCGAAATTGATGGCGATGATGTTCTCACTGCTGGATTCGATATCACGCACACTGTTCGCTACAGAAATATTCAATCGAATCCACGAGTGTCGGTAGTCGTTGATGATCTTGCGTCGGTTAACCCGTGGTCACCACGTGGCATCAAGATCATTGGAACCGCTGTTATTGAAGATGTTGATGGCTCGCCGAGGTTTCGCATTTCACCAGAAGTGATCATTAGTTGGGCTCTAAACGACACGACCCCCGGCATTCCAAAAATGGAACGTCGTAAAGTTGGCTAAAGGTCTCGTGCCCGAAAGAGTTACCTAAGCCACTAGTGGCGTAGCTAAATTCGGTTGCAACACCCCGTCAATACTCTTTGAGCGTGACACCTAGAGGCAATCCCGTTCCCGACACTTTGTTTGTATTCATCGATGAATCAGGAAATTTTGACTTCTCAGAAAAGGGAACCAGGCATTTCGTGATGGCAGGCGTTGCCGCATTGGCTCCGCTTGATTCGGCAGCTGAGATGCAAGCTCTTCGATACCAACTTCTAGCTGAAGGCGTCGATGCCTCGAGTTTTCATGCGGCAGAGGATCGTCAGTTCATACGAGATCGTGTCTTTCAAACCTTTGAGTTGATCGAGAATGTGAAAGTTCATGCAATCTTTGGAGATAAGCATCGTGCGGCCCCTCGACTGCAATCCGACTCACAACTTCACGCTTTGTTTGGTCGAGCCCTGATTAAGTATTTCTTGCGCGTATTTGATGCATCCGACTATCAGCGAGTTGTCGTTGTCTTTGATCAGGCATTGACAAAAAAGAAACAAGGTGATTTTCACGGAGTTATCAAGCCCGAACTAAAGGCGATGAAAAAGCCATTTCATATCTATTTTCAGAAAATGGTGACCGACATGAACGGTCAGATAGCGGACTACGTGGCGTGGTCTAAGTACGTTCAATTGGAACGGCGTGAACTTCGCCCGTGGGAAAGCATTAGTGCATCGTTGAGGCCCAGTGATTTCAATATCTTCCGAGATGGAACAACGATCTACTACTGAAGTTTAGAAATGCGACCGCCCCGACTAGCTGTTGCCAGCAGAGCCCAGGAGCTCTTGTCGTCGGGGCGGAACCTTTAACTAAAAGATACACAATGGGTCTGCCGCATTCAAACCAATCAAAAACAGATGGAGGATTTCTCGGGTGATGAATCAGCCAGCGATCTGGTCGGGAATTGTTGAGGAAATCTGCAACTCAACCAGACCAGATCAACTTTTCTAGCGGGCGCTGTTCCATAAAGTAGGTACGAATGACGGACAGACTGACAACAGAGCGACTCATACTTCGCCGATGGACCGATGATGATCGTGAACCGTTTGCTGATCTCAATGCAGATCCAGAAGTGATGCGCT
>CAIQJP010000033.1 GCA_903872155.1 uncultured Actinomycetes bacterium | reverse complement strand
GAGAGCAGCAACAAGTTCGTCGTAACGACTGCGATGAACGATTGCGCGTGTCGGTGCCGTGCAGATTTGACCACTATGAAAAGCCCACACGCTTTGAATAGCACCGACTGCTTTGGCGATGTCGGCATCATGGAGAACAAGACCGGCACCTTTGCCTCCGAGTTCAAGCAATTGACGCTTCATCGTTGCGGCGCCGGCTTCCATAATGCGTACACCAACACCGGTTGAACCGGTGAACGAAACCATGTCGACATTGCGGCTTGTCGTGAGTGCGGCAGCAGGAGCGGGACTTGATGAAGTGATGATGTTGACAACTCCGGGAGGGAAGCCAACCTCATGCATGATTTCGGCAAGCTCAATGACGGCAAGCGGATCTTGCGGCGCAGGCTTCATGACAACTGTGCAACCAACTGCAAGCGCGGGAGCAATTTTTCCGGCCATGTTGACAACGGGGAAGTTGTAGGGCGAGATACAGGCAACAACGCCGACTGGTTGACGTTGAACAACGCCACTGATGAGGCCACCAGCAGCGAGTGGAGTGGCTTGCATTGCTGACGGTGGGAGGGCGATATCGAGGCTGCGCGCTGCGCTCTTGGCGTAACGCTCAAAGCGTTCGATGGCGACAGGTACTTGCATGCGTGAACCGACCATTGCGGTGGCGCCAGTTTCGCTAATGATCAATGGGACGAGGTCGCCTTGACGTTCGCGCAAGGTGTCGGCGAGGGCTTGCAAAAGTCGAGCGCGCTCAGCCGGGGGAGTGCGCCACCACTTGGGGAAAGCGTCTTGGGCGGCTTGGGCGGCGGCTTCGGCCTGAGCAACTGATGCCTCGGGGGCGTAGCCCACGATTTCTTCGGTTGCGGGGTTGATGATGGGGGTTGTGCCCTCGTCGCCAAGGACCCATTCGCCACCAATGAGCATCTTGTACGTCTTGTCAACTGCTGAACCTGAACTTGACATATTTCCCCCTAGGTGCGGACTCGCCACGGCACGAATGCCATGGCAAGGCTACAATCTGACGCACCGTCAGATTCCATTTCTTCGGAGTTTGATAACTGCTTTTGTGGGGGTTGAAACCGACCGCTACGGGGCGCCTGGATAGTTCTTGCAGAAAGATGGTTGGACATGCTCGACAAAGTGATTCGTGGCGGAACAGTGATCGATGGAACGGGTTCGCCGTCTCGTGTCGCCGATATCGGTATTAAAGACGGGCGCATCATCGCGATCGGAGTTGTTGACCAAGACGCAGCCGAGGTGATTGATGCAACGGGGTGCATTGTGACGCCCGGATTCGTTGATCCACACACCCATTACGACGCTCAGCTTTTATGGGACCCAACAGCAAGTCCGTCAAGTGTTCATGGAGTGACGACGATTATTGGCGGCAACTGTGGATTCACGTTGGCTCCGCTGATTCCTGGTGACGCCGACTACCTACGCAAGATGATGTCCAAGGTTGAAGGTATGCCATTGGCTGCACTCGAAAATGGAACCGACTGGTCCTGGGAAACGTTTGCCGAATACCTGGGTCGCCTTGAAGGAAACATTTCCGTCAACGCCGGATTTTTGGTGGGCCACTGTGCGATTCGTCGTTATGTGATGGGGCCAGCTGCTGTCGGCGCCGAAGCATCAATTGAACATATTGCTGGAATGCGAACTGAACTTGCGAAATCAATTCAGTCGGGTGCCTTAGGTTTTTCGTTTACTAACAGCACATCACACAGCGACGGTGATGGTGAGCCTGTTGCAAGTCGTTGGGCAACTCACGATGAATTGATTGCGCTGTGTGAAGAAGTTGGTTTGCACGAGGGAACAACTCTTGAAGGAATTGTTCCCGGTTGCTTAGATCGTTTCGCTGACGATGAAATTGAATTGCTCGGACTTATGAGTGCCGCGGCAAACCGCCCGATGAACTGGAACGTTTTGACGGTTGACTCGCGTGAATCCGATCGCGTGCCGCGACAGATTTCTGCTTACGATCGCTCAATTGAATTGGGTGGCAAAGTTGTTGCCCTGACGATGCCGGTGCAGGTACCAATGAATATGAGCTTTTCGAGCTTTTGTGGCTTGTGGTTGCTGCCAGGTTGGCAACAGATTTTGGGCGTGCCGGTGGCTGAACGAATCCAGCGACTGCAAGATCCCGATACGCGAGTGCGCATGCTTGAAAATAGTTTGTCGCAAGCCGCAGGCGTGTTCCGTCGTTTGGCCGATTGGGGCGATTACGTCATCGGTGATACGTATTCGGCAGAAAACGAAGGTTTGAAGGGTCGCGTCGTTCGCGATATCGCGAATGAGCGAGGAATGAGCTCGTTCGGAACATTGCTCGACATCGTGATCGCCGATGAATTGAAAACGATTCTGTGGCCGACCCCGCAAGACGATGATGCTGAATCATGGAGAATGCGTGCCGAATTGTGGCAAGACGGACGAGCAATGATTGGTGGCTCCGATGCCGGTGCTCACTTAGACCGGATGTGTGGTGCTCCCTACCCGACTCGTTGGCTTGCCGACTGTATTCGTGGTCGCAAGTTGGTGCCCGTTGAATTCGCAGTGAAGATGATGACCTCGCAACCAGCGAAATTGTTCGGCTTGGTTGACCGAGGCGAACTGCGTGAAGGCGCCTGTGCCGATGTCGTGGTTTTCAATCCAGATGAAATCGGATCTGAAGAAGCGATGTTGGTGACCGACCTTCCGGGTAACTCGTCAAGGTTGACAGCGGGATCGTTTGGTGTGAAGCGTGTGCTGGTGAATGGCGTGACGATTGTGGAGAACGGCATGGCCAATGGGGCAGTGCCAGGGACTGTGTTGAAGTCCGGCAAAGACACCTTCACCGTCCTCGCCCGCTAACCATCCCCATTCCTGCCACTTTGGAATATGGCTGCCGCTAGGCGGTAACTAGATTCCAAAGTGGCGGATAATTGTCGCTTGGGAGTCAAGCAACTTTGAACTGCAAGGTGCGTTGAGATGCGGTGCGGCTGATCATAGAAATCACTTCCATTAAGTGATCCGTGACATCGTCGGTTGTAGGGCGGAGAATCTGCCAACCCAATAGTGCGGCCTGCATATCTCGAAGTTTGTCTCTATGTATTGCGACGACGGTGTCGTGTAATTCGCCGTCCACTTCAACGCCAAGTTTGATGTCAGGACGGGCTACATCCACGTGGATGGTGTGACTTCCTGGAATTTCGATAGGAAATTGTCTTTGCCAACGTGGATCACGTTCCTCCAATGCTCGAACAAGTTCAAGTTCGGGATGACTCATTGCGATCGGCAATTCATCGGGTCGACCCAAAATCACTCTGCGAAAACGAGCAGACCCATGACGTCCCATTTTCACAGCGCGACTGCCAAACTCCCGAACTCCAGACGAGGTCACTAGTTCTCGGTTAAGGCAATCTTCATACGCCGATAGCAAAGTGCGGTCGTCAACTTCAAGAGCGATCTCGAAGAGAGTTTGTTGGGGTGAACTGACGCTCCAACCATGGATTGATGTGACAATCTCTGGCTCGGGCAAGTTGACTCTGCGAATTCGAACTCCGGTGAGATTCGGATGAAAATCTGTGTTGACAGAAATCTCAACTCTTCCTTTGGGGACTCGACGGATTCCCCAGTACTGAGCGGCGCTTACGCCCGACGCCCAAGAGTTTGGAACCGCAAAACAAGCCGCTGCAATTTCTGCTTCGAAGTTCAAGTGAGCATCGCTGAGCGCATAAACCATGCCTCGATGAACACGACGTAAAATTCCCCGAGAGATAAGTCGGGTTATTGCACTGGGACTGAAATGCATTTGCTTGAGATCGTCGAGCAAGACGAGGCCGGATCGTTGTTGTGCGACTTTTATGAGTAACGAAAGTTTGTCTTCCATACCCAAGATGTGGGAACGAGCCGAGATATTGGGCGATGACCGATCATCAATTTCCCCACTTTGGATTATGGCTACCGCTAGGCGGTAAACAAATTCCAAAGTGGCGGAAAAAGGGGAGGGCCGCCGTGGGAGATTTCCCAGGGCGGCCCTCGTTGCTTGCCTTATTACTTGCTTGCCTTATTACTTGCTTGCCTTATTACTTTGCTTTGTTTATTGCTACTTCGTTTAGATGCGACCTTGTGGTCAGCTAATTGGTGCCCAATCGCTGACAACAACACCACAGTTGACCGGAGCTGCACAACCGTTGTACAAACCGTTCGCATCTGGTGCGGTGTCAAGTGCGGCTGCAGTGATTCGCACGGTGTGCAAAGCATTGGCTGCATACGGCTTACCTGGTGCAAACTTGCCAGTTCCGCCACCAGCAAGTGCCAACGGCACTTCGCCAAGGTTCAACACTGCGTCAATGTATGACTGACGGGTCGGGTTAACGCCCGCTGCAGTCAATCCAAGATTCATGATGTTCGCCAAAGCACATTCCTGCGGCGTGTAGTCAGAAATCAAGGTCTTGCCATTGACGTCGGTGTAGACGTTTCCAGCAGGAACGCCGGGGTTCGACGGGCCACCGTAGTAGTCCGAGAAGCTTTCGTCGTAGAACGCACGGCAAGATGCTTCAAACTCGGTGTCGGGACGAATTGATGTTCCGTCAGTTGCATGGTCGTATGCGGTGACGCAATCGCTACCTACAGCAGCGGCTGGTGCACGGCTCAAACCGAATGCTGAACAACCTGATGATGAAGTATCAAGCAACGAGAACTTCAAACCAGCAGCTGCAGCAGCACCCCAGAAACCTTGGGTTTCGGTGAATGGTGTTGCAACGAAAGTCTGAACAGCGCCTTCGGCTTCGAACACAGCAACTGCTGCTGCGCCCTCTTCGTTGGTTGCGGCTGCGTCGCCCTGCGTCGAGTTGATCTCAATCAACTTCGGAGTGAATCCACCAGCCGTCAAAGCAGCTTCAGCAGCTTTTCCGGCAGCTGATAATGAAACGGTGTTGTTTGACAAGATGCCAACAACTGAACCTGGTGCTGCATCAGTTGAATTCATCCAAGCAGTGACGCCAGCTTCAGCAACGGTCTCTGACGGTGCTGCGAGAGAAATGGCGAGACCAGTGTCGAGTTCTGCCTGGCCCATGACGTCGCCGTACATGATTGGCGTGCCGGCATCGAGCAAGCACTTGCGGGCGGTTGATGACAATCCGGTTCCGTTGATCACCATGAACAATTCATTGTCAACAGTTGCTGCTGAACAAAGTGTGTCAAAGGTGCTCGGATCAAGCGGGTTCCAAACAAGGCGAACTGCTTCGACCATACGTCCGTTAATTCCGCCTTCGGCGTTCCACTTTTCGAAGAAAACGTTCCAGCGATTGAAGAGATGGTCAGTCGTCAAGGTTTCGGGAATCGAGATTCCCATGGCGCGAATGGCTTCAAGGTCGGAAACAGCGACGCCAATCTTGATGGTGTCGGCGGTGATGCCGACGTCAGAGGCTGTGAGTTCTTCGGCTGGTGCCTCAGTCACAGGAGCCTCGCTTGAGGCCGGAGCCTCACTGGCGGTGGGAGCTTCAGTTGTTGCTGAGCCTCCGTCATCGCCGCCACAAGCGGCGAAGATGAGAGAAGCGCCAGCGACGAACGCGAGCGCAATACGTGATTTCTTCATGTGATATCCCCCTCGGATGTTGTGAAGTCGGTTGACCACTGAGCCAGCCGCATGGGCAACTTAGCAGAAAAATACCTAGTTTCTGACGGTCCGTCAGAAACTTCTGACGGACCGTCAGATTTTTCTGATTCGCCGTCAGAAGTTGTGCCGACTCGCACTATTGTTCCAAAGGAAGTTTCGGGGGGAATATGCAGGAATCTGAAGGGAAACAAGTCGCCGTACCTTCGGCTGCGGCACTGGCATCGTCCATCGTGGTTGATGAACAAAATCGCCGGGATCGGGATGCCCAAGTGGACGACTTCGGTGATGACCAAGCGGTCCCTCAAGAGTCGATGAAGTTGCGCAACGGCCTGCGTGTTGGCGGATTCAGCGTGGCGACGGTTTTGCTGCTGTTTACAGTTTTCGAAGAATTTGACCGAGTCGCGATGCAGGTTCTTGGACCAGATATTCAGGCAACTCTTGGAGTATCAGACACTGTTCTGCTCGGCTTGCAGAGTTTTGGTGGCGTGGTATTGGTTTTGGCAACTCTTCCATTTGCCTGGTTGGCCGATCGTCGTCGTCGTGTACGAGTGATGTCGGCGGCATCGGCCTTATGGCTCGCATTCGTCGCAATCACTGGGTCGGTCGTCAATACCTTCCAAATGGGATTGGCACGCGCTGGCTCGGGCTTTGGTGCATCGGCTCGTGTGCCCATCGGCCCGTCTCTTGTCGCCGATCAATATCCGATGGCAGTGCGCACGCGAATTTTTGCCATTGAAGCGCTTGGTCGCCCACTTGGCCAAGTGCTCGGACCTTTGTTTGCTGGAGCAATAGTGGTTGCCGCAGGTAATGATGCCGGTGATTGGCGAGTTGTTTTCTTTGCGCTACTCGTCCCAGCAGGACTGACTATTTTGTGGTCATTCACCTTGAAAGAACCAACGCGCGGTCGTCAAGAGCAAGAGGCAGTTCTTGGCAAGAGCGTTGTTCAAGCTGAAGCTGAACCCCCGGTGTTGTTGTCGGCGGCTTTTCAACGATTGAAGAAAGTGCGTACCTTCTATTTCTTAGTGGTCGGCATCGGCGTTCTCGGTTTTGCTCTGATTGCAGTTCCAGGAGCATTCAACTTGCTGTTGAAAAACACCTATAACTACAGCGCTTTCACGCGTGGATGGGTTGGCGCAATTACATGGTCAGGTGCTCTGATCGGTATTCCACTCGCTGGACGAATCGGTGAAAAGTTGTTCCGCAACAATCCACCTTCGGCCTTGCGAATGATGGGCACGTGCATTTTGTTCTACGGAGTTTTTGTGACTGTCGGACTGCGCTTTCATAGTGCTGTTGTGATGATTGCGTTTGTCACGATCGGTAATGCCTTTCAGGGTGCAGCATTTACTCAGATGGGTCCGGCTATTTCGGCCATCGTTCCGTACCAAATGCGTTCGCAAGCATTTGCCATGGTTGGCGTGTACATCTTTTTGATGGGCGGCTTCTTCGGCGGCTTGCTCGCTGGTGGATTATCTGATGCGCATGGCGAACGTACGGCGTTAACTGCAGTCGTGCCACCAGCTGCACTGATTGGCGGACTTCTCATTATTTACGGCAGTCGATTTATGAAGCGCGATATTGCGCTCACGATTGGCGAGTTGAAAGAGCAACAAGCCGAATTGCTGCGTTTGCAAAATGATCCTGGCAATATTCCGGTTTTGCAGGTTCGCAATGTCGATGTCAGCTACGGAAACCTTCAGGTTCTCTTTGATGTCGGTTTCGATGTTCGTCAAGGCGAAGTACTTGCATTGCTCGGAACCAACGGTGCTGGCAAGTCAACGATCTTGAAAGCGATCTCTGGTCTGGTGATGCCCGATCGGGGAGTCGTGCGTATGAATGGTCGCACAATCACCTTGGTTGAGCCGCAATACCGAGCGTCAATGGGATTGGTTTTAGTTCCAGGTGGCGAAGCAGTCTTCAGTTCGATGACTGTTGAAGAAAACCTTCTCGTCTGGAGCCGTCAAATCGCCGACCACGGAAAACGCAAAGAGAAATTGGCGCAAGTCCACGAAACCTTTGACATGTTATGGCAGCGAAGAGATCAGCGGGCCGGATCACTGTCGGGCGGTCAACAGCAAATGTTGGCGTTAGCCAAAGCGGTGATGCTTGATCCTGAACTGTTGTGCATTGACGAACTTTCGCTTGGATTGGCCCCAGTGGTCGTTCAAGATCTGTTGAAGATTGTGGAGAAGCTCAAAGAGCAAGGAGTCACCATGGTCATTGTTGAACAATCGGTGAATGTGGCTCTTTCAATTGCCGACCGAGCAGTGTTTATGGAACGTGGTCAAGTGAAGTTTGAGGGACCAGCGCAAGAGCTCCTTGAACGTGATGATCTGTTGCGAGCCGTCTTCTTGTCAGGGGCTGGCGCATGAACGCATTAATCGCTTTGACTTACTCCAACGACATTTTGTTTGACGGACTCATTCAAGGCCTTGTCTATTCGCTCGTGGCTTTCGGATTGTTGTTGATTTATCGAGCAACTGGTGTCATTAACTTTGCGCACGGACAAATCGGAGCGTTTGGCGGCTACATCATGGCGCTCCTTCAAATTCGCTACAACATTGCTTATGGTTTGTCATTGCCCATCGCATTGATTTGCGGCGTCGTGCTTGGTGTTGCTGCCGAGTTAGTGCTGCGACGTTTGTTTACTCAACCAAGACTTTTGTTGTTTGTGGCAACTCTTGGTCTCACTCAAGTCATTCAGTTATTGCAACTGCGTTTGCCGATTCCCGACGAACAAGCCACGAACGTTTCTTTTCCAGTGTTGATCAGCGGAAGTTGGAAAGTCGCAGGAGTCAATGTCACGGGACCCCAATTGACAGTTCTGCTATTTGTGCCAGCACTGATGCTCTTTTTGGGTTGGCTATTTCATCGCAGCGCGTTCGGTATGAATGTTCGTGCCACCGCTGACAACTTTCCTGCGGCTCGTCTTGCCGGAATTGGGGTGCGAAGCGTCTCCACCAAAGTGTGGGCGTTAGCCGGACTGCTTGCTGCGTTGAGCGCGTTGCTGATTGCTCCATTGCAAAGCGGTTCGATCGCATCTGTGCAAAACGCGCTTGGTCCCAAAATGCTTTTGCTGTCACTCGTCGCAGCAATGGTTGGACGAATGAAGTCGTTTACCTGGACGCTTGTCGGTGGACTCTTGGCCGGTGTCGTTGATCGGTTCTTGATTACGTGGTCGTTAAGCGGAGACTTACCAGCTGGCTCAAATATTGCAGTGCTATTCGTTGTCATCATTGTCGTTCTCTTTACGGTAGGACGTTCAGCGTCAATGAAAGATGAGACCTGGCAACTCACTTCAAAAGTTCGAGCTGCTCGGGTTGAACTCACAAAGCATCCGTTGTATCGAGGATTGACATTTTCGGGTTTCGCGCTGATTGCCGGACTAGCACTCATCCTTCCGAGCCAAGTCGATAAAGCCAGCGACATGTTGAAGTTTTCTTCAATACCGGTGTATTTGATCATTGCGCTATCGGTCACGGTCGTGACTGGATGGGGTGGACAACTTTCACTTGGTCAATTTGGTTTCGTTGCCTTGGGTTCGTACTTCACGATCTACTACGCCAATGACTTGCCGTATTTAGTGGCGCTGCCCATTGGCATTACTTGGGGTGTCCTCGCGGCGATCATTGTCGGCATTCCTGCTTTACGGGTAAAGGGTTTATACCTTGCAGTCGTCACACTGGGGTTTGGGTTAGCGATTCGCTCATGGTTCATCGTCGGTGAGAAATTTGCGCCGGGTGGAGGTGGCAGTGCTCAACTCAATGTTGATCGTAATAAGGGCTTCCGTCTGATTTTCTGGACGGTTAAGGGCAAGAACTTTGATGGCGTGTATTACTTCGTCTTGTTGATGGCAGTTTTGGCGATTGTTTTGGTGTGGAGGATTCGTCGCACTGGAATTGGGCGTTCAATCATTGCAACACGTGACAATGAAACCGCATCATCGGCCTACACGGTCGCTCCAAATCGGGCCAAACTCTTGGCCTTTGCGGTATCAGGTGGACTTGCAGCTTTGGCTGGCGGACTCTTGCCGCTCGTCGCGCGTAATGCTCAATTCAAAGTTGACGGATTGCTTTTCGACTTTGATGAATCGTTACGCATTGTTTCGGTCGCTGTTGTCGGGGGTATCGGTTCAATCACCGGAGCCGTACTGGGAACACTTTTGATCATTGCTGTTCCGCTTTTCTTTGATGGCACGAAGCAAGTCGAACTATTTGCAAGTGGCTTCGGAATGTTGATCGTTCTTCTGTATTTCCCGAGTGGATTGATTTCTATTGTTCATGCCGGTCGTGACAATTTGTTGAACTGGATCGCTCGTCGATCAAATTGGACACCACCAGTGCGACAACAAGGGGCAGCGGTTGCCTCGCTTGGAACGGGTCGCCAGATGACCGAGGCTGCCTCACCGCTTGTGACGAAGAGTCTCTTTGTTACTTTGGGCGGTCGCACGATCATTGATGACGTCTCGCTTGAAGTGCGAAGTGGTGAAGTCGTTGGCCTTATTGGAACCAATGGAGCCGGTAAAACAACGATCGTTAATGCGGTCTCTGGATTTGTTCCGTCATCGGGAATCATTGAGCTTTTCGGTCAAGACGTTTCAAAAATCGCCGCGTATAAACGAGCTCGATTGGGTCAGGGTCGCGCCTTTCAAAATGCACGGCTATTTAGCTCGCTGACAGTTCGCGAAACTTTGATGGTCGCCCTCGAATCACGCCAACGTTCAATCTTGATTCCATCAATTTTTGCGTTGCCACCTTCTCCGCAACATGAAGGTCGTAAGCGTCGCGAAGCCGACGAAATCATTTCGTACTTGGGATTGGGTCGCTATGCCGACTCGTTGATGGGCGAACTATCAACAGGAACTCGTCGCATTGTCGAACTCGGGTCATTGATTGCCTTGGATTCAAAGTTGATGTTGCTTGACGAGCCAACCGCAGGTGTTGCGCAACGTGAAACCGAAGCCTTCGGACCACTCATTCGTATGATCAAAGAAGAACTTGGTGCGTCTATCTTGATCATTGAACATGACATGCCCATGGTGATGTCAATCTCTGATCGCATTTATTGCCTTGAGGCAGGTCATGTCATCGCTGAAGGCACTCCGTCGGCCATACGAAATAATCCTGCAGTCATCGCGAGTTATCTCGGAACCGATGAGCGGGCTATTCAACGAAGCAATACATAGAACCAGCAGTCAGCGAAAGATCGATTGATGTCTACCGCAAATTTCAGTGCTCTTCTTGCTCCTGGTCGGATTGCGGGTCTTGATCTGAGCAATCGTGTGTTCCTTCCAGCGATGGATATGAATCTTTGCGTCGAAGGTGAAATCAGTGACGGTGAAATTGCGCATTACACCGCTCGAGCCGCGGGCGGCACTGCCATGGTTATCACCGGCACCGGGGCTGTTGCCTGGCCAGTTGGGGCAACGAGTCGGCATCAGCCTGCTTTCTCCGATGACAAGTTCATTCCGGGAATCAAACGACTCGCCGACTCGGTTCATGCTGTTGGTGGAAAACTGTGCATGCAGTTGTGTCATCACGGCAAGACGGCCAGTGTGGACACCGCAGATGGACGCCCGCAGTTAGTCCCGTCGTTGTTGGAGGGCAAGCCAGATCTGTCTGCTCTCCGCGACAATCCGATGTCCGAGATCATGGGCTTGGCAACCGCGACGCAGGGAAAGAAGGCGACGTACAAGATTGCTGATGAAGATGATCTGGCATGGGTCATTGACCAATTTGCTCAGGCGGCTCGACGTGTGCAGCAAGCCGGTGTTGATGCAATAGAAATTCATGCGGCACACGGCTACTTGCTTTCAACCTTTCTTTCGCGTGGATACAACAAGCGGGACGATCGGTGGGGAGGCTCGCTCGAAAATCGGGCACGTCTCACTTGCGAAGTAGTCAAGGCTGTCAAGCAGGTTGTTGGTGACGACTATCCGGTTCTCGTGCGGGTCAATGGGTTCGAATTTGGTTTGGAAGATGGACTGACTCCAGAAGAGACGGCGCGAGCAGCAGCGCTCATTGAAGAGGCTGGCGCGGATGCGATTCACGTGTCGGCGAATGCGCACAATCCGTTTGCCGATTTCACGCAAGGACCCTTGCCATCTGAAGTTGCTCAATATCGTGAATACGCCAAAACGGTCAAGACGCATGTGACCATTCCGGTCATTGCAGTTGGTCGAATGCTTCCCGAAATTGCCGATGAGATGTTGGCACTTGGAGAATGCGATTTTGTCTCGATGGGTCGCCAATTGTTGGCCGATGCCGAACTGGTGAACAAGATTCGCGAAGGGCAACGGGGTTCTGTCCGCCCGTGCATCAACTGCTACGTGTGCGTTGAACAAAACTTCTTTGATGGCAATCCGAAATGCGCGGTCAACCCAGCATTGTGTAACGAAAGCGTTTCTGTTCTTGCTCCAATGTCTAAGGCAAAACATGTTGTCGTGATCGGCGGCGGGCCGGCAGGAATGGAAGCCGCGCGAGTAGCGGCAATTCGCGGCGCCAAAGTCACTTTGATTGAGAAGGGCTCTCGACTTGGAGGAACCATGTGGTTCTCGCAGTTGACGACTCCGGCTAATCAATTGCTTGTTGATTGGCTGACTCACGAAATTCAACGACTAGATGTTGATGTCTTGTTGTCAACTGAGGCAACTCGCGAGGTCATCGTTGCATTGAATGCCGACGAAATCATCGTGGCTACTGGAGCGCGTCGGGGATTGCCCGATGTGCCGGGAGCCGAATTGCCTCACGTGCTCACGGGTGATGCGCTGCGTGGTGTCATCACCGGCGAGGCTGGGGCTGATCATCGCTCACTAGGTTCGTTCGGGAAGGTTGCGGTGGCGACGGGCAGAACACTTGGACTTTTGAACTCGGCTGATCGTATTCGTACGCTCTCGAAGACTTGGATGCCAGTAGGCAAGCGCGTCGTCGTCATTGGTGGCGGCTTGGTCGGCCTTGAACTCGCAGAGTTTCTGGCTGAGCGAGGTCGACATGTCACCGTCTTGGAAGATGGTCCTCATATGGGACTTCCCATGGCAATGCCTCGTCGATGGACCGCGGTAAATAAGGCCACCAAACATGGAGTTGCCTTGATTCGCGATGCAGTGGTGGTTTCTATCGACAAAGTTTCGGTGCGCTATCGAAGTGGAGAAAACGAATTTGAAGTTCGTGGTGATTCAGTTGTGATCGCATCGCAAGTTGAACCAGATGTGCAGTTGGCAGAATCGCTCAGCAATCTAGGAATACGAGTTCAAGTAGTAGGAGACGCCGTGAACATCGGTTACATCGAAGGTGCAATACATACCGCGAATCAGGTTGCTCGTGAGCTCTGAAAAACCGGCTCTGACCTTCGCCGATCACGTCCGTGCTCGCAGTACCGACGACCATGTCGCAATTCTCTTTGATGACGAGTCATTGACGTATCGCGAATGGTGTTCGGGGGTCGCGTCACGTTCGGCAATGTGGCTAGATATTTTGCGAAGTCGACCAGAGGGTTCATCTCCGCACATTGGAGTATTGCTGGAAAACACTCCAGAGTTCACCATGTGGTTGGGGGTTGCCGCCGTCACTGGATCGGTGATTGTTGGCATCAATCCCACACGACGTGGTGCCGAACTTGCTCGTGATATCTCTCATACCTCGTGTCAAATTGTTGTGACTGAATCAAGCCAAGTTGAACTGCTTGAGGGGCTTGATCTCGGTGTCGCTGATGGTGGCGTCATGGTTGTTGAATCCGACGATTACGCGCAAGCACTGGCGGGTTACATCGGCGCTTCGTTGCCCACTGCACAGGAATGTCCGGTAAATCCGACTGACACGTTTTTGTTACTCTTCACTTCAGGCACGAGCGGTGCGCCCAAGGCAGTGATTACGAGCCACCAGCGACTCAATTTTGTGGCTCAGTCAATGAACATGATTATTGCACTGACGCCAGAAGATACGACGTACATTTGCATGCCACTGTTTCATTCAAATGCGTTATTCACTGCTTGGGCTCCAAGTTTGGTTTACGGATCAACGATCGCGTTGCGCCGTAAATTCTCAGCCAGCGAGTTTCTCAACGATGTGCGTAAGTTCGGTGCCACGTATTTCAATTATGTCGGTAAGCCGTTGACGTACATCTTGGCAACTCCCGAACACGAAGACGATCGAGACAATCCATTGCGCCGTGGTTTCGGCAATGAGGGCTCCGAAATTGATTTGTTGCGATTCGCCGAACGCTTCGACTGCAAACTCACAGATGGTTACGGGCAAACCGAAACGGGTGCTTCAATTGTGCGGGTTCCCAATATGCCTACTGGTTCGCTCGGTGTTGCGGCACAGGCCACAATCACTGTTCGTGATCCAGCGACTAATCAAGAGTGTCCACGCGCAATCTTTGACACTGAAGGTCGCTTAATGAACTCAGAGGAAGCCACCGGCGAGATTGTGAACGGTGGCGGCGGAACGTTTGAGGGTTATTGGAATAACGCGGCTGCCAATAACGAACGTATTCGTGATGGCGCTTATTGGACGGGCGATTTGGCCTACCGCGATGAGAATGGCTTCTTCTATTTCGCTGGTCGAAGTGCCGATTGGATGCGCGTTGATGGCGAGAATTTTGCTGGTGCTCCAATCGAAAGAATCTTGATGCGTCATCCCGATGTCATCTTGGCGGCGGTCTACGGAATCCCAGATTTTGACATGGGCGATCGAGTGATGGCGGCACTGCAAGTTCAACCTGGTACGACATTCGACATTGGCGAGTTCGCCGAGTTCTTGCGAGCACAGCCAGACCTTGGGCCGAAATGGATTCCTAGCTTTATTCAGATCGTTGAAGAGTTCCCGATGACCCCGTCAAACAAGGTGATCAAACGTGAACTTGTTCTTCGACGTTGGCATGAAGTTGAACGCAATGACGATGTTCAATTGTGGTGGCGTCCATCCAAGGAAATCGCTTTTTCACAATTCACTCGGGTTGAAGCAACTGAGCTCCGTGCAAAGTTTGCGGCCAACAATCGTGGCGCATTGCTGGATTGATTTGCTACGGAATCAACGCAATTTTTCCCGCAACTTTTCGATCTTCGAGATCTTGTAACGCTTGAGCAGCTTGTTCAAGCGGGTATGTCTGAGGCTCAACGGGTCGGAGTTCTCCAGCTGCAATCAATTCCATGACTTCAGCCAGCATCCGATCATTGAGCCCAGGGTTCTTGCCGGCCCAACCGCCCCAATCAACACCGGTGACTCGACGATTGCGCAAGAGCACTTGATTGGCCGGAAGTTTTGGAATGCCAGCCACAAAGCCAATCACCAGATATTGACCGTCGTCGGTGAGCGCGCGCAAACAGGTTTCTCCGAGGTCTCCACCTACTGGGTCGTACAAGTAGTCAATACCGCCACCAGAGAGACGCTTGGCTTCTTCCTTCACTTCGTCTGCCGACAGTGTTGAATCAATCACTGCAAAGGCTCCGCGTTCGAGAGCAAGATTGCGCTTTTCTTCAGTTGAAGCAGCGGCGATGACCCGAAGTCCGAGTGCTCGACCGACATCAACCGCGCCAAGACCAACTCCGCTACCCGCGCCTAAAACCAACAGGTGCTTATCGCGTTCAACATGCGCACGTTCGACAAGCGCAAACCACGCGGTGAGGTAGCTCTGCATGAACGTTGCGGCCTGTCCATCAGAGAGAGTGTCAGGCAGTTGCATGATGCGCTTGGCCGAGACGACTGCCTCAGAGCTAAAGCCTCCGAGGCCAACATTGGCGAATACTCGCGAACCGAGTGCCACATCGGTGATGTCTGGAGCAACCTCTGTCACGCGACCAACAACTTCCATTCCTGGAACAAATGGTGTCGGCGGTTTGATTTGGTATTTACCTTGGACAAACAGTGCATCGACGAAATTGACGCCACATGCAGTGACGGCAATACGAACAGACCCGGGGAAGAGTTCGGGGGCGGGCTTTTCCTCGATCTGTAATTCGGACAGGGGGGCAAACTGATTGCAAACGATGGAACGCATGCTTCAACCGTAGCGATCCGTGAAGTACTCCCACGATCTGACACACTGTCAGAAACGGAATTTGAATTGAGGGGCAGTCATGGGGACAATCTGTGTCACAGGAACGGCGTCAGGAATTGGTGCTGCAACAAAGGCAAAACTCGTTGCTCAGGGCCATCGAGTGATTGGTGTCGATCTTCGAGATGCCGATGTGTGCGGTGATCTTTCGAAGCCCGCAGATCGGCAACGCATTGTTGATGAAGTCACTGCACTGTGCGGGGGAGTCTTGGATGGCCTTGTTCCGTGTGCTGGTGTCAGCAACCCGGCTCCTAATGAATTGAAAGTGCGGGTCAACTTTTATGGGACCTTAGCCATCACGAACGGATTGAGACCAGCGTTAGAACGCGGAACGAATCCGGCCGTTGTCATGATTTCTTCAAACTCAACGACGATGACTCCGGGGTTGTCATTGGAAGAAGCATTTGCATATCTCAATGAAGATGAAGAAGCAGTCGTCGCACGTCACAACGTGAGAGATGAATACATTGCTTACCCGGCCGGAAAATTGGCGATTGCATTTTGGGTGCGCATGCAATCTGCAGATTGGATCAAATCGGGGATTCGCTTGAATGCAGTTGCCCCTGGTGTCATTGATACCGGGATGACACGTCCTTTGTTGGATATGCCAGACGTGAAAAAATCCCTAGAAATGATTCCGATTCCGCGTGGGCGTTGGGGCAAGCCAGAAGAGATCGCATCTGCAGTTGCCTTCTTGTTATCGGATGAATCGTCATACGTCGTTGGTCAAATCTTGTTTGTTGATGGCGGCACCGATGCGTTACTACAACCAACCGCTCATCCGCATCCACTTCCGGGAGGCCCTAAGTCATGAGTCACTCGAACGCCTTACGGCACAGTGATCCGCTTGCTTGGCTGATTGCGTCAGAGGAAATTCGTCAACTCGCAAGTCGGTACGCAATTTTCTACGGTGCTCGTGATACGCAGAATCTTGCCGCGTTGTTTATCCCAGATATCAAGGTGACTCGTGAAACTTCGGGAACGCAGGCTTTGAAAGAAAGTTTTGATGGACAGATGCATTCACTAGGTCGAGTGATTCTGCAAGTCAATAATCATTTGATTGATGTAGCCGATCAAGTCGGCGCAACTGGAATTGTTTCATGCCGTGGTGAAATTGAAGATGCCGACGGAAATTGGATCATCCATCAAATTCAATATCACGACACATACAAGTGCGTTGATGGACATTGGTTGTTTGCTCGTCGCAAGCATTTGCTGTGGTACGGACACACCATGCCGAACGCGCCAGTCGGGCTTGATGATGCGAATTGGCCGTTGAATCAAACGGGCAGGGGAGAGTTGCCCGAATGCCTTGAATCATGGCAAACCTGGAAAGCAAATAACTGAGTCGCTGCTTTAGAGCGCGGTCAGAATCTGCGTTCGGCCATTCGCTGCAAAACGCGCCGCAAGTTCTTGCTTGTCAGATTCGTTCATGAGTCGCAAAGGCTGATTGCGTTCTGATCGCCAATAGTGCATGTCTGGCGTCAACCATTTACTCGCACGTAGCGGTGGCTTATGTACTTTGTTGTTCGCAGTCAGTGGCATTGCCTCAATCACTCGAACAATTTGTGGCGACCATTTGGTGCCAAGGTCGCGCTGCTGCGACAGAAACTCGTCAAACTCGTGTGGTGAAAACTCTGCAGTTTCATTCATCTCAATCGCCACCATCACCATGTCGCCGGTTGTTGGGTCGGGCACGGGGTAGACAGCGGCCATTACGACTCCAGGGAATCGCGAGACGATGTTTTCAACGGGACCAGCAGCAAAGTTCTCACTATCAACGCGTAGCCAATCGGCGCTGCGTCCGCCGAAATAGAAGAACCCAGCGTCATCTCGGTAGCCCAGGTCTCCGGTCCAATACCAGCCGTTACGGACACGTTCGGTTGAGGCTTCTTGATTGTTGTAGTAGCCCTCAAATGACGTGCCGCCACTCAAGCTGACGATTTCACCGATGCATTCGGGGTTACTGATTGCCCCAAACTCGTCAAACTGAACGCGCGGGGATTCACGATTGGTGTCGGGATCAACGATGCAGACTTGGCCAGCCATGTCGGCTCGCTCTTTGCCGAGTGCGTTCGCCGGAGTGTCGGGAGTGCGAATGATTGCGACAACGCTTTCGCTTGATCCGTAACCCTCAACGAGATCACAGCCAAATCGTTCTAGAAAGCGTTCGCGGTCAAGGGCACTTGCTTCTGTCCCGAATCCGAGACGCAAGGTGTTGTTTCGATCCTCATCTGAAATGGGCTGACCAAGGATGTATGCGATCGTGCGACCGACATAGGTGAAATACGTGCATTGATGAGCGCGAATATCGGACATGAAGTTGCTCGCAGAAAACTTGCGCCGAAGAACCAGGGTTGCTCCTACGGCGAGTGCTGGCCCCCAACATGCCATCAATGCATTTCCATGAAAGAGTGGCATTGGGCAATAGCAAACTTCGTCTGCTGTCACTCCGTAGATTTGCCCGGCTCGCACGCTGGCGGTGGCCATTCGTTGATTGGTGCAGACGACGGCCTTAGGTGCACTTGTTGAGCCAGATGTGAATAGCAAGAAAAGAATGCTGTTCTCGTCAGGTTCGTGCGCTGGGAGTGTTGCGTCGCGATGTTGCAAAAGTTGATCGTGGTGTTGAGTGGAATCAACGTCGATGACTTTGTTCTTGTCAACTCCGGTATGTAAGCCGTCAATTAGCGCCATGCCACTCTGGTCACTCACGATGATCTGACAATCAGTGTGCTGAATATCGCGTTCTAATTCACTTCCCCGACGGGTCGGGTTGATTCCAACAACGCAGGCGCCAACGAGAGCTGCACCACCAATCCAAAAGAGGTAGTCCGGGGTGTTCTCCAAGAGAATTCCGATGTGTGGCGGGCGATCACCAGAAATGAGTTCGTCCAAAATGGAGGCACGAACAGCTGACTCAGAAACAACTTCGTCCCAGGTGTAGGTGCGACCTTCGAAAACGTATCCAGGATGCTGGTCGCCTTTTCTGGCACGAATCAGTGAGGCAACAGTGGTCATGGAACGATGCGTGCGGGCAGGGGATGACGGTAGAGCGCGGCGGCATTTTCGCAGCAGAACTTACGAAGGAGTTGTGGAGACAAGTGCCCCCACGCATCTCGCAATATGGATTGACTGTTCGGCCAGGTGCTGTCGCCATGGGGGTAATCGATTTCAACCATGATGTGGTCATCGCCGATGACGTCATGAAGATCGATCGTCGATGGATCGTCAATGGTGCAGAACCAAAAGTTGCGGCGCAATAAATCGGCAGGACGAATATCCCAGCCGGCTCCATAGCCACTGCGATCAACGACATTTTCGAGACGGTCAAGCAACATCGGAACCCAACCAATGCCACCTTCACTCATCGCAATTTTCAAAGTGGGGTACTTGTAGGCGTATCCGCTCCACAGCCATTCGGCGCACGCAGTGAGCGACAGTTGACCGAACAATGTTGCACCAAGTTGAAGCGAAGGTGCGCCTTCGGGCATCGCGTACATTCCTGACGAACCAACATGCAACGAGATCACGGTGTCGGTTTCGACGCAGGCTTCGATGATCGGATCCCACCAACCACTAAACAAGCTAGGAAAACCAATGTTGTGTGGCCGTTCGGGCAATGTCACCGAAACGAATCCGCGTTCGGCATTGCGTCGAATCTCGTCGGCTCCAAGTTTGGCTGTGCCATCGGGTCCAGGAGCAAGCCAAGTGATTCCACACGGAATGATGCGGTCAGGGTATTTCTGCCACCATTCTTCGTATAGCCAATCGTTCCACGCGCGCATTGTTGCGTGACCAACCTCGGGGTCTTTGCACGCACTAAAAATACGACCGGCGAAACCAGCGACTTGTGATGGGAAGTTAAGTGATGCCCAGCAACCAATGAGGTCCATGTCTTTGATGCGTTCATCGATATCCCAACATCCACGACGCATATCTTCAAATCGAGCTGGTTCAAGTGAGCGAAGTTCGGGCTTGCGTCCGACAACTGCATTCATTCCGACTTGGCTAAAGATTTGGTTGTCGAATGACCACACTTGATGGCCGCGATCATTCACAATGAGCCGAGGTGCTTGCGACTGAAGTGCTTTCGGTAAGCGACCGTCAAACATATTGGGTGGTTCGACGAGGTGGTCATCAACCGAAATCAAGGTGTAGTAGATCGGCGATATTTCTGGTTCGGGTAACAACATGTCTTGATTGGTTGCCCCAATGACATACGTGTTGGTTTCGTAGTTGCTCATAGCGGTTGTCCATTCATGCTTGAGATCGAGAGTAAGCGTTCATATTCAAGGTCGCCAAGTGCTTCGCGCAAATATTCTTGAGCGTGCACATAAGCCCCATTGCCGATGAGCGGGTCATTTAATAGTTGAACGACGGCTCGACCAATAATCTCTGGCGCAACGCCAGAGCGAGCGATCCACTCAAGGTTCGCCCCAGAATCGAGCACGCGTTCAGTGGCAACCAAACCCGGATTGATATTGAGGCATCGAATTCCTTCATGGCCGTATTCGTGGGCCAACATGTCGGCGATGCGATGAAATCCGGCCTTAGTCGCTGCGTACATCAAAGACCATCCGCCATTTCCAGCCATTCGCTCAGGTGTTCGTTTGCCGGCATCGCTGGTGATATTCAAAATCGTCGCGCGTAACGAAGTTGTGGGGTTCGCCGGGCTTGCAAGTGCATGTTGCAAAAATGCCTGAGTCAACAACAGAGGTGCAATGAGATTGCCGTTTGATCTGCGAACAATGTCATCAGGATCGGTGTCGGCGAAACGGACATCATTGCCCGGCCCGACATAGATCGCGTTATTCACCAAAAGGTCGATGTGACCGTCACTGATTTCGAGGCACCGATGAAATGATGCGACGACATCGCTGAGGTCTAAGACATCGGCGACAACAATGTCAACTGATGAACCGTACGCACGCGCTTGTTGAGCAGTTTCCTCAAGGCTTCCGCCCAAACTGCGGCCGGTTGCGGGGTTGATTGCCGAACCTTCAGTAACGGTGCGACCAGTAATCACGAGGTCATATCCCGACTGGGCGAGGGAGAGGGCAATTCCGCGGCCGATGCCGCGACTAGCGCCCGTGATCAGCGCGACTGGGCGGCGTTTTAAGTTTTTTGTGTTCACCATCGCCCCCAACGGTTATCGGTCTTTGCTCAATCCCGACTAGTTTCTGACACGGTATCAGAAACATTTTGCGGGGCTCTTGGGCGCCGTTCAACACGAGGAGTTACGCCATGGGTGCATTAACCGGCAAAGTCGCCATAGTTACTGGAGCAGGTCAAGGTGTCGGCCGATGCCATGCCGAACTATTGGCCGCTGAAGGTGCAGCGGTCGTGGTCAATGATCTTGGCGAATCGGCAGATGTTGTTGCCGCGGCGATTGTTGCGAGTGGTGGGCGAGCGGTCGCACAGCGCGGAAGTGTGAGTGACTGGGCGGCCGCCGAAGCATTGGTTCAACGGGCCATCACCGAGTTCGGTGATCTGCATATCTTGGTCAACAACGCGGGCTTCATCCGCGACGCGATGAGCTTCTCGATGGAAGAGGCGCCGTTCGACAGCGTGGTTTCGGTGCACCTGAAGGGTCACTTCGCTCCCGCGCATTTCGCGGCGGCCTACTGGCGCAACCAAGCCAAAGTTCTTGAGGGCACCGAAGGCGGATTGCCTCAACGTCGCATCATTAACACCACGAGTGAAAGTGGTTTGTTCGGTGGGCCCGGCCAAGGTAACTACGGTTCGGCCAAGGGTGGCATCATCACGATGACCACAATCCTTGCTCGCGAACTGGGTCGCTACAACGTGACAGTGAACTGCATCGCGCCGCGGGCCCGCACACCAATGACTGAAGTGAATCCGAAATTCACGAAGCCCGAATCTGGATTTGACAAATACGATCCCGCCAACATCAGTCCGATGGTGGCTTTCTTGGCGAGTGATCATGCCTCTGATATCAGTGCGCAAACTTTCATTGTGTTAGGTGATCAAGTACATCGCATTCGTCCGACCGAAATTGCTAACTCGGTGAGAGGTGGCGACAAGAAGTGGACCGTCGAAGGTTTGGCTGCGGCGAAGGATCAACTCTTTGGCGGTTCACCTTCAGGTGTGCCGGCTTGGGGTGGCCCACCCATGTGAACCAAAACGTTTGGTGAATCAGTGAGGCGCGCCGAATTGGCGGTCGCCAGCATCGCCGAGTCCGGGAACGATAAATGCACTCTCATTGAGTCGCTCATCAATCGACGCGGTGAAGATTCGTAGATTTAGCCCAGTCGTCTTCAAGAACTCGATTCCCTCAGGTGCTGCCAAAACACAGATCACCGTGATTGGTCCCGTTGGATTGCGTTCCATCAATAGTTCGCACGCGTGCGCGAGCGAGCCACCTGTTGCCAACATGGGATCAAGCACGAAACATGTACGACCAGCCAAGGTCTCGGGCAACTTGTTGACGTATTGCTTGGGCTCAAAAGTTTTCTCATCACGGCTCACGCCAATGAATCCGACATCAGCATTCGGCATGAGTTCTTGTGCGGCATGAACAAAACCAAGTCCGGCTCGAAGCACGGGGATGACGACAGGTTGACTACTCAACACGCGACCTGTCGTTTCGGTCAGCGGAGTCTGAACCTTGATTTCTGTGGTCGGCAAGTCGCGCGTGGCTTCGGCCAGGAGCAGGGTGCCGACGCGTTCAAGTTCTTGGCGAAACAACGCGTTTGGGGTCGAGACGTCACGGATGCGAGTGAGCGAATCGGCAATTAAAGGATGATTGACGACGGTGACTTCGACGGTGCCTGGGGTTTGAGCCATGCACCTATTGTCGCGCATCAGCGGTCGTTTGACCCCATGGCAACTTCGGCCTTCAAAAGGGCGTAGCGGGGCTTCACGAGCCCGTTAATGATGCGCAGGCGCTCAGGGAAGGGGGCAAAGGCGCTCTTCATGGCATTCAGGGTGAGCCACTCAAAATCCTCAAGGCCCCAGTCAAACGCTTCGGCTAATTGCACGAACTCTTTGGTCATGCTGGTGTCGCTCATGAGGCGGTTGTCGGTGTTGACCGTGACCCTAAATCGCAGACGGCGCAACATGCCGATCGGGTGCTCGGCGATTGAGCCGCAGACGCCGGTGTTGACATTGCTCGTGGGGCACAGTTCAAGCGGAATTCGGCGATCACGAACATACGCGGCGAGCCGGCCGAGTTGTTCGGAGCCTGATGGTCCGGAGATGTCATCGACAATGCGAACGCCGTGTCCGAGACGCTCGGCGCCACACAATTGCACGGCTTCCCAGATGCTGGGTAAACCAAATGCTTCGCCGGCGTGAATTGTCGAATGAAAGTTTTCGCGTTGAACATGGTTGAACGCTTCGAGGTGACGTGTCGGTGGGTGCCCGGCTTCAGCTCCCGCGATATCGAAGCCAACGACGCCACGGTCGCGCCAACGAACGGCGAGGTCGGCAATTTCGAGACTGCGACGTGCAGTACGCATTGCCGAGCAGATGGCATAGATCGTGAGATCGGTTCCGGCACTTCCGCGAGCAAAGCCATCGAGAATTGCTTGCATGACTTCATCAAGGGTGAGACCCTTTTCGGTACACAACTCGGGGGCCATTCGCACTTCGGCGTACACAACACCTTCGGCGGCTAAGTCGTACGCACATTCGTAGGCCACGCGCTCGATGGCATCTTTGTCTTGCATGACGCCAACAGTGTGGGCAAATGTTTCGAGGTATAGGACTAAATCATTGCGCTTGGCGCCTCGGTGAAACCATTTCGAAAGATCGGCAACGTCAGTTGTCGGCAGATTTTTGTAACCGTATTCAGATGCAAGTTCAATGACCGTTGCGGGTCGTAGGCCACCATCAAGGTGATCGTGGAGGAGCGCTTTTGGCGCACGTCGCAAGATTTCTGGGGTTGCTGTGGTCATAGCGATGCCGCCACTTTGTCGAGACGGCGCAATGGCAACTCGCCATTGCGCTGGAGCCAATTCCATTCTGGGTATTCAGCCGATTCAGAAATGCAATGAATTGAATACGCATGTCGGCTCTTGTCGCTGCGATTGACGTCGCTCCAGTGCGGGAGCAATCCGTGTAGAACAACAAGCGTTCCTGCTTTTACTTCAAGAGGCACCAGATCGGTTGGTGGCATGGGAAGCGGAGAATCATCGAGAACTTCAAATGTTGCACCGTCGTTCGCTTCGTTGCGCACGAAGGTTTTTCGCAACGTGGTTTTATGTCCACCAGGAGCGGCCCACAAACAACCATTTTCAAGTGTCGCATCTTCAATAGCAAACCAAAATCCGGTCACGGTAATTGGATCGCTGTAGAGGAAAGTTGCATCTTGATGACAGCTCACTTCACCGCCGATACGAGGTTGCTTACAGATGTACATCGTTTGCAACGCGAGAGCATCGGGCATTCCAATATCGCTAGCAACAGCAGCAAGTTCTTTGGTGTAGGTGAATGATTCAAAAACTGGATCAAGATCGTGCATCGCGTGACCGATTTTGTTGATGCTGAGTTCTTTACTCTGCTTCAAGTCACCTTTGTCATCAAAGGCTTCTTCTTCAAAGAAGCAAATGATTCCGGTGGCCGAGTCAATGAATTGTTGATCGGCGTGTCGTGACTGCTCGTTGGTCGTAAAGACGCTGCGATTGGTGTCGGGATCAAAATTGTGCAGTATTTCTTCGGCTTGAGCTTTGAGGGCGACGCAGGCTGAAGGAGATGCAAAATCGGGAAGTACCAAGAACCCGTCGCGGTGGTAATCGGCAATTTGTTGATCGGTGAGGAAGGCTCCCATGGGCCAATTCTAGAGGGCGTTTGAGCGAGGTGTGGTCGGGAGAGGGGCATACGGGTGCGGAGATGACGAAAGACCTTTACGCTGTCGGTATGAGTTCACAAAATGGTCCATCTACCGAAGTGGCAACAACCTCGTTAACGATTCTGGGGAATACGGTGCGTGAGGCCGTTGATCATGTTGAAGTCTTTCCGGCTCCAGCCAACGTCGATCTCGTGCGCTTTACGACCGATGAATTGGCATCGATGTGCCCAGTCACCAGACAGCCCGACCTTTCACATGTGGTGATTGAGTATCAGCCACTCGAATGGTGCGTTGAGTCGAAAAGTCTCAAGTTGTATCTCTGGAACTTTCGCGATCGGGCAGTATTCGCCGAAGCTCTAGCCGCCGAAATCGCTGGCGAAATCATGGAGACAGCCAAGCCTCGCAAAGTCACTGTGACGTTGACGCAACGTCCCCGTGGCGGAATTGAAGTTCAAACCGTTGCCAGTTTGGGCCACTAGAAAAACTGTTGAATCAGTTAGTGATTTTCGCCGGCACGGTAGGCGATACCGGCATGAGCCGGCGGACGTAACTGTTGTTGCGCTCCGGCAAGAACCAAGATCGTGACGATGTAAGGAGTTGCCGCCACAAATTCTTGTGGTACCTCGTCAACTAAGAAATAGGTGGCTGCTGAAACAGCTGCACCGATCAGCAGTCCGGTCGCGAGTAGTTGCTTGTTTTTCAGCAGACTCACAATGGCGAGTGCAACCAAAATGACAGCAATCACTAACAGAAGTGCGGGCACATTCTTTTCATCGCGGAACTTGAGCGCCGATGGGAAACCAAACAAGATGGCACCACGGAAAACGCCGAATGGTGTCCAGTTTCCGAAGATTGTTGTTGCCAAACCAATGTAACCCTGGCCGCCAGTTTGACCCTGGCGATAAGTGCTCGTGAACACACATGATAAGTACGCTCCGCCGAATGCTGCTAATCCGCCACTGATTGCCATTGCTTGATAGCGCAAACGATTAATGGGAACGCCCAAACTTTCGCCGGCTTGTGGAGACTCGCCGCTTGACCGAACGCGTAGACCAAAACGAGTGCGCCACAAAATGTATGCAGTGATTGGTACAAGCGAGATTGCGACAATGGTCGGAATATAGATATCGCTCACAAGTCCACGAACAAACCCAGCGAGGTCGGGAAGGAGAGGAAGATCATGCTTCTTTTCAATCCATCCCAAAATGTCGGGACTGTGCCATGAGCCAATGCGCCCACCAGACAAGAAGGGCATATCGAATTCGCCGTAACCACCTTTTCCGGCTGGCGATTGACTTTCGCCACCGCCCTTTTGGCCTTTGAAGAAAATGATGGACAAATACTCGGTTGCGCCGGCAGCCAAAATGTTGATGGCAATACCCGAGACGACGTGGTTGACATTAAATCGAACGGTGGCTAAGGCGTGAAGCAAACCAACGAGGGATCCGGCAACGATCGCCAGTGCTATTCCTGCCCAAGATCCCCATTTCCAGGCTCCGTAGCCACCGAACCAGGTACCGATAATCATCATGCCTTCAATACCGATGTTGACAATGCCAACTCGTTCGGCCCACACGCCAGCAAGACCAGCAAGCAAAATTGGTGTGGCAACGCGCAATGTCGATGAGATTGTTCCCGAACTTGTGATGTCGTCGGCATTGGTGAAAAGGCGAACAATTGACAAGACCAACATGAAGCCCAGTGACAAAGCAACGGTGCGTTGTCCAGTTGTTAAAGACTTGAAGAATTTCATGCCGGCACCGCCACGGCTTCAAGAGCTAAGGCTGCCTTGTGTTGAATACGCCGATCATCCCAGCGTTTCACCGCCTCATTAATGATGACGACGGCAAGAACAATGATGCCCGTCATGATGGTGGTGATTTCCTTCGGAATGTCAATCAATTGGAGTCGACCTGAGGCCTCGCCGAGGTATCCGAAGAGGAGGGCAGAGATGAAAATACCTAATGGATGATTTCGCCCAAGAAGCGCAACAGCGATTCCGTTGAAACCTTGTTGTTCAGCGAGGTTGTTTTGATATGCGTGTACATCACCGAGAAGTGCCCGCATTCCGACAAGACCAGCTAGTGCTCCCGAGAGCAACATTGAAATCATGATCATGCGCTTTGGATTCACGCCAGTAACGCGTGACGCACCAGGGTTTGCTCCAGACGCTCGTAATTGGAATCCAAACTTTGTTTTCCAGACCAACACATAGAAGAGCACCAAAACCAATACGGCGATAAAGAACATGCCATTTAAACGTCGATCAACAATGTCGGGGAACCACGCCGAAGTCGGAAGTTCTTTGGTCTTCACTAACAAACTGCCAGTAGTGCTTTCAACGCGGAAGAACGAGTCAAAGGCCCAAGCGACCAAACTCAACGCAACGAAGTTCAACATGATGGTGGAAATCACTTCGTTCACGCCGCGTTTCACTTTGAGCCAGCCAGCGAAAGCTGCCCATAGCGCGCCAGTCGCCATTGCGACGATTAAGCAGAACAAAACGTGCAGGGGTGCGGGTAGGCGAATCGCGGCACCAGCAACTGCAGTGGCCAAAAGTGAAACTCTCATTTGTCCTTCAACGCCAATGTTGAAGAGATTCATTTTGAATCCGATTGCGACAGCAGCGGCTGAAATCATGAGCGGGGTAGCGCGATTGAGTGCACCTTGGAGGACCTTGGTATCTCCAGCCGCACCGAACAGCGTCTTGTACGCCTCAATCGGGTCTTTGCCAGTGATCAAAAGGATGACGGCGCAAATACACAGAGCAACGAAAACCGCGAGGAGCGAACTTGCAGATGTGACAGCCATTCGTTGTAGGCGTTGACTTTTCATTGAGCTACTCCTTGCTCTTCGCCCGTCATATATGTCCCCAGCATTTCGGGAGTTGCCGTCGCGGGGTCGAGATGGGCGGTGACACGACCGTCAAACATCACCAAAATGCGATCGGATAAACCGATGAGTTCTTCAAGGTCGGCAGAAATGAGCAGTACCCCTAAACCGTTGTCGCGGGCATGACGTAATTCATCCCAAATGGCTGCTTGTGCACCAACGTCTACTCCGCGAGTTGGATGAGCAGCAAGTAAGACTTTGGGGTCGCTCGCCATTTCGCGTCCGACGACAAGTTTTTGTTGGTTGCCCCCTGAAAGAGCAAATGCGGGGACTTGTTCGCTTGGTGTCAAAACTCCAAAGCGATCGATGATTGATCGGCAATCAGATTCAATCTTGCTTCGAGAAATGAACGGTCCATTTGTGAGCGACGAGTTTTCTTCACGGCCCAAGAACGTGTTCTCCCAAAGTGGAGCATCGAGTAACAAGCCCTCACGATGACGGTCAAAAGGAATGTACGACAAACCCATGTTGATACGTTCGCGAGTTTCGGCATGCGAAAGCTCTTGCCCACACACCGAGATTGAACCGCTCAAAATAGTGCGGAGTCCCAAAATTGATTCGCACAATTCAAATTGTCCATTTCCTTCAACTCCAGCGATTCCAACAATCTCTCCGGAATGCACAGCAACGTTGATGTCTTCGAGCGCAAGTTTGGCACCAACAATTTCACCAGCCAGATTGAGGCCAGTCACTTGGAGGCGGACATCGGTTCCGATTTTCGTTTCACGACCCGAAGGATCGGGGAGGTCGCTGCCAACCATCAGTTCAGCAAGCGAACGTCGATTCACTTGCGATGGCGTTGTATGAGCAACAGTCGTACCTTGACGAATCACGGTGATTTCATCGCAATAGGCGAGTACTTCATCAAGCTTGTGTGAAATAAAGATGACAGTCGCTCCGTCAGCGACGAGTCGCTTGAGCGTTGTGAACAGTTCATCAACTTCTTGGGGTACGAGTACAGCAGTTGGCTCATCAAGAATCAAAATTTTTGCACCACGGTACAAAACTTTGAGAATCTCGACTCGTTGACGTTGACCAACGCCAAGTTCAGAAACATTTGTATTTGGATCAAACGTCGCACCGAGAGACTTCATCAAAGTTTCAATACGTTCGCGTGCTTCTTTAAATTTGATACGGCCGCGACCGTCGACTGGTTCATCGCCCAAGATGATGTTCTCAGTGATCGTGAGATTGTCGGCGAGCATAAAGTGTTGATGCACCATGCCGATACCGGCAGCGATTGCGTCGGTTGGTGTCTTGAACTGCACAAGGTTGCCGTTGACGGTGATTGTGCCCTCATCGGGTTGATGCATGCCGTACAAAGTCTTCATCAAAGTGGACTTGCCAGCTCCGTTTTCACCAACGATCGCGTGAATTGTCCCCGGGCGAACGAGAAGTTCGATGTCGTGGTTAGCGATCACGCCAGGGAATCGCTTGGTGATGCCGTGAAGTTCAACCGCTAATTGGTTACCTAAATGAGAATGCTCAGTCATGTCGCCCCTTGAAGTGCATATCCCGTTATAGCAGAGGACCCGGGTCAATGACCCGGGTCCTCGACTAACTAAATGCCTGTTACTAGATCAGGGCTTGGTTGGAACTTCGATTTCGCCGGCCACGATCTTGGCCTTGATGGCGTCGAGCTGATCGACGACATCATCGAGGTATCCACCTGAAGTTGCATAGCCAACACCGTCATTGCTGAGGTCGAACATCTTGATGCCACCTGAGGTGTCACCTTCAACCGAAGCCTTGATGGTCTCGAACACAGCAACGTCAACGCGCTTGATCATCGAGGTCAAGATGACTGCCTGAGCCTTGGGGTCACCCGAGGTCAAGTACTGGTCGCTGTCAACACCGATGGCCCACTTGCCAGCTTCTTCAGCAGCTTCGATGGTGCCTGCACCTGAACCGCCAGCAGCGGTGTAGATGATGTCGGCGCCAGCGGCGTACCAGCCAGCAGCGATTTCCTTAGCACCAGCAACGTTGCCCCATGCGGAGTTGTCGCCGGCTGGTCCGAGGTACTTCACATCCACGATGATGTCGGGATTGACGTACTTTGCACCTGCGGTGTAACCAGCTTCGAATTCCTTGATGAGGTCAATTTCCTGACCACCGATGAATCCGATGTGACCGGTCGTGCTCTTGAGGGCTGCTGCTGCACCAACGAGGAATGAACCCTGGTTAGCTGCGAACAACAAACTGCTCACGTTCGGAGCATCGACGACTGAGTCAACGATGCCGAAGTGAATGTCGGGGTTAGCCGCAGCAACTTCGGTCATGGGATCGGTGAACATGAAACCAACACCAACGATGACCTGTGCGCCATCGCCTGCGAGCAATTCGAGGTTGGCTTTACGGTCTTCGTCAACGGTTGCTTCGAGTTCTTTGATCTCTACACCGAGTTCACTAGCGGCACGCTCGCCACCAGTTGCTGCTGAGTCATTGAATGTTCCGTCGCCACGGCCACCGGTATCGAAAGCAACGCCAGCGATGATGCCACTTGCTGGTGCATCACTGCCTGCAGGTGCTTCGCTGCCCGCCGGAGCTTCGGTAGTTGTGCCCTTGTCGTCGCCGCCACAAGCGGCAGCGAAGAGGCTGAGTGCGGCAATTGATGCTGCCAGCAATCGTGCATTCTTACGCATATTTTTTCCTCCCCTAAATCGATTGGCGGGAATGCCAAACGAACGGTAGGCAAAGGTTACACGACCTCAGAATGGCCGTAGAACGCCCAAATGTGACGCGTGGCTGAACATTTGGCGCGCGAACCTACTGCTGGCGACCGCGATCTTGGATGGCGCGACGACGTTCTTCGACCTTCTCGGTCGAGAACTGCTCTTTGCGCCATACCGCGCCATCGCGTGCCTCAATGGTCCAACCAGCGGTTTCGGCGTGGATTTCGGCATAGGTACCGCGAATTTGGCGGACACCAGGCTGGTCGTTGCCCGCGATATCTCGGGCGATTTGGCGGGTAAACGGCAGTAAATCAGCGTGAGGGACGACGTGATTGACCAGTCCGCGATCGTAGGCCTCGGGGGCCAACATGAAATTGCCGGTGAAACTCATTTCGCGGGCTCGGCGAACACCGATGGCTTGGGGGAGCAGAACTGTGAGTCCCCAGCCGGGCATGACACCAACTCGGGCGTGGGTGTCGCCAAACTTGGCGTGTTCAGAGGCAACGAGAAAATCGCAATTCAGTGCGAGTTCAAATCCGCCAGTCACGGCGACGCCATTGATCGCTCCGATGAGCGGTTTTTTCAATGCGGGAAACGGTCCGCGAATTCCGTCTGCGTTTGGACGACCATCGGCCCCAGTACCGGCACCGAGATTGTCGCCAGTTGAACCGAGTTCTTTGAGATCGAGACCCGCGCTAAATGCTGGATCACTTCCCGTGAGGATGATGACGTCGACATCTTCAGATGCATCGGCTTGCTTCATCAGTTGCGGAAGAAGTTTCAATACTTCAGTCGAAAGCGCATTGCGTGCGGATGGGCGATTGAGAGTAATCGTGGCGATGCGTTCGCTGATCTCTAAAAGGACAACGCTGTCGGCAGAAGTGATGAGGGCCATGATGGTCTTTCTATTGATATGTTCGAGAACTAGTCGTTGTCGGGTGTGTCGGCTGGGAGAAATGAATACTTAATGTCACCGAGTTTGACCAACATCGCGGCGACCCAGCCACCGAGGGCACCAAAATGTTCGTCTAACAAAGTGTTTGCGCCATCGGCCAATGATTCTTCGGCTAATTCGTACATTCCCTCATATGTTGCTTCAACTGCGTGTTCAGCGAGAGCCTCATCATCGAGGTACGTAGCCTCAACGGTGAGACCGGCTCGTTCGAGTCGACCGTTACCAATGAGTGGACTCAAGACAGGTAAGAGTGACCGAACCGCGGCAAGATCGGGATTGTCTTTGATGCGTTGAATACGCAAGACAATTTCCATTTCGATTGCGGGCAATTCATCAATTGACTCATCGACATACCATTTGCGATATGCAGTTTGACTCCATGAGGGCCAATCAAAAGAAATGTGGGCGACGATTCGAGGTGGCTGACCTTCGCCGGGCAAACCGTAACTCGTTTCCCAGCTCACATCACCGAGTTGAATATCGACTTGGAAGTGTTCTTCAAAGGCTTGACGTTCAAGAAATGCGCCTTCAAATGCATCACGTAATGCACTAATGACATCGGTGAAAACATGGTCAAGCATCGGTCATGACGCTACAACCCGATGGACTCAAGTCTTCTAGGCAGACCGAATGTAGGTGAACACGGGTCCACCAAAACCCTCGGGTAAAAGCAATCGGTTACGTGGACCCGGAACATCGGGGTCACCTGATTCATAACCGGCGTCGCCGTGCCACAAGAAGATTGACGAACCATCGGCGGCGACAGCTGGGCGAGTCACATACGAAGGTGGGTCGACTCGTCCACGATGAATCGCATCATGACCGCCGGCTTCGAGAAGTTCATGCAATGTCACGATGGTTGGCGGTGCCATGGGGATACCTGAGGTCAAGGCGTGGTCAGGCGCCATCCACCGGTAATCAACAATCTCGTGATTGTCGATGCCGACTTGCGCACCGGCCCATGGGGCCACAAAAAACCACGTTGTGAATCGTGCTGGCGCATTCAACGGCGGGGTCCAATGGCTCCATACCGTTAGCGATGAATGATCGACAGCAGCAGAAACCTCTTCGGCGGCTTCACGAACGGCGGCCGAGCGAGCTCGCGACAGATCATCATGGCCTTCGTCCGCATCATCAATACGGCCGCCAGGGAAAACCCACATTCCAGCGAAGGCACCCACCGTGCTGCGCTGCAGCATTAAAACTTCAAAGCCGCATTCGACGTGAGAATTTTCTCGAGTCAAAATCACGGTGGCCGCTGGGCGACTCTTGCGGTCGGGGATGACATGCGAGGTCGGGTCGGCTGACATGTTTCAACCTTATTGCTTGTCGGCGCCGTTACCTGAATCTTTTCGATATCAGAATCACGCCTGAATTCTGCGAGACTAACCCCGTGACTTCTTCAGATTCTCTCGTCCTACTTGATATTTCCGACGGTGTAGCAACCATCACCTTGAACAATCCTGGTGAACGCAACACGTTGACTGCTCCACTTGTTGCCGAAATCATTTCGGCGATGGATCGCATTGAAAGTGATAGCAATGTTGGTGCGATTGTTGTGACGGGTACTGCACCAGCGTTTTGCGCCGGAGCGAATCTTGGCAATCTGCAACAGAGTTCGGCCGAAAGCCTGGGCAATATCTACGAGGGCTTTTTGCGTATTGCTCGTAGCCCTTTGCCAACTTTGGCTGCTGTGAACGGTGCTGCTGTTGGAGCAGGAATGAATTTGGCGCTTGGCTGCGATGTTCGCATTGCAGCGCGTCGAGCGAAGTTTGACACGCGTTTCTTGCAAATCGGAATTCATCCAGGTGGCGGACATACGTGGATGTTGCGTCGAATTGCCGGACCACAAACGGCGATGGCAACAGTCATTTTTGGCGAGGTTGTTGACGGTGCAGAAGCCGAGCGTCTGGGCATTGTGCATCGTTGTGTTGATGATGATCAATTGCAAGCGGTCGCTCATGTAATGGCGGCGCGAGCGGCGTCGGCTCCGCGTGAATTGGTCATTGAAACGAAGAAGACGATTCAAGCGATGGCCGATGTCTCTGAGCATGTTGTTGCCGTTGAGCGTGAGCTCACACCTCAATTGTGGAGCACACGTCAGCCATGGTTCGCCGAACGTATTGCGGCCTTACAAAACCAGATCTCATCAAAGAAGTAGAAGCCTTCCTGCCTGGGCGTGATTCGGGACTATCGTCCCCACAAAAGTGACTTGCTTTTTCTCAGAATTGTTGTACGGTTCACTTTGAGGGGAGTTCAACGGAGCCTTTAAAGGAGGACCGAATGAGCAAGCGCCATCGAAGTCAGGAAGCGGTACCGCTACCTCGTGCCGAACAGCGGGCCCACGCCCACGGCGAACGTCATCGCGTTCACAGCGAGTTGCACGAATTGGCCGAACTGGTCAGCCACGGAGTCGAGCCCGATGATGTGGTTGAACCCGGAGCCGAGTGGAAGCCGCTCCATCACCACGATCCTGCTAAGGCGGTGAAGAAACTTGATCACAATCGCAATTTGCGTCACTGGAAGGTCAAGGAATGGAAGCGTCGCACGACGGTTCGCCGGCAAAAAGCCGAGGCGTATCGCAACCTTGCGCAATCGGCTTGATTGAACTTTTAGAGCCAGCGTTCCGATAGTTCGTCGCGCCGCTCATTCCATTCCTCGGCCGTGATTGCGTAACGCACGTGGTCTTCCCACACGCCGTTAATTTCGAGGAATCGAAGTGCAGTGCCTTCGTCACGGATATCTAACTTTTCCATCACTCGACGACTATTGCTATTGCGCGGGACAATGCAGATCTCAATACGGTGCAAACCGAGGTCTTCGAGTGCGTAGCGACAGATCGTGACAACACCCTCGGCGATGTATGACTGTCCGGCTTGGCCTTGGTCAATCCAGTAACCAATGGTGCCTGTCATTAATGCGCCGCGTTGTACCGAATTGAGATTGACTTCGCCAGCAAAGTTTTGATTGACGAACAAGCCAAATGTATATGCGGTGCCGTTTTGGCGTTCGCGGTCGCGAATACTGCACCTTGCGCTGAATGCATCTCGGTCCGTTTCGGGGTCAGGGGCATGTTTGATTTTTTGGGGTTCCCATACGGTGAGCCACTCGCGGTTGCGCCGACGTACTTCTGACCACGCTGCGAAATCAGATGGCACTAATGGGCGTAAGAGAACTCGTCGTCCATACAAACGAATGCCCGCATGAGCGCGAGCTGGATGCGAATCAAAATTGCTCATACGTCGCTCATAGGTCGTTCAATAGTTCAGCACAAACACCATCAAGGATGTTGTTCGTGGAGACAGTTAATTCATTGGCGTCCAGCGATCGCATTAATGCAACAAGTACGCAGCAGCCGCCAACAATGACATCAGCACGTTCGGGGGGAAGTCCGGGATTATGTCGTCGATCACCTAAAGACTCTGTCGCCAAGGTTCGAAAGACATCTTCAATGGCATCACGAGTCAGGATGAATCCGTGAAGTTCGTTGGCATTGAATATTTGTTGACCGATTTCGATTGCCGCAACTGTCACGATCGTTCCTGCGGTGCCAATGATCTGACGCACATGCTTCAATGAAGGATTCGTTCGAAGGACATCCTCGAAGAAATCTTCGACTTCGCCAATGGCATTTAACAGTTCTTCGGGTTGAGGAGGATCATGGCGCAAGTGTCGTTCGGTCATTCTGACTGCACCAACATCGATGCTGTGAGCCTGCGAAAGCTGCGAAGTGCCCATGATGAGTTCGGTTGAACCACCGCCGATGTCAATGATGAGGTGGCCATTGGGGTCGGGTACAAGTTGCGAGGTACAACCCCGGTAGGCAAGTTGGGCTTCTTCGTCCCCGCTCACAAGTTCTGGTCGAACTCCTAATACCTTTTCTGCTTGATCAAAGAATTCTTCACGGTTCAGTGCATCGCGTGATGCACTTGATGCGACGATTCGCACACGTGGTGAGTCGTGTTGATCAAGCAAATCCCGATAAGCCGAAAGGCAATTGATTGTTCGTTCGACGGCTTCGGGTGACAGACGGCGCGATTGATCAACGCCTTGACCGAGCCGAGTAACGGTTACTCGACGTTCAAGAGTGCGTCCATCGCGATCAACGATCAATAAATTGGTTGAGTTAGTTCCGATGTCAATCGCGGCGACCGTGCCTTGCATTGTGGTATTCACGAGCCAATTTCGATCCGCTCGGCGACCCAACGACCTACTGGATCATCTCCACCAGCGAGATGCCATGCATAGTGAGCGTGCAAGCACTTCACTCCGATTCGAGTGCCGGCAACTCCGCCCGACGGGCGAGGGCCAACATGATCAAGCGGGATGTAGGCGTCACGTTCGGCCTGATATTTACGGTGAGCATTGTCAAGTGCGACCGAATCAACGTCGGCTTCGGCATCGTTGACCCCGCCTGCTGCTTCTAGGCGACTGACTGCTATCAGCGCTTCGGGCGAACACAGCCAATACAAGGTCGGCATTGGTGTTCCATCGGCGAGGAACGGTGCATTTTTGATGACAACTGGAACTCCATCGTTGTCACGAACGACAACAGCAAATAAACCATTGGGCTCGCGTCCGAGAAGTTGGGCAACTATCTCGCGATCGTGAGGACTGGCAACGAAGTCGTTGTTCAACTCTCGCGATTGCGACGACGACGGAACGGACGCACGATGAACAACAAGATGCCCAAGATTGCTCCGGCGATGGGAAGAAGTCGCTTCATCATGGCGCCGCCAGCAACTGACTGCAGGTTCAACGGTTCGGCCGCAGGACCTTCGATTTTGCGAATCTTGGGTTCATCAGATGATGCATCAGTGACTTGACCCGCTGTTGAAGTCTTGGTCGTTGCACCGTCAGTCATCGGTGCACTCGCTGAAGGTGCAGGTGCACCGCCTTCACGATCAATCAGTGCGTTCAAGTTGTCAGCAAATTGTGCGATGAGTTTTTCGCTGATGTCGGCAAGTGCGCCGCGTCCAAATTGTGCGACCTTGCCAGTAATCGCGAGATCGGTCACGACGTTGACGGACGTGCTCGTCGGAGTGATTTGAGTGAGTTGGGCTGTGATCGTTGCCGAAGCATTGCCTTTGCCGCCGATGTCACGACCAGATGCTTTGAGGTGAGCCCGAAAGTTCACCGCGTCAAGTTCAACGAATTGAGCTTCACCTTTGAATTGAGCGACGATTGGCCCAACCTTGATTTTGACTCCGCCTTTGAAGACATCGCCATGAACTTCATGGAGTTCGGCACCAGCCAAACATGGAGCGATGCGCTCAAGATCGGTGAGAACAACCCAGGTTTCGGCGATGGGTTGGTTGACGGTGAAGGTGTGGTTTAGGTCCATTGCGCAAGGTCCTCCTGCGTGTCGATGTCGGCCGCGGAACCAGGGCAATCTACTTGCGAAACGAGCTCGGGACGCAGGCGGATCAGATCTCTGGCTCCAGAGTCACCAGATTTTGGTAACAAAGGCCAGATTGATTCGTGAAGTCGAACCGGATTTCCATTTCGGCCAAAATATGTCGCCACGGCAATGGGAGTCGGCGCATTGGCAACGCGTCGCCAAGCCTCGGCGGTGACGAAAGGTTGGTCGGCGAGTCCGATGACAACAGCACTGGCCTTCAGGCGCTGAGCCTCGCGAATCCCCATCAAAACCGACCCACTTTGTCCATCGGCCCAGCGGTTGTTGTGAACAACGGTGACATGGGGATACGCGAGCATGGATGGGGGGATATCGGCGGCGCCGGTGACCACCACAATGGTGGTGAAGCCAGCGGCGAGAACCTGTTGTAGGGATAACTCAAAAATGCTCGTCCCACCATCGTGGGGCAAGGTCGCGAGAAGCTTGTGTCCAGAGCCCAAGAATCTCGACCCAGCTCCAGCGGCCAAAAGAACGGCCACGGTGCCTGCTGGAGGGGTCTGTGACCCATGTTCTGGGGAAATATCCACGTTGCCATCTTGCCTCATGACCAGCACTTATGTCATGAATCGAGGGATTTTTTGACCCAAATATGTCAGGGGCGCAACAAATATGACATTTGTGTTGCGATATCGTGTCAAAAATCCTTCGGGTGGTTGATTCGAGATGAGATATGAACAGTTCATACATGTATAACTTCGGGCGTCGATTGATCGCCATTGTGGGCATCGTGGTTGTTCTCATCTCAAGTGGGATGACGACGTCAGTTGCATCGGCCCAATCGGTCGTCGCTAGGGCGGTCGTTATCCCCGACATTGATCCGTTGGCGATTTCGGCCAATCGAGCACTTGAACAACTTCGTGACGATCTCGTCCGCTTTGACGGTGCAGGTGAAACAAGCGCTGCCTTTGCCCGTCTGCGTCGTTCGACGGTTGAGCTTGTTGCTGACCGCTTGGAACTCGACCCTGACGAGTTAGAAGCCGCGTGGGCTGATGCGGATATCAACCATCAAACGGCGCTACTTGCAGCATTAACTCAGGTGGGTGTTCCCTACAAGAAATTTGCCATGAAGCCTGGTGTCGGTTTTGATTGTTCTGGCCTCACGTCGTTTGCCTGGGGGCAAGCCGGATTCAATCTTCCTCATAACTCGACTCGCCAAATTCGTGCAGCTGACCCACGCACACGAGAAACCGCGCAGGCCGGTGACTTACTGCGCTATCCCGGTCACGTCATGATGTGGCTCGGTGTGGGTCAAGCAGTGATTCACTCGCCGCAACCGCGTCAATTCGTTGAAGTGAGAATTCTTGCGACTCGTTCAATGAATCGCAGCACCTTTGGAGATCCCACCGAGTAAACGGCTTATGCCGAGAATTGATCGGCCGTTGTTGTTGCTGTGAAGGAGAGTGCTGTGATCGCAAGATCGGCGGTGTCCATTGAGGCCACGACTCCGAAATCGTTGAAGGCACAATAAGTCTTCGACTGAGTGGCGCCATTGCTATCAACGACGGGGATGGCGCTACACGTTGCATTGTTGTCAACGATGACCTCAGATGATGCAACGGCAGAACCGACCGCAACTCGCGCATCTTGTTGCATGCGTTCGATGGTCGCATTCTTGAAAATTGTTGAAACTAACTGGCGGTCAGAAACTCGAGACTCGTCTATCCCCGGTGTGCAGTCACTGGTGATCGTTGAACAGGTCAAGGTGGTGCCATTGACTGAGTAGATGTATCGAACCTCGGCAATGGTGATGCTTGTCCCGAAAGACGAGTCGTATGCCAGCGTTGCTGCGGTGTGCAAGTCTCCAAATTTGGTCACAACTTCGTAGGCAATTGTGAAGTTGCTAGTTGGGGTTGAATCCAAAATGGCGATGACTTCTTGAATGGCGGAATCGGATACTGCGGGGACAGTTTCGTCGGGCATCAAGGTTGGTCGTTCGCCGGTAAAACAACCACTCAGTACAAGGGTGCTGATACTGGCGCTAGCGAGCAACCTGACGAGTCGATGCAAATTCACTCTCAAATCCTAGAGTCAAATAACAATCGAAACCTGAACAGAAATTGTTTTCTGAGCACCTTGTTCTCGTAGCGTAAAGAACGTGATTGAACTTGATGCCTCGACGGTCCTGCTGCAATGGGCAGTTGGCGGAATGTTGGGGTGTTGGTACACAACTCGGCATCGTGAAGTCGGCCTCGGATACGGCTGGTTATTGCGTGGAACCTATGTGTTGATGGCGGCGGCCTCGGCTTACATCGGATTTGCCTCTGCTTCGTCGTCGACTTCAGCAACGATTCGCGACTTCGGAGCGATCGCTGCGGCGATTGCAATTGCGCTTGGTCTCGGTCAAAGCATTGTTCGGCGCAAGGCTGGAGTGAGTGGCTACGTCTATGAGCATGATCGGCGATCACAACGGATCGCTGAAATGACCGGCATCGATCGTGATGATTCTGCGAAAGACTTAGGTGGCGGCAAAGAATTTGAACCACTCACTGATTTGTTGCCGGTGGCGGTTGGGCTCGTTGCGTTAATTGCTGCCGGAGTTTCAGATGGTGGCAACGATGCCGTAGCCATTGCTCGGACGATCGTAGGTGCGGCCTTTTTAGGTTTTGTATCCGATGCAATGTTGCTTGGTCATTGGTATCTCGTTCAGCCAGGACTTCCGCGGCGGCATGTCAATGACATCGTGCGTACGTTTCTTGTCATTTGGCCACTTGAAGTCATTGTGATGTTGATTCCAACCGGAATGTTCAGTGTCTTTTCGGGAACAATCGACGATGGCTGGAGCGGACAACTTGGTTGGTTTTGGGCGGCTTGCGCAATCACAACGGGAGTGTTAAGTGTCGTGACGTTGAAGGCCCTTCAAGAACGCGCCTATTCAGCAGTGATGGCAGCAACTGGACTGATGTATCTGGCAATTTTGACCGCATTCGGAACTGATCTCGTCGCCCGCGCTGTACTTGCTGGCTAGTCCGTTGTTGCAAAGAAATCACGGATCAACGACCCACGAATTGATGGCGTAACTTTTGTCGGCGTGCACTTCAATGATTGCTGTAGAGACCGCATGTCGTACGCCACCGGTCGTTGATATCGCAAGCCGAACCTTTCGTTGAATGGTTTGACTAATCACTCCGACTTTGTATGAGGTTGCTCCTTGGCTCGGTGCAAGTGACAATGCAAGTTGAAGTTTTGCGGCGACAAGACCTCCCGTCATGCCAAATTGGTATGCGGCAGTAGTGCTCGTTGCGCGCACTCCAGTATTTGGGACGAAGATATAGCCATCGACAAGGAAACGGTTGGTCGTTGAAACTGTTCCGTTGAGTCGGACGTCAACACCAAACGTTGTGCTTGGTGCGAGGGTCGATGTTAAGTATGAGACGGGCGTGGCATTGGCAACAGGAATAATTGAATGGCTTGCAACGGCGGTCGTCGTTCCGTCAGGAAGTAAGACCGTGTCAGCAGGAATCACGACAGAGGAATTACTTTGTCCAAAGTTCACAGTACGGATAGACACACCTTCACTGCCGCGTGTTGTTGAAGTGGAAACACGTCGATTAAAACGAACCGAAGATTCTTGAACGGTCAACGTTGCGGCACTTCCCAAAAGCAAAGTTGCACCCTTGCCAGTGATTTCGTGACTTTTTGGAGCAGTCGAGGCATAGGCGGCCTGAGCGTCAACTGCGCATCCGCTGTAACTTCCTTCACCAAAGACCACTTGTGCGCCGCCAGTAATGATGAGAGGTCGTTCAAAGTAATAGATGCCCGAAGCAAAGTAGTGAGTTCCCCCCGTGAGCGTGAGTGGGGTGGTGCCGAGATAGCGCCCGGGAAAGTACAACGAACAAGTGCCAATGGATGCTTGTGATCCTGGTCTTTCAAAACTAGGAATTTGCGGAAGTTGTGGATAGTTCCAGGCTGTTCCAGTGGGATTATCTCCGGCTAATTGCCACCATTGTTTGCCAATGCTGGTCCAACTTGTTGATCCATCATTGGTGAGGTTGCTGCTCAGTGGTGCAGTTGCAGTGCCCGCATTGATCAGAATGTTGCCATTCAAAGCTGTCGTGATTGCGCCAGCCCAAGATGGGGTCGAGATATTCGTCGTGGTTCCCGAGTTAAGGGTGGTGATTGTTCCGTAACGATTTGCACCCGACGTGTAACTCGTGACGGTGGTACATGTTGAGTTGACGTTGTATCCATTGAGCGACCAATTCACTGAAGCGGCGAAGCAAGCCGAAGGTCCGAAATCGCGTTGCAATGTAATTGCCATTCGAGTCCCCGATTTCACAGCCTCAGCTGCAGAATTCTGCTCGTGGAGCGCAGGTCGGGTGTCGAGTAAGACTCGCGTAAACGTGAGTAATCCGATGGCGATCACACTGCCGACAACCATCAAGATGAGCACGAGTAAAAGGGCCGACCCGTGATCGCGTTCAGATTTTTGTTTTGTGAGGCGTTGAACGTTTGTCATGTTGGTCGTGACACCATCAAACAAGAAACGGCTTCATCAGGAGTCAAAGTTATGACGACTCCTGGTGAACCATCAGTTGGAGTTCGTAATCGGCTTGCTGGCAGAGCTATGCCACCAGAAGAACATTCGGCTCGTAAAAAGGTAAAACCCGATTTTGGAGTTTCAGTGATTTGCACTGTTCGAGTAGTCGTTCCATTGGGGAACGTGTAATCAAACGTTGCAGAAGAAGTCTGTGAAGTATTGAGGGCACGAACGCCAACATCAGTTGTGTACGACCAAGTACCGGTGGCCTCGGAAAGTACCCCAGCTTGTTCAATTCGTTTTTGCACGGTGACAGTGCCACCACATACCGCTGCACTGATGGAACGCAACACATTGCCGAGTTGGGCAAATGAAGCAGAGTTTGCTGGCAAGAAGAAGTCTGCGGCGGCGGCGTTGCCTGGACTTGAGGGTCCCGTCCCATTCCAGACAACATTCCCAACGACTGACTTCATTCGATCTTGGTTGGTTGTGATGGCATCGCTGCCAACCAATATGCCAACAATGCGGGCACCAGTGCCGCGACCGTAGTTGGCAGCAGTTACTGCTCGCGAAAGGTCAGTGGTATTGAAGCGCGCATCTCCGTCGTTGGGGGTGTTGGTGCGGTTGCGGTTTGGTTCGCCATCAGAAATAAAGACCACGAGTTCGGGTAATTGCGAGAATGTTGTACCGCTAGTCGTGCGAAAGGCTTGCCACAGGCCGTCTTCCCAGTTTGTACCTGATCCCCAACGTGCTGTGGCTAAATCTTGGTTATCAACCTTTGTTCGCATTGCAGTGAGATCAGTTGAAGGATTGAGAATATTGACGTATTGACCTGCGGTCGTCGGGTAATACGAATATGCAGAAACATCAAATCCCACAATGCGCAAATATGTGGGCGTTCCCGAAAATGCATCAATAAATCCGAGTGCAGCGTTTACGAGTGATGTTGCACCACTTTGGGTCGGTATCGAACTCGACGTGTCAAGGACAACGGTGACCGTTCCTCCGCACCGGGTTGGTGGTGCCGATGGATCGATAATTCCACCGGTGTAATCGGTTGGTAGCTGATCTTGTGATGAAAGTCCTGCGCCGCCAGTGGTGAAGTCTTCTCCGCTGCCAAAAACAACTTGGACATCTTCGCCGATGGGACGAAGCACTACTTGGTTGCGTGAAGTGACGGTGACAGCATGCGTTGGAGATTGTGTGGCATTCCAAGTTGTTGGAGGAGCGGCAAGTTGGTGCGCGACGCCCACTTGAGTGATGACTTGAGTAGCGAGTCCTACATTGCGAATTTCATAGCGTTGCAACTGCCATTCATCGCCGACCTGCACGTAGCGATATGAAACGACGTAGTTGGTGGTGATGCCAGTTTCTGAAATATCGGCACGATTCAGCGAGAGCACGTTCGTGCCAGGCAATTTCTTTGTGGTGGTTGGTTGGTAGAGCGGGTCAATATTTCGACTCGTCGCAGAAGCAAGATCATTTGGTATCCAAGCTTGCAGAAACGTGATGTCTTTGGACTCAGATAAATGATCTTTAATGGGACGTTCTGTTCGCAAGATGACAATTGTCGCCGCAGACAAGCTGGTCATGATGATTCCGAGAATGGTGACAGTAATGAGCAGTTCGACCAGAGTCATTCCTCGATCTCGTTGAACGGACTCAGATGGGGCTTTACGAAATTGAGCGCGGGAAGACATTGCTTTTCACCACCTCTAACGTTTTTGCATAGCCAGACGGTGATGTCACTGTGAAGGTGATGCGTTGCAGAGTTCGCGCGGTTGTGAGTGAAGCAGTTTCATTACATTCATTTCCTGACAGACCATTGGTAGTGAGCCAGGTGCCAGCTGATGTAGATGATGGATTCCAGAAATACATTCCGGTCAACGTGACTGAACTCGTCGGCCAATCAACGGTTCCGGCGGCCGCTTGGATGATGGGGAGATAGCCGCCGTTGGTGTTGTTAGTTGGGCAAGGAATGTAGGCGTAGTTCGCTAATCGATCGGCCGCGCTTCCAAGTACTGCTTCGACTTTGGCTTGATCGTCCGAAAATGAGGACATTCGAATGGCTGACCACATTGCGCCAAGAACACCTGAGACGACGATGCCCATTAAGGCAACGGCAATGACGACTTCAATGAGGCTTGAGCCTCGGTCGTGTTCTCTCATGGTGGTCCTACTTCGGTGAATGTCGTGTTTTCAACACGTCATTCATCGGCACGAGGACGGTTCTGAATTGTCAGGAAATTGTTAAGAAGAGTTCATACCTTGCGACATGTCACTAAAAGATGACTCCGGCTGCCCGCAATGCTGCAGCATCAAGTCCAACTTCGGAGACCACTTCGTCGCTATGTTGACCTGGGCTGGGGGCGAGGCTGCCAGCCTGGGCTGGGGTTGCCGAAAACCGCGCGGCCGGACGAGGTTCGCGAATTCGACCAGCAACAGGGTGCTCGCGTTCGATGAAGACCTCGTTGTTGCGAATTTGGGGCTGTTGTGGCAGATCGGCCAGCGTCACGACAGATGCGGCCGGAACGTCGAATGATTGAGCACGCTTGACGAATTCTTCGGTGGGCTGTTGGGCTGAGAGTTCAGTCATCAGAGGAACCAATTCTGAGGCATTCATCGTGCGTCCGGCCATCGTGGCAAAACGTTCGTCATCGGCGAGTTCGGGATGACCAAAGGTTTGGCATAGTCCACGGAATTCGCTATCGCTCACAACGGAGACGGCAGCGAATCCGTCGCTGAGTCGCGTGATGCCGTAGTTCTGTCCAATCGTTGGGGTGCGATTCGCGTCATCATCAAGT
>CAIQJP010000032.1 GCA_903872155.1 uncultured Actinomycetes bacterium | reverse complement strand
GCCATCGTTGTTCCGTACTTGTCGTTTCCACCAAAATTTTCCCATAAGGCGCGCCCGCATCCGCGTGTATCGCCAATGCTCTTCATGGTTTGAATCACGCCGTAGTACTCGCCGTACGACGACCGGCCCTCGTAACCCGAAAAGTTCCAGCGCGCCCAACCATCAACAAAACCTTTACTTGACGCTTTTCCTTCGAAAGGGCCCCACGTGTACTCCGCGCCTTGGCCTTCATCTTTCACATGACCAAACGGAAGTACCTGAAAACGGAAACCAAGAACAATCAGCACAATGAATGCCGAGGCAATTGCCGTGATCGTTCGAGCATTGAACAATTGCGTCTTCGCTTGCGAGTTTTCCACGAACACTTCAGAGTTCTGAGCCGAGCGTTCGTGCTGCATATAACGCACAATGAAGCTGACAAACTCGATGACACCGATTCCTGCAAGCAAGTAGCGGCACATGTTGAACATCGGCAACAAACGTGGATTCCACAACAATCCGATGATCGGCAAGCTGTCGTTAAATAGATAGACGAATGCTGCAAACACAAGCGCAGTCACACCGAGCCAAATGCCTGCCACATTTCGTTTGACGATCATGGCTGCAAATCCGATAATCGCAAAAGTCAAAATAAAGACATTCCAAAATGGCGGCAGCGCAAAGAACATCCCCCAATACGAAGTGAACGATCCATTACCTGGTTCACCTTTGTATTTCATATCGGTCATATAGGCGTGGTTCAACAAAAATGGCCCAACCCAAAATGCCGACAGCAAAACACCCGATCCAGCAGTGGTAATAAACCAACGAACTTTGGCTTTATCAAGCCATAAGAGCGCCATCAACACCAGTCCGACAACGACATAAATCGCCACGATCCCATGACATAAAACAGCAAGCGCCATAAACACAGCAGCCTTGACGCGATGTTTGCCAGTTTGCAGTCCGTTAGCAAAAAATCCAAATGCCAGCATGGCGAATGAGAGTGCTACCGAAAACGAATACTCACCAGCCATGGTTGAGGCGACATTGCCACCGTAAATCGTGTAACTCTCATCAAGGAGATACACCAAACCCACCATCGCGAATAGTTCAGGAATCGGGAATGCAAATTTTGCTAGTCGACCAAAAGCCCAACAACATGCGGGCAACGTCACAATGCCTGCAACTGCAACAATCTTGAATGCAACACCGTACGGAAATATGAAGTTCAAAAATACGATGAATAAAGCTGGCACCACCATGTAGAAGCGGTAGATCGGAAATCCGGAATACCAATCCATCGACCATCCATTGAGCTTCCACGGCAAGAGGTGATCACGCAAATACGCTGGACCCCATACGTGAGCGCCCATGTCGCCACCAGTAGGCGTGGTGTCTTTAAAAACTAAAGATGGTTGCACCACCTTGATGGCAATGATCGTGCTGATACCAACGAGCGCGACTCGAATCCAAAATGTGATGAGACGCTGTCGTTCCCAACCATTAAATGGGTTACTGCGAAAGGGATTTCGGCGGACCCCCGATGCGTCTTGCGTCGAATTATCTCGCTCCGCTTCATTCGCCATCGTGTCTGGCGCAGCCGTCTCAATCTCAAGATCATCCATATGGAGATCTATCTTGCCACCTCAGCCCTACCGAGACGCCAGCAACAGCCCAGTTGCGTTAAAGGCAATATGGGCAAATACTGACATCCCGAGACGACCGGTACGTTGAAAACAGATTCCCAGAACGAGAGCAAAGGCAAAAAGTCCGGGAAGTTCAACTGGTTGCAAGTGAATCAGTGCAAACCAAGCAGCCGCAATCACCAGCGCCAACCAATCATTGAGGCGACTTTGGAGAGCCTGCAGGATCAATCCGCGGTACACCAACTCTTCAATCATGGGTGCCCCAAGAGCAACGACAAGCACGAGCACAACAATCCATCCACCGTGTGCCTTATCCCAGAGATCTCGAGCTCGTTGTTCAATTTCATCACTCGAAAAGGTGTCGGGCCATACACGTTGCAACGGCCAATAAATCGCTGGCACCAGAACCAGTTGACTCGCAATACCGAGAGGCAATCCCGCCAAGTCAATCCAGCGCGTCCGAACTTTGAAGTCATTTTGAAAATGGCCCTGACCCCAGCGGCGACTGACAAATATCAGCATGATGACAAAGGGGATCCACAAACAAAGAATGGACAGCACCGTCATCGATATTGGCCAGGTATCCGATTTCTCGCCGCCGTGACCCGTCAGCGAAATCAGAACGCCTTGTAAAGGCAATGCTGCAACATAGGCCAAGAGCCAGGCAAAAGCTGCAACGCCAACCGTAAAGCGGGTGGCGTTAGTCGCCGGATGAGAACGCGTCATTGACCGAGTTAGCCGGCCAAGCGATGCACGAAAGGAAGGACTTCGGCTCGACGACGATCATCAAGGGTCCAACCATTCGGTGGGGCAAAACGCTGCCAATGCTTGTCACACAATTCGTACACGTGCATTTCTCGTTCATCTTGGACATGGTTAATCCAAATCACCGAAGTGTTGTACTGAAACGTCAAAGAAATGTGGGCAGTTTCCCGACAACCACTACGAGTGCACGAACGCATCCCAAAAAGGTATGGGATTTATGGGCCGCTTTGGTGGATAGGCCAGAGTGGATCAGTGGGTCAACTGTGACTTCTAAAGCGCCGCGACACCCAAACTGAACCGTGCCCGACCCACCGAGTGTCACCACTCGGTCGTATCATGGCGGAATGAGCGAGTCCACTCCTCCCCCTCCGCCACCATCGCCCGCGCCACCGTCGAGCAATAACCCCAATCGCAAATTGGGTCGCTCACAGTCGCCTAAGGATGCTCCGAATCCTGACGGGAAGCCTTCTGGTCGACCTTCGATGCCTAAGTGGTCACCTTGGGTGCTCCTTGGATTGATTTTGGTCCTCATTTTTGGACCCCAACTTCTCCCCGGTCCTGACCGTGAAAAATTGGGATTTGAAGAGTTCATCACCCAAGTCACGAGCGGCAAAGTTGATGAAGTCAAACTCAACAACTCAACTCTCACCATCACCGGAACTTTCACTGACGGCAGTTCTTTCTCGACAACTGCTCCTCCAGGATTTCCGAACGAAAGTGACCGCGAACTTCTCCGCACCCAAGGTGTTGATTTCAAGCCAAGCACTCCACAATCAAATTGGGTGATGAACCTCATTCCCCTCCTCTTACCGTTCATTTTGGTGATGGGATTTTTGATGTGGATGAATAAGCGAGCCTCGGGACAAATGGGCAACATGATGTCTATTGGCCGTAGCCGCGCCAAGGCCTACAACGCCGATCGCCCCTCGACAACATTCGCCGACATTGCTGGGTACGAGGGTGTCAAAACTGAAATCAAAGAAGTCGTTGATTTCTTACGCATGCCCGAACGATTCAAAGAAATCGGTGCCAAGGTCCCCAAGGGCATGCTGCTTGTTGGCCCCCCTGGGACGGGTAAGACTTTGTTCGCCCGCGCCGTTGCCGGCGAAGCAGGAGTTGGCTTCTTATCAGTCACTGGTTCTGACTTCATGGAGATGTTTGTCGGTGTTGGAGCGAGTCGTGTCCGTGACTTATTCCAACAGGCTCGCAAGATGGGTAAAGCCATTATCTTCATTGACGAAATTGACTCAATTGGTCGCAAGCGCGGAGCTGGCCTTGGCGGGGGTCATGATGAGCGCGAACAAACCTTGAACCAAATGTTGTCCGAGATGGACGGTTTTGAAACTTCAGAAGGAATCGTCATTTTGGCGGCTACAAACCGACCTGATGTACTCGACCCCGCCCTACTCCGCCCAGGCCGTTTCGATCGACAAATTGTTGTTCCGCTACCCGAGTTTGAAGAGCGCGCCGCAATCTTGCGAGTGCATAGTCGCGATAAGCGCATGGGGCCCGACGTTGACCTTGACACAATGGCCAAGGGAACCCCCGGCATGAGTGGTGCCGACCTTGCCAACTTGGTGAACGAAGCAGCCCTGTTTGCCGTGCGTCGAGCAAGTGCGCAAATTGAGCGCATTGACTTTGAGTCGGCGCGCGATCGCATCATGATGGGTGCCCGTCGTGATTCGCTGATATTGACTGCCGAAGAAAAACGTGTCACGGCATACCACGAAGGTGGCCACGCAATTTTGGCAACCGTGTTGCCGCATGGGGACGCACTCCACAAAGTCACCATCCTTCCCCGTGGCATGGCCCTCGGAGTCACACAAACACTTCCCGAAGAGCGCCACAGTTTCTCGAAGGACTACATCCTTGATCGCATCTGCATGGCTCTTGGTGGTCGCGTCGCCGAAGATCTCGTTTTCCAGCAGCAAACAACGGGTGCTTCAAATGATCTCGAAGTCGTCACTGGCCTTGCTCGTCGCATGGTGCGCGAATGGGGTATGAGCGACAAGGTTGGACCAATGGCTTGGCACAATCAACAAAATGTTTTCCTTGGCGAAGACCTCATGACTGGTGGTCGCGAATACAGCGATGACACCGCCCGATTGATGGACGAGGAAATCAACTCCATTTTGCGTCAACAAGAAGTTCGGGCCATTGAACTACTGACCAAACACCGCATCGGCCTTGATCTCGTAGCCGAAGCCCTGCTTGAAAAAGAAACCATTGACGGCGACCTTGTCAATGCTTTAGTTCAACAAGGCCTTGATGGACCGGCACAAACTCCGGTGAGCGTCAACGACTAATAAAAAGCCGAAGTGATGATCTCTTAATTGTGATCGTGATTTTGACAATTCCCATCAGTGGCAGTTTGCAGTTGCGGGTCACGAACCGACGCAATACCCGCCCATAAATCTGTTGCACTCACTGGTCCAAGAAATGACTTGTGGACGACACCGCGAATATCGCTCACGACCACCGTCGGAACTGCTTCGATGTTGTATTTGAGGTGCAATTCCTTGTTATCGGAATACTCAATTTCAACAATGGCCACATTCTTACTGGCCGCAACTTGAGCTTTTGCCAACATGTCAGAACATGCATGACAGGTCGCTGAGGTAAACACTGCAATCACCCACTCCTGCTGCACCCCCGGAAAATCAGTTCGGTCAATCTGGGTCGGAGCAGAAAAAACCTTTTGCGTTGGCACATCAACAACGCGCTTTTGCCGAATGACCAGTGCCGCAACGACCACAATGGCACCAATGAAGAGGGCAATCACCACACTTGTCACGATGCCGACATTTCAGGAATGGCCAATGATCCGCTTCGCCCACGCAAGGTAGGTGTCCGTTCAAGCCGGCGCTCAACCAAAATCAATTGATCACTCACGACTTCCAGTTCACGGCCAAAAGACAACGGATCGACCAAGTCGATCGATAGCAACCCGTTAGCAGCAATAGGGATATCGCTCAGACCAGCAACAGGTTCCTCCCCACCTGGTCCCACCGAATAAACAGTGACCAATCCGTCAGTTGGCGAAGAATTGAGAACGATCAGCACATCTTCAATAGCAATCGTTGTCGAAGTTGGAACGCTCCAACGCTTGGATTGGAAACCTCGTTGAACTCCAAGTACTGCAGTCGTCGCCACGCTCGTGCCGGCCGGCTTGGTCAAAATGCGTTCAACGACTAACTGAGCGCCAGACTGACCACTGACTGCTCCCCCGTGAGGTCCGTCAAGCAGCCCAACAATTGCTGAAACGTCAAATGGCACCACATCATGGGCAGGAATTGTCAATGTTGTCGGCTGTATCGATGCAACAGCCGGGTCGAGACCAAGGATCACCACATCTGCCAAGGCATCTTGATCTGTCGGATTAAAGATCATGTACGTTTCAGAAATGCCCGCGCCCTTTTCACCGTCAGCAAACCACCACTGATCTGATGTTGAGGGACTACCCAAAGTTAAGACGTGACCCAGGCGCCCCGCTCCCAAGTAATGCTGATCTTTTGCGGCCACGATCCGCCCAGCTGAGGCGATGACGCTGATCGCCAAAGTCTTTTCATCTCGAAAACCAGATTCGGGAATATTCAAAACTCGAATTGACTGAGCAGGAATCACAAATCCTTGAAGATTCGTTGGTGTTCGTTGACCATTTTTGGTGGCGATTTCAATGTTGACAATTGCTGGTGACAAATACGGATTCGTCAATATCAAACGGAAGTCTGAGGACTCGGCCGAAAATCCATCGGCGAAATACCACTGATCAGATGTTCGATTCGCGCATGGAGAAACTGCCGCACCTGCAGGATGCAGAGCTCGTTGTTCGACACTGGCCGCCGAGTCATTGAGCTCAACAAATGCACTTGCATATTGTGCTGAAACCAGTGAATTGATATCGATCACCAACTGCGAACGCGGGTTGGCGTTGATCGCTTGAGTGATTGGCGCTTGATCACTCGTCAGGATTGTTAGCAAACCAGTGACGGGAGTTTCGAGTGGATTCGAGATGACAACTTCACCACCATAGGTACCGTTGTCACTTTCGCCCGCCGCCGAAGTACCTGCACAAAACCAAGTGTTCGTCACCGATTGACTGTTGCGCATAATCGCTGGCGTACCTGGCAAGACCGAATCAGAGAATACGGCTTCGTTTGTATTGTTTGATGTACCCGAAAAGTTGATAGCCAATCCGACAATCAAAACAAGAACAACATATAAACCAAGCCGGCGATTCATGATTCAACCGTTTCTGAATTGGCACTCGACAAAGAAACAACTGGTGACATCACGGGTATTTCGAATTTTTGACGAGCCTGGCGACGACGCATATTTGGTTGCAATATCCCGAGTACAACAACGACCCACAACAAGAACTGAATCAACACCCACAAATAGCGACTCACGGGGTTGGAGTACTTCAATTGCGCCGTCCCGCCAACGCCCGTTTCGTAATGCATGACTGTTCCAAAAGATGCTTCGGGCTTGATGGTCTGACCATCAACCGCCAGCGTCCATCGAGAATCAAATGGAACGCCCATATGGAATCGACCCGCCGGCAATTCTTGAGTCGGGCTTGACCAACTTGTCGCGCCGTTCAAGGCCGCGAGCGAACCGGTGAGTTCAGTTGCCACTAATGCCTCGGACCCTCCTTCACTACTTTGTTCAGCAGCCACAGTGCTGAGCATGCCTGTCAAAGGAATCCACTGCGAATTCTCAAAAATCACCATGCTGGATGGGCCATAGACATTGTGTAAATCCAATTGCTCAGCAAAGGCTTCACGAAGACCAAGTGGTAACGCTAGAGGTGAGTCGCTCGTTGACCGCACTCGATCAAGTAGTGGTACGACGATGTAACGGATACCAAGCGGTGCCATCAATCTTCCGACCCGATTCGTCGATCCCATTGCGACGGCATCGATCAAAGGTCGAATCAATTTGTCCGAATCATCGGCCATTGATGACACTTGATTCAACATAGTCATATCGCCGTTTTGCACAATGGCATACGCCAATCCATCGCCATAAGGGTGTTGGCCTGAAGTGACTAAGCGAGGATCACCGATCATCAAAATTCGATAATCACCCTGACTCGTGTCACCGAGCAATTCCTTCATCTGTTGAGCCATGGTTATTGAAGGCTGTTCCCACTGACCATTAGATGATGCAGCAGCAACGGGCAACAATCCGAGTGGAAGAGTTACAAGCGACAAGAGTGCCAATGGTTGGCGCCAACCAAAGCGACCGCCACGTACGTCAATACCAAATGCCATCACAATGATTGATGCACCGATAGCCATGCAACTCGCGACCGGTGCCAACAAAATTCCGGTTTCGGGGAGCCGGAAAGGAAGATGATCCCCAGAATTCAACAACGCCAAGGCGATAGAAGCGACAGACAAAATCGCCGCCCGAGAAGCCCAGATAAATCGCGAATTTTTTGATACCAATGGAGCAACGAGTAGAGGGACATACAACAAAACAATGAGTCCACCGAGAGCTGCGGGACCGATCCCGAAGCGCAAAATGTCCCACAATCCGAGATCTTCAGCGGTGTGCGTTGGTGCCCCAACAATTGCGCTCCATCCATCGTGCGATAAATAACGCGTAATCCATGGCATGTTGAGAACAACTGCCGCCGCTGTTGCACTCATAGCTCCCGCAAAACCCAACCCGGCCGCTCGTGTTGATCCGCCCGAAATCGCAGCAGTCAGCAACCACAACAAGGCGCACAACAAGACAACAAATACGACGCTCGGACTAAATGCCAATGTCACACCAAAGAGCAATGAAAGTTTGGCGGCAAGACGAAGTCTCTGTTTAGTTGACGGATGGTCAACGACGTCACCTGGCTCGTTGTCAACAATTGAACGACCGATGCCACCGAAAGAGCGGATGAGATGCAATGCCCACGGAATAACCGCATAGGCAATGAGCACTTGATGTCGTCCACTCGCAACCGCGGCATAAGGAAGGGGGACTGCGGCATAGGCAATCACCCCAACAATGCGCGCTCGTTCATTTGCGACAACGGCACACAATGCCGAGACACCCAACCAACCCGCTGGAATCAAGCCAATAGTGATCACGGTATGCAAAAGCCCCATATGACCAAGAGTGAACATTCCGCCAAGGGCGATGAGGCCGGTACTCGTTGGTTGAGCAGTTGTACTGCCCAAATCTTGAGCCCACCAACCACTCAGATACTGATGCAACAAGTCGCGCGGCGAATTGGGCAACGGCAACAAATCGCCGACTGAGCGAACTCCGTTACTCCACAATTGTCGACCACCGAGGAATAGGAAAACAGCCAAGACGCCCCATAAAGCCATGACCCATAGATTCCGCTCACGCGGAGTACTGCCTTGAATTTTGTGGTTGATCGACGGCGCAAACCGACGATGACGAATCATGCGTCTCCACCGCACGCTCCCTCGAACCTGAAGCTCGACAACTTCGTGGTCTGGCACGCGACGCAGTAATCGAACTCGTGAACGACGACGAGCAATGCTGCCAATATTTGTCACAAGACTGATCACTCCACCGAGTACCGCGGTCGCCCGTTGCCATCGTCCTCGAACGATTGCCGCGATTGCTTCCACGAAAGAAAGCAAAACGAGAAGAGGAAGCACAATTGGCAAACGGCGTGCTCCGGTCAGTGAAGCAACGGTAGTTGTTCGATGCCGTTCGGCCTGGCGCGCAAGTGCTGCCGAATCACGATGACGAGTTGCTAATCGTTCAACAATTGTTGCGCGATGACGTGCAGTCGCTGCTGGAACGACAACGACTCTGGCCCCCGACATATGTGCTCGCCAACAAAGATCTAGGTCTTCACCAAAGAATTCAATGGTGGGTTCAAAACCACCGAGTTCACGAAAAAGATCAGCACGAATCAAAAAGCAGGCTGAGGGCAGAACAAAAACGTCGCGGACCGCGTCATGTTGTTCTTGGTCAAGCTCGTGAGGCTCAATGTCACTATCAAGTTCACCAAACCAATCGCCATCAAATCCCACCGCTTGCAATCGCCGATCGTCATCCCATTCAACAAACTTTGGACCGACTATTCCAGCGTTTGAGCGGTACAACTCTTCGACAAGAATTCGCAACGAATCTGGCATCAGAGCCACATCGTCATGCATCACCAAGAAAAATCCGCTGTCTCCCTCAACTAGGCGCAAGGCTGTATTCGCAGCTGGACCAAACCCGGGATGAGCCCCGATTTGATAGATGTGGGGTTGAGGCACCTCAGTCGTCGCAAAAGTGGTCTGAACAATCTCGTGCACGAGGCCAAATTCGTCGGCGTCGGAACCAGTCAATAGCACCAATACCTGCATATTGGGGTAGTCCTGAGCGGCAAGCGCCGACAAAACGACTTCCAAGTTCGATGTCGGACGATCAACGACGATCGCCACCACGACCCCTGGGGCGGCCAGCGCACTGGCTTCGGATGACGAAGTTGCAGCGGACAGAGTTGATTCCATCTCGTTTTCCACGGTGCGTGAAGGTTACTCGCCGATATCGAATACCTCAGGTCACCGACCACAATGAGATCTGGGCCGAGATCTGGATTTCAGGTCCTGAACGCCTCTTCTGAGTAGGGTGGGAGGTCTTGAGCACCGAAAACGAGTCCCTGATGGCCGAGACTGCTAAATCGCCACGAATCCCTCTCCCCGAGGGGACCTTGGCGGTCGGCGGAGGCTTACTTGTTGCTGGAATCTCGAGTTATGCCTTTTTTAAGGTTGGCCAGGAAGCTCTCGGCAAGGAACACTTCAAACCAATCGTCGCCTTGTGGTTCGCCACATTTGTTCTCGCTCCAGGATTCTTTCTACCGCTCGAACAAGAGATGGGTCGAGCCCTCGCCCATCGTCGTGCCCTCAACCACGGTGGTCATCCCATTGTGGCCCGAATTGTTCCCCTTGGCGCCGCGATTGCTGGCATCATCGTGGCGGTCTTAGCCGGCGTCAGTTCGATTGCGACACGCGAATTTTTCGAGGGATACGGACTCGTCACCGCCGCACTCATCATCGCTTTTGTTGCGTACGCTCCCACACACCTCGCTCGCGGGATTTGCTCGGGTCAGGGACGTTTTGCGTCGTACGGAATTGTCATGGGTGCTGATGGTTTTGTCCGCATCGTTGGGTGCATCATTCTTTGGCAACTTGGCATCACCAACGTTGGGGCATATGCGATGTTGGTCGCGCTCTCTCCACTCTCCGGAGTGCTGATCGTATGGATGCGCGGCGATCTGAAAACCACTTCCGGTCCTGTCGCTCCATGGAGCGAAGTCACCCCCAATCTTGGTTGGTTACTCCTTGGATCATTGATGGGTGCTGGTCTCGTGAATGCCGGACCAATTGCCATCAATATTTTGGCAACTAAAGAGCAGTCCGCTTTGGTAACAGCCTTTGGTAACGGTGTCTTGCTTTCTCGAGTGCCACTTTTTCTCTTTCAAGCAGTACAGGCGGCACTACTACCGCGCCTTGCACGACTTGCCGCGCAAGGTGACCTCGCGGAATTCCGCAGCGGCTTTCGCAAACTCATGCAAGTGGTGATTGTCGTCGGAATTGTTGGAACCCTTGGATCCTTTGCTGTTGGACCATCATTGTTGAAAATTGTGTATGACGACGCTCTCGATCGCAGTTCACTCAGCATGTTGGCGTTAGGAAGTGCCCTGTATATGGTCGCACTCGCGACCGCCCAAGCAGTGATCGCCCTCAATGGTCACGCCCGCGTAGGTTTTGGCTGGCTCTTGGGAATGCTCACCTTTGTCGGCTGTACCTGGGTGGCATCCGACGATTTGTACACCCGCGTTGAAATTGGACTCGTCGCAAGTTCGATGGTCGCGCTACTTGTTTTTGCACTATCGCTGCGACAACTACTCAATGATGGAGCGACAATCAGCGTTGATTCATTGAGCGATGCACTATCTGACCGCCCCTTTGAGGGGTAGCGCCTAGACAGAAATCAGCCGAGTGAAATCCCGGCCTTTTTTGCCTCGAGCTTCAGATCGTGCTGCACCATCATGCGCACCAAGCCAGGGAAATCAACTTCGGGCTTCCATCCCAATTTTTCGCGGGCCTTACTTGAATCTCCAATGAGCAGATCAACTTCAGCGGGACGGAAAAACTTTGGATCTTGGCGCACATAGGGACGCCAATCACCGATACCGGCTTCTTGGAATGCGAGTTCAACGAGTTCTTCGATCGTGTGGGTTTCTCCAGTTGCGATGACATAGTCATCGGGTTCGTCTTGTTGGAGCATCATCCACATCGCTTTGACGTAATCGCCGGCGTATCCCCAGTCGCGCTTTGCGTCGAGGTTGCCGAGCACTAGTTCTGATTGAAGCCCGAGCTTGATGCGAGCTGCAGCATTCGTCACTTTTCGGGTCACGAATTCAACACCACGGCGGGGACCTTCGTGATTGAACAAAATTCCCGAGCACGCCCACATGTCGTAGCTCTCGCGATAATTGACCGTGATGTCATGACCAAAAACTTTGGCGCAACCATAGGGCGAACGGGGGTGGAACGGCGTGAGTTCGGTCTGCGGAATCTGACGAACTTTGCCAAACATTTCTGACGACGAAGCCTGATAAAAACGCATCTTGTTGTTGGTATTGCCGCCCACCATGCGCATCGCCTCAAGCATGCGCAGAACGCCAGTTCCAGTCAGGTTGGCTGTCAATTCGGCCTGGTTCCATGACAACGCGACAAACGAAATAGCGGCAAGGTTGTAGATCTCGTCGGGTTGCGCAACTTCCATGGCTTTGACGAGCGACGGCAAGTCAGCGAGATCGCCGGGAACGATGTTCACATACGGGAATTCATCGCGCAGCATGTCACCTTTCGGGTTGTTTTGCCCCTTGACCATGCCGAAGATTTCGTAACCCTTGCTATGCAAAAATTCGGCCATGTGCTGGCCGTCTTGACCGGTAACACCAGTGATAAACGCTCGGGGCATACGAACTCCTGAGATGGGCGATCGCTGGATCGCAACTGAACTGTCTTATCTTACGCTTTAGGACCTACGCTCGGCTTGATGTCTAGCAATCTTGTGGGTTTATCGTGATCAGAGTTGGGGTCGATACTGGCCCGCTCCATGGTCCGATGACTGGCGTTGGCCGAGCAGTTGAAGGATTGGTATACCAATTACGCCAGCATGCCGACGATCTTGAACTGACTGAGTATGTGTTGAGCTTTCGCGCCAAGTTGCACACAAATACACGGCGCCTTCCATTCCCTGCTGGAATCACCATCAAGAGTTGGGGTCACAGCGATTTTCCTTCTGCTGTGCGCCATCTGCCACGGGTGCAACTTCTGCACGGAATGAACTACGTGGTTCCGCCAGCAAAATTGCCGCGACTCGTCACGGTGTACGACTGCTGGGCACTTCTCAACCCAACCCAATGCTCACCGGTGATCAATCATTCCATGATTGCACTTCGGCGCTCGATACAAAATGGTGCCGTGATCCATTCGTCGTCACACGCCACGTCTGCAACACTGCGCGAATTGTTTCCGCAAGCCCGTATCGAGACGATTCATTTAGGCGCCCCACCCCGTCGCGATGTTGAGACAAGTAGTCGACCAACCGCATTAATCAATATCGGCACAGCACCTTTTATCGTCGCCGTTGGAACAGTCGAAAAACGCAAGAACTACCGACGTCTTGTGGAAGCTTTCGCGATCGTTGCACAAGAAATCCGCGAACTTCAATTAGTGATTGCCGGATCTACCGGAGATAACTCTGACGAGTTAATTCAAACTCTTGCACTGTTACCTCCTGAAGTCGCTCAACGAGTTCACCTCATCGGCCGCGTCTCCGACGAAAACATCGCCTGGCTATATCAACAGGCAACGGCCATGGCGTATCCCTCGCTCGATGAGGGCTTTGGCTTTCCATTACTTGAGGCCATGTCTGAACAACTGCCCATCGTCGGATCAACCCGTGGTTCAATTCCCGAAATAGCCAGAGCCGCCGCGCTTCTCGTTGATCCTCTTGATGTCGACGCCTTGGCCAATGCCATCACCAAAGTTGTCACCGATTCGAGCCTTCGAACACAGCTTCAACATGCCGCTACCGAGCAGTACAACAAGTTCTCATGGGATAAAACCGCCCAACAGTTGATCAATCTCTACACCGACCTCGTGAAATAGGGGTTTCAACGGAATAATGGAAGCATGATTACTGTCCTCGCAGGTGGCGTCGGAGCTGCTCGTTTCTTACGTGGCCTCGTGCTCGAAGTCGACCCTGCCAATATTTGCGTCATCGTCAATACCGGCGACGACACGATCATGCACGGCCTCAATATTTCGCCCGATCTCGACACCGTGACCTACACCGTCGCCAATGCCATCGACCCTGAACGCGGTTGGGGTCTTGCCAATGAATCGTGGCGTGTCATGGAATCACTTGCGCGCTATCAAGAAGTCAAGCCCGACAGTTCATCAGCGGCTGGAACCTGGTTCAACTTGGGCGATCGAGATCTTGCAACTCATTTGTATCGCACTGCCCGCATCGCTGAAGGCGCCACACTTTCAACAGTGACACAAGAAATAGCTCGGGCTTGGGGACTCGCGTTCAACATGATGCCGATGTCCGATGATCAAGTTGCAACCAAAGTAGACATTCTTGAAAATGGAGTTGCATCAACAATTTCTTTCCAAGAATATTTCGTCCAGCGTCGACACGGTGTCCCAGTCACTGGTGTTGAGTTTGTTGGCGCCGCGACCGCGAAGCCAACTTTCATCGACAATGTGCATCGTTCTGACGCCATCATCATTGCTCCCTCAAATCCGATCGTGTCTCTGGGGCCGATCCGTGCACTTTCTGGCGTAGATGCAGCCCTCACGTTCAACCGCGATCGCGTCGTCGCGATTTCTCCCATCGTTGCTGGGGCAGCCCTCAAGGGTCCCGCCGATCGCATGCTTGTCGAACTTGGCCACGAAGCCTCCGTTGTTGGAGTCGCACGTATCTATGCTCCGATTTGCTCCACTTTGGTCATTGATCAACAAGACGAGGCCCTTCAAAGCGCCGTTGAACGTGAAGGTATGAAATGCGTGGTTGCCGACACGATTATGCGAACACCACACATCACTCAAGAGCTTGCCCGTAAAGTTCTGCAAGCAGTCACATAGGAAGAACCATGAGCGAACAGAATCAACAACTCCGAATGACCGCTTGGGGCGTCACGGGTATCGGCGAAATCGTTCCCGGCGACCAACTTGGCGACGTCATTGTTGAAGCCTGCCAAGAAGCACCTAACGGACCATTACTCGATGGCGACGTCCTCGTCGTCACACAAAAAATTGTGTCAAAGGCCGAAGGTCGTATGGTGCAAATCGACCCCGATGACCCGCTGTCTCACAAGGCTCTTGTCGAAGAAGAAGGAGTGCGGGTGGTTCGCCGTCGCGGTGACCTGATCATCACTGAAACTCGGCATGGATTTATTTGTGCCAATAGCGGAATCGACCTCTCTAATGTTGAACGAGGTTGGGCTGCTTTGTTGCCCGTTGATAGTGATCGTTCGGCGCGAAGAATTCGCGACATTATTCGCGCCAAACTTGGAGTCTCCGTCGGAATCATCATTTCTGACACTTTTGGTCGACCCTGGCGCAAAGGACTGACCGATGTTGCAATCGGAGTCGCCGGCATTGCTGGAGTACTTGACCTCCGCGGAACTCCCGATGCGTTAGGACGCATGATGCAGGTTACTGAGGTTTCCATTGCCGATGAAGTTGCTTCAGCTGCCGAATTGGTGATGGGTAAATCAAACGGAGTTCCAGTTGCCGTCGTACGTGGCTTAGATCCATCGTGGTTACGTGAATCATCGATCAGCGAAATTGTTCGACCACCGCAAGAAGATTTGTTCCGCTAGCAAAACTCGGCTCGTTGGCATCAAGCATTTGGCCCGAGTCAGCCTGTCTTCGTGAGTTTGATTCCGTCAGCCAAAGTTGTCCACGACGACCAACCCAAATGCAGCCGCGCTCGCGATGCCGACAAGGCAACCCGTTGCAAACTGTGAGCGTGTTTAGGTTCAGAGTTGGCCGGTCTTCCTTCGCCGATCAGTGCCCATAAATCTTTCACACTCGTCTGTTGACCAGTCCCAATATGCAAGACCAATCCGCCGCCCTTGCCACAGGCACGCGACGCTGCATCTGCAGCATCGTCGACAAACAGAAAATCCCGAGTTTGTTTTCCGTCACCAAATATTGTTGGCTCACTATCTGTCGATTGTGCAATGACAAATGCTGACACCACATTGTTGTTGGGTTGTTGCCGCGGGCCATACACAGTGGCAAGGGCCAATACGGTGAACTCAATATCGTGGTCGCGGCGATATATCTCGCATAGTTCGATAATGGCGTTAGCGGTCACCCCAGGCAAGCCAACTGGACGACGTTCACGATCTTCTTTGATCGGCAAATCTCGCGCCGGTACCTCGCCATACAAAACTGCAGCGGGTAAAGCGACGATGATCTTGCCCACTTTTGCCTGAACTGCCGCCTCAAATATTGCAACCGCGATTGCGTAACTCTTTGTGCATCCAACCGAGTTGTACATGGTCGGGGTCAATAATGCCGTGACATACATTGCCTCAGGTCGACGTAAACGAACAACATCAACAAACTCAGGAATCGTGACATCAAGAGTGTGGATACGCAGTGCACCATCAACCGCCGATGAGCGCGCTGCTGCAAGATTCGCCAAAGATCCAGTTGATAAATCATCAACAACGTCAACTCGCGCACCATCTGAAAGTAAGCGGTCAACAATGTGTGAGCCCAGAAATCCAGCTCCACCGACAACCATGACTGCGCCCGGTTGCTTGGCAACACTGCGCGGGGTCATTCCCGCACTCTAAACGGCAGTTGGGTCAGGAACAAACGCATGTTCCAGTGTGGCACCTTCAGGAATCACACCGGTGACGCCAACAACTGTGTCAATGATCGTCGCTCGCTCTCCGACGGTTCCCATCACAATCGAGTCGCGAACTAATGCACCCTCATGAATGACGGCCCCCGCCAGAATCACCGAATCGTGGACACTTGCTCCTGGCGCAACAACCGCACCAGAAGACACCAAACTGTGCTCGATCAAGGCAGTCGGATGAACGTCGGCACCACTCTCAACGGCAGGCGCCGACAATCGTCGACGAACGCCATCAATCATGTCTAAGTTCGCCCGACGATAAGGCTCGGGGCGTCCCGTATCTATCCAATAATCATCAGTCGCCATTGCAAACAAACGGCCATCATCAACAATGAGCGGGAAGATTTCGCGTTCAATAGAAACCTTGCGACCAGTTTCAATACGCTGCAAAACCGATGGCTCGAGCACATAGGTTCCGGCGTTGATCAAATTACTCGGAGCCGTTCCAGGCGCTGGCTTTTCAACAAATCGTTCAACGCGTCCGTCTGCGTCAATTGCCACGACTCCGTAAGCCGATGGGTCATCAACTGGAGTCAGGTGAATCGTTGCTTCAGCCTTCTTTGCTCGATGGAAAGCGATCAAAGCGCCAACATCAAGATCGGTCAGCACGTCACCATTGACAACGACAAACGTGTCGTCAATGCCGGCATGATCGGCGGCAAAACGAATCGCCCCCGCGGTGTCAAGCGGTTCTGGCTCAACGGCGTAATGCAATCGCACACCAGCGCAGGTCCCGTCCGGGAATGCATCAATGAATGGCTCTGGTTTAAATCCGAGACCAAGAACGACCTCATCAATTCCTGCAGCCGCCAACATCCGCACCAAATTTTCAACAATGGGACGATGCCCAACGGGCAACATTGGTTTAGGAGTTGTAAAAGTCAGTGGTCGCAGCCGGGTTCCGAACCCGCCGACTAACACCACCGCACGCATCAGCCAGCAGTCGTGGTCGGTCCAGCCGGAGCAACTGTCGTTACTGCCGTGGTTGTTGAAACACTAGGAACAGTCGTTTCACCAGGAATCGTCGTAGCGCCAGCAACAGTGGTTGTTGACTCGCCCGGAACGGTGGAGGCGCCAACAACTGTTGTCGTGGTCTGACCAGTCGAACTTCCGTCAGCAGCACCTAGTTGCGGAAGTGACGCTGCCGAAGGTGGCAATTCAGCCTTTGTACCCGCTGGAGCGAAGACGATTGCAAAAGCCATTCCGTCCTGCTTGAGGCGAACGTCCTTGAAGTTCGTGATGGAAGTCGTGTACTTGTTCGCATTATCGAACGAATCAAAGGCATAGACAACGAGTTCGCCGTCGACAGATTTGCCGTCTTTGTCGGTGCACTTAGTGACACCTTCTTCGTACACGGCCCCGCCTTGATCGGCGGGGAACTCCAACTTGGTGTCACTGAGCTTGACTCCGTAAACATCAAGGAAAACACCCAACTTGGCATTACGACCAGTTGCTTCCGACGAATATGGGTGCCAATGCATCACACCGTCGTCGTGACTGTGAATACCGGTGCGGCGGAAACCTTCGCTGAGCAATTGTCCAGCTGTGTCTTTTTCTTCTTTGTTGCCCTGCAAATCGGGCAGCCACTTGTCGCAGGCATAGAAGCCATACGACGCGTGCCAGTGATCTTCAACTGTTGGAGGAACATTTTGGTTAGGAATTGAGGCCCGCGAATACACGATGAGGGCAGCACCAAATACGGCGATACCCACGATCAAAGCGGGGAACAATGTTCCACCTTGAAAACGAACTTTGCGCCCTTTGCCCTTTTGAGCGAGCCGAGCGACTTTTTTGGCTGACGATGCCTTACCCACGAGGGAGAAAGGCTACCTGCATAAACCCGTAAATGCCGAGCATGGACCTGATTATGGACCGAACTTGCAGTTACCGACCTTGACTAACGTCTTGGATTGCGGTGACGTACTGCTGGGCCACTGACTTGGGCGAAGCGACTTGCTCCACAAACTGCCGAGCCCGCTCGCCCATCTGGCGAATTTCACTGAAATCAGCCAACATCGTTCGTAATGCCTCAATCAGGGCTGCCGAATCGTCGGGCGGCACGGTGCAACCACATTTTGCGCCGTCAATCAGACGGGTGACTTCAGTCCCCGGATCAATGGCGGCGACGACTGCTCGACCGGCCGCCATCACCGAGTACGTCTTCGATGGCACGCTCACCTTGCCGAGGCCACGTTTTAAAAGCACGGCATGAATATCTGCAGTTGCCAAGACTTCCGACAACCGCTCAATTGGTTGGTAATCGCCGAAAACAACATTGGCCAAGTTCGTGGCTTCAGCTTCAAGCGCCGACCGTGCCGCCCCCGATCCATTCACCACAAACGCAACATCCGGGAATTCGCGGGCAGCATCGAGCAGCAAATTCAATGACTGCGAAAAGCCGACATTGCCGGCGTACATCACCACTGGACGATCATCGATGCCGAGATCATCGCGATACTTCGTCATTCGGTCAAGAGGTCGAATGACTTCAGTGTCGACAAAATTTGGGATCACCACTACTTTGCTCGCCTGCGCCAGCGGCAATTTAGCAACGACGTTGTCGCGCAAATCATCTGACAAAACCGTCACAATGTTCGATAAACGATAAGAGATTTTCTCCAGCCATCGAGAAACCTTGATCACTGTTGCATTTGTTATTGCCCCAGTTTCGATCGCTGCATCAGGAAAAACATCTTGAATATTGAAAATCAATGGAGCTCGACGACCCTTAGCGATCAACCAGCCACTCAGCCCTAAGGTGAGCGGCGGCGACATGGCAATGACTGCATCAACACGACGCTGATCACCGTGAACTCGTCCAGCCTGTAAACCAGCAAAAATTGAAATCACCGAAAAGCCAATGAATCCAAGGGCTCGGCGCCACAAGTTTTTCTTATCGTCGCCAGCAAATGGATTGAGGCGCGTCACCGATCCCCAACTTGTTGAAGTCGTTCGAGTACGCCACGTTGTTTGGGTCCAATCACTTTCAACACGATGCTCGCGGTACCACGGCAGTGCCGTCACTACATGTATTTCATGACCCAACTTGGCAAGTTCGTGAACAATTGTGGTCATCACCACACCAGTAGGCGCAGTGTCTGGCTCAAAGTGAGGACAAAGTACGACTAACTTCAAAGGCGAATTTGCAACTTGTTCAAAGTTCTGCCGTTTACTCATTTCAGAGCCATTCGGTACGCATCCGCTAAGGCTTTTCCAGATGCTTCAGCCGTGAAATTTTCTAATCGCCGCGCCGATGCCTCAAGGTATTGAGAGCGTCGTGAGTCAATGAGATCAAGCGCCCCGCCCCATGCATCAATGTCGAGAGGCAACACCAAGCCAGCGTCACCAACGACTTCAGGCAGACAGGCTCGATCACTAGAAATCACTGGTGTTCCAAGTGCCATTGCTTCAATAACTGGTGCCCCAAAACCTTCGTATTCACTGGGGAAAACTAAAGCCTTTGACATTTTGATGAACCCATCGCGATCGGCTTTGCTGACTCGCCCTAACTTTTTGACACAGGTGTTCAATGTGGTCGAACTGACACGCTGGCTCACTGCATCTTCTGCTGCACCTGCAGCTCCAATGAGAACTAATTGCACCCCTTGGGCCTTCCAGTGTTTTTCCATGACATCAAGAACAAATAAGTGACCCTTATGAGGATGAGTCATTGCCGGAAGCAAAACAATCGGACCGACTCCTAGCGAATACTTTGCTCTCAGTTCGGCCTCGTCGGTTGCACCCATCCCGAGCGTGCTCTCAATCCCGTGTTGAACAACCGCAATTCGGTCTGGGTCAATACCGTATGCATCGATGACAGTTTGCTTGACGAATTGCGTTGGTACAGCAATGACATTGGCACGACGTGCTGATCGAGGCATCACAGTTTTTAGATAAGCAAGTTTGTGAGATCGCACGTACTGCGGGAACTCGCGATATTGCAGATCATGAATGGTCAAGACAGTTGGTTGCCGATAACGGATCGGTATTGTTCCGCCACCATGATGCACTAACGCAGATCCTTTGGATCGCGTGTACAACCAAGTTGACTCATCAAGCACTCGGCGCGGACGCGATCTTCCATCATGATCAGATTCAATCACTCGATGAATGCCAGCCACATCGGGATGGGCCGAGATAAATCCGCGTGGAGCACACACTGTGATATCGAATTCTGTTTGAGGAATTCCCAATAGTTGGCGCACTAGATACTCTTCGCTGCCCCCAACGGCACCAGGTACGCACCACAACAAGTTGACGGTGATGGCTACTTTTGCTGGCGAGGTGCTCAACCGATGACCTCGCGGTACGCAGCAACCGTCAATCGGGCAGTTTCAGACCACTGACGCCGAGCAGCTTGACGCAATCCCCAAATAGACAGCTCTTGACGTCGAGAAAGCACCTCGTCAATACCGCGCGCAATATCTTCAACATCAAACGGATCAACCAAAACGGCGGCTCCACCCGCAACTTCTTCTGTCGAAGTTCCGAGACTCGTCACGACTGGCGTTCCATACGACATCGCCTCAAGGACCGGCATCCCGAATCCTTCTCGTTCACTCGGGTAACAAAATGCCGCAGCGGTTGAATACAGCGCAGGCAAATCAGAATCGGCAACGAATCCGATGAAATGCACCGAACTCGTTGGGCTCACGCCAGTATCGCCCCAACCTTGGGAACCCGCTACGACGAGTGGTAATGAACATTTTGATACGGCCATCGCATCGACAAGTCGTCGCAGATTTTTCCGCGGCTCAACTGTGCCGACAAAGAGCAAATATTCACTTGGCAGTGAGTATTTGACACGGACAGCGGCAATATCGGCATCTGTGACTGGTTGCGATTCAACGCCCAGAGGAACCAGTCGTAAACGATCGGCGCTAATTCCGGCTCGCTCTGCATCAAGCATCGTGACAGTTGACGGACATAAGACAATTTCTGCTCGTCGCCGAATCGCGACCAAACTTCGCTCAAAAATTCGCACTCCGTGTCGCGTGAAATGATCGGGACGATGCCGCCAGGCCACGTCATGCAAGGTCACCACTAATGGCGCTTTTGACGGTGCAGGAATAAGTCCAGTGCAATGCAATACATCAACTGGACCAGTAGCCCGCTCCACTTGTGGCCAACCGAACCGTAACCACGATTCGTAAAGCAGAGGCCTGCGGAAAGGTAAAGCATGAATTGGAATCGGAGGCATAAACGATGGCTCAGGAGGTCGCCGATGTGTGCCGGCCACACCTACTAACTCCACCCCTTGAATATCCCCAAGTGCAACCGCAGCACGAATAGCAGCAGATGCCGTCCCTCCAGGCACGCGATGCCAACACTGTTCAAATGTGTAGGCCACGCGAATAGGTGCTTGCACCCCTCTATCTTGCCCGATTTCAGTTGCTTCTACTCACCACTTCACGGTCATAATTGAGAGATGTCCATTCATGTCCTCGGAATATTCGGAAGCTTGCGTCAAGAATCATCGAATCGAGGTCTGGTGCTGTTGGCTCAAAAGTTGGCACCAGCAGAGGTCTCTTTCACCTTCTACGACAAGATCGGTTCGTTGCCGTTTTATAACGAAGATCTGGAAGACCCATCACGTACTCCAGCAAGTGTCATTGATTGGCGCAACGTCGTTGCATCTGCTGACGCACTATTCATCGCGGCTCCTGAATACAACTTCGGACCATCAGCGGTTCTCAAAAATGCGATTGATTGGGCGACCCGACCGATGGGCCAACATGTTTTGTCAGGCAAAGTCATCAGTCTCATTAGTTCGTCAGGCGGAACTGGCGGCGCTCACATGATCGAGCAACTCGGAGGAATCTTGGGTCTCCTCGGCAATACCGTTATTTCCGAGCCAAACGGCCAAATAGCCAAAGGTGCCGAAAGAATTTCACCAGCAGGTTCAACGACAGACCCGGCAATTCAAGCCTTAGTCACCGATCGCATGAGTGCACTTATTGCAACCGTTCATTCAACTCGTCACTAGCCATCGCTCAGAACGTCAATAGTTCATACGCTGATTGACAGGGACTCCCCTGAGTCGCCCAAACTCGCGACCGGCCATGCTGATCTATTTCAACAATCATTGATGCCGTCGTTTGTTCAACGCCATCAACGTGCATACATACATTCCAACCTTCAACTGATTGACCGTGTGACGCCAAGTGTGCTTTGAGCCCCTCACAAGTCACGGGTCTGTGGTCGAGCAACAATCGCGATGCACGCAACCTTGGGTCAACCAGAGTTTCAACGGGTTGGAGTGGATGTCGCCGACCATCAAATTCGGGAATCGTGGTGCGATTAGAAATAGCCCAAGTATCGGTGACTTCGCGTACCGCGTATTCGCTACCGCTCGTTTCAAGCACCCATCCTGATGACGCGTCTGCGATGAGAAAACTATTCCAGTACGGACGCGACCGAGTCGAAGGAGCATGGCCCGATCCGCCTTGCCCATACGTTGTGATTAGTTCGACCATTAACTCGAGTGCCTGTTCAGCATGCGTTGAACGTTCAAGTCCAAGTCGCACTAAATCCATTCCCGTCAGCGCGTCAGGAAAATTGCGTGGATCAAGAGTCGTATAGATCGTGGCGTTTCCAATGACGACTCCAGATTCATTGACGCCATGTTCTGCCCCCCAGCTCCACTCGGGCCGCGACATCAGACAACGTTGTGTCAATGTCGGATGCCCAGAGAGTTCAACATAAGTCGCTTTCGTCCGCTTCTCATGGCGCGGTTCAAACCATTCCAAAAGCTGATTTTCTTGGGGAGGTCGATCTGAATTCTTCGCGAATAAGGTCAAGCCTTGAGTCGCGCCGGGAAGAGCAACCAATACATCGCACATAAGTTCAGTCAGTATCCACTCGTGAATTGACTATGAAAATGACAAGTCATCCGAAACTGCCAACGCGGTCTCTGGAACATTCTCCACGCGCCATAACGCTTCGCCTGAAGCGTTCGTTGATACCCACGTCATGTCAACTCCCGAGCGCAACTCCACATCATCGGGACCAGATACTTCCCAGATCACTGCTGCATTCGGACCATGCCAACGAACTGCAAATGAGACCCGATGATTGATCCCGACGGCAATGCCATGCACCTCAAACTGGACACCTAAGCGTTCGGGTTTGATGCCACCAGGTAGCAATGTGATCACACCGTCATCGGACATCACCGCGAATTCGTTCTCAACTTCGCCGACAAGCAAATTCACGTCTTGACTATCGACATGAGGTGAACCGCTATGCAACATTGCCATTAATGACATTTTCTTTGATCCAACGATTTTGGCGACTACTTTTCTCAAGTCGGTCAAGGTTCTCTCTTGAGTAGCACCCAGCAAATATGCCGCAGCCTTGAGACCAGTTAGCGCATCGGCTTTGGCAATACGACCTCGCTTGGCCGCACGAGAAATCGTTTCGACTGCTCCAGACAGTTCAACCAGATCGGTCACTTTCAAATCCATGCGCTTCAGTTCACGCTCTTCCAGCAACCAACGAACCGCCGCATTTGGAGCGTCACTCAATGACCCTGGATTCAAGGCGACTTCGGTACGTTCACTGACGATCAATTCGTCGACGCGTTGACTATCTCGTAGATCAGCAATGGTAAATCGCGAAGCTCGCTCACTCAACGACACCCAGCCGCGAACAACCGCCGCCCAATCAGCAAAGTCGCCGATATTGAGATCTGCAGCTGATCCAGAAATCACCCATGCAGCTCGCACTGATGTGCGATGACCTACTGGTATCACCGTTGGTTCACGCGGGATCTCCAAGCCTGGTGCTGGCCACTCTCCGGCCGACGAGCGAACAGCTACGGGTCGTGAGACCAGTAAGTCTTGGCGATCAATGGCAATCGCAATCGCCATCGGGGAATCATTTTCAAATTCCATCATGAGCGCCGAACTGCCCAATCGACCAGTGGCAACCCACACCCGTTGAATGACATCTCCACCCGGAATTCGTACTCGAGTTTCGAGAACTGGCGCACCATCAATTGAACGTTGACGTACCGCCACTTCATCGGCAGGAATATGCCAACGATCATCAGCTGCCACATACCACTTCACTGCTTCAGCATCGTCCCACGGATAGACATCACCAGCAGGGGTGACGGTTGCTCGCCACGGTTGACCAAGAATTCCGATCGTTCGTCCGTGAATTGTTGCTTCGTTTGTCACTGCATTAACCAATTTCACTTCTCCGTCGTCTTTGCATCAGTTGCGCGACTGCATCTGCTGCACTTCGTCCTTCATGGCAGACCGCCACCACTTGTTCAGTGATTGGCATTTCGACGGAATAACGCCGAGCCAAGTCAAGCACAGCCGGCGAACTCTTGACACCTTCAGCAACCATGGTCATCGACTGCAAAATGTCGCCGATTGATTCGCCTTCACCAAGACGCCGTCCCACCATGTTGTTGCGACTTTGTGTTGAAGCGCAGGTGGCAATCAAGTCACCCATGCCCGCAAGACCTGCGAAGGTGTACCCATCTCCACCCATTGCCATGCCCAAGCGCGACATCTCGGCCAATCCTCGAGTAATCAGCGTTGCTCTGGTGTTGTCACCAAATCCCATTCCGGCAGCCATTCCTGAAGCAATCGCAATGACGTTCTTCACGACACCCGCCACTTCACAGCCAACAATGTCGGGGTTGGTATAGACCCGCAATGTGGGCCGGGTAAATATCTTTTGCAATTCGTCAGCAATGACTTTGTCGTTGATTGCCACGACCGCCGCCGCTGGTTGTCCCTGCATGATTTCTTGAGCCAAGTTCGGGCCGGTGAGAACCGCGACAGGATGACCTGGCATCTCATCGGCAACGACTTCGCTCATTCGCTTCAATGAACTGCGTTCCAAACCCTTAGACAAGCTCACAATGGGCACCCACGGACGAATGAAGCGTGCAACCTCGGCGACTACTTCGCGAAAACCATGAGAGGGAACCGCCATCACGACCACATCGGCGTCACTGACTGCCACTTCCATCTCGGACGTAAATTCAAGGGTCTCAGGTAACGCAAAATCACTGAGATAATCCGGGTTGCGACGAGTCTGTGTCATTGCAGCAGCAAGATCCGAACGGCGTGCCCACAAAATGGTTGACGTATTGGCAGCAGCCAAACTGGCAACGGTGGTTCCCCACGAACCTGCACCGATCACGGCAACACGAATGGATTGGTGGTTCACCGCACGGACCATGACCGAAGCGTATACGGCGCAGAACACCTGCAAGTCGTCCTCAAGTTCAACCGAGGTCATAGGCTCGTCATCGTGGCCCAGCATGTTGCACTTATCGTCCCTGTGCGGGGCTTTGATGACGCAAAAAGTCGATTGAGTTCAGTCCTCAACCCTTCGCAAAGGCGATCTCTCGCCCAAAATTGTGCTCAGGCCGTGTTGACGCGTTCTGCCGAGTGTTCACGTTTTGTTGTGTGTGACAACCAAGAAGTTGCGCAGTGGGCGATCTCGTTGAATGCCATCCCGATTCGTGTGACCTCTCAAGGTCTCAACGCTTCATTGACCGAATCAATCCCCATGATCAGCAACCACTCGCCGATTGATCTATTCCTCATCAGTCATGCCGATCTGCCATTGTCTGCACCGCTTGATCAACTCATCACCACGTTGCTGGCCAACAAAGATGAACCATCGATCGTCATCTGCCCCGATCGGCACCGTGACGGAACAAATGTTTTGGGCATCCCAGCATCGCTCATGAATAACTGGCGTTTTCAGTACGGGTCTGGTTCGTTTGCTTTGCATGTCGAACAAGCCAAAGCCACTGGTCTACCTATTCAAGTCATCGATGATCCGCACCTTGGACTTGACCTTGACACCGCAGACGATCTCCAACATCCCGATCTCATCACTATCTTGCCAACTCTTATTCCCGATTGGACGAATCAATGACTCAAAGCAATGAACCTGGCCAACCTGCTCCCACAGTCACTGCCAAGATCACGAGTGTCGATATAGAAACACCGACTATTGCGCTGGCGATTGGCGCCCATCCCGACGATATTGAATTCGGCTGCGGCGGAACTCTCGCCAAGTGGGCACAAGCTGGTTGCCTTGTCCATCATCTCGTCCTCACCGATGGATCAAAAGGAACCTGGAATGCCAACGCCGATATCCCCCAATTGATTGCTCAACGTGAAATTGAGCAACGCGAGGCGGCACGTCGACTCGGAGCGCAAGGCGAAGTTGTTTTCATGCATCAAGTTGATGGGGATCTCGCTGACACTCGCGAACTTCGTGGTGAAATTGCCCGCCAGATTCGTCGACTCCAACCCCAAGTTGTGCTCGGTCATGATCCGTGGAAGCGCTATCGCCTTCACCCCGACCATCGTCATGCAGGATTTCTCACGTGCGACGCCATTGTCGCCGCTCGCGATCCCCATTTCTTTAAAGAACACGACATTGCCCATCACCGTCCCCAACATTTGTTGCTGTGGGAAGCCGACGAACCCGATCACGGTGAAGACATCGGAAGTTTTATTGACCAAAAGATCTCAGCACTGCTCGCTCATGAATCGCAATTTGAAAGCACCATGAAGGCAGTCGACCAAGAGGCTCTCGAGAAATTCTCACAGAGGATGCGCAAACGGATGATCGAACTTGGACAACGCATTGATCGTCCCGCCGGTGAAATCTTTAAGAAGATTTCCGACCTCTAGCCCGACCCTTAGCCCAACTTTGTCTCAGGATTTACGAGTCGGCGCTCCCGCGAAGGCTTGAGCAATGCGCATCCACGTCGTTGCCGAGTCGCCCACAACTGTTAATTGCGAATCTGACAAGGCTCGCCGTTGCGTCACGACCAAACAGAAATCTAAGGCCTCGCCGAGAACTCGCTGATCAGAAGTGTCATCTCCCCATCCCCACAATTCCCCATCAGGCGCGTTCAATTCAACTCGAATTGAACGACTGTCTTCGGGCAGTTGATTGATCATCAAACTGAATGCTCGTGCTCCCACACCGATATGGGCGACGTGTTTCAAACGATTCGAAGGCAAACGTTGTACTCCGACGGCTCGGGCGATGTCTTCACCATGAGCCCAACATTCCATCAGTCGTGCGGTCAAGAATGATTTCACTGCCATTGACGGCCCGTACCACGGAACTCTGACTGTTGGATCAACTTTCTGCGACGCGAAAATCAGCGCCATTCGTGAATCCCGCCACGCCCGTAAAAGGTCATCTGCCGAAACCTGTCGACCTAACTCAATGGACAAGTCGCGGGGCGCTGACGAGATGAGGTGTTGGCGATCTATGACGAAGGCTTCGGGGTCAGTCATCGCCAAAGCAGCGCGTTCATCAAAAAATTGCAAGTGGCTGATTTGGTCGGCAATTGTCCAACCTGGAGAATCGGTCGCCAGGCGCCACGTTGCGTCATCAAGATCGGCGACGACCTGGTCGAGTGAATCTTGTTCAGATTCAAGATCGGCGATCATTAATGGCAGAGACATGGATTAATGGTGACAGATCAAGCAGAGTCACCAGCGATTCAAACCGACTCACGACAGCGTTGTGTCAGAAAAAAGAATTGAGCGGGGGTTTCCCCCCGCTCAATCAGTTCCAGTCCCGAAAAGATCGGGATGAAATCACTTTTTCTTAGCTGCTGCCTTCTTGCGTGCCGGAGCGCGCTTAGCTGCTGCCTTCTTACGGGCGGGAGCCTTCTTTGCTGCTGCCTTCTTACGGGCCGGAGCCTTCTTTGCTGCTGCCTTCTTCTTGGCCGGAGCCTTCTTAGCAACCTTCTTAGCTGCTGCCTTCTTCTTGGCGGGAGCCTTCTTGGCCGGAGCCTTCTTTGCTGCTGCCTTCTTCTTGGCGGGAGCCTTCTTAGCAACCTTCTTAGCTGCTGCCTTCTTACGGGCGGGAGCCTTCTTTGCTGCTACTTTTTTGGCCGGAGCCTTCTTCTTTGCTGCCATGGGAATATCCCTTTCTGTTTGTTATTGCTTATTTGTTTGGATTAAGAATCGCTTTGAGCGTTGAGCTCGCAGTGAACTTCATTTGGCGTGACGCAGGAGACTCCATCGAAGCACCTGTCTGCGGATTACGAACCGTACGGGCGGCACGAACTTTTGTGGTGAATGAACCGAAACCCGGCCATGCCACTTTGTCGCCTGTCTTGGTTGCATCCACCAGCTGGTCAAAAAATGCACCCAGCGTGCGCTCGGCGTCCGCCTTGCTCACGTCGGCAACTTTTGCCACTGCGTCGATCAACTCTGCCTTGGTCATTCGGATTTTTCCTTCTCAGTTCTCGGGTGGAACTCCCCATATTTGATAAGCAATGAGGAGCTATTACAAGTATTCATTTAATTGCAAATGCAACAAGCGCGTCCAGAACCAAGCGAGTGGCGAAATCGAACCGATAAAAGTGCGTCGTGAACGGTCGAGACACAAGCCCATTCCTCGACGAGCAAGCACAGTTTGCCATGCACGCCTAACACTGTGGTGGATACTTCAAGGCGACTGCCTCACTTCTGTGAACCTCCCGGCTTCTCCGTCATTCGCACCGAACGTTCACAAAAAGTTTGCTCGGAAATCCCGTCTGAGGACCCGTGGCCAAGTCACAATGAAATAACACCACATATCGAGCTAGCCAACTTAAAGGGGATTCGGTGACGAAACTGCTGAGGGCCAAAGAACTCACGAACAGCACACACGAAGAAGATCTCGTCGGGTCTCCTTCGCAAGCCTCCCCCCAGCACGAAAAACCTTCAACAGTTCCGACACGAGTTGTTCTTGACACATCGGTACTCATTGCCGATACCAATTGTTTGTTGGCTTACCCCGACTGTGACATCGTCATTCCCCTAACAGTTATTGAGGAATTGGATGGTTTGAAGAGCCGACCAGATGACGTCGGGCGCGCTGCCCGCGCTGCATTACGGGGACTCGAGGAGATCCGTATGAAAGCTGGTGGATCACTTGCCCACCCTGTTCGCATTCACCCCGAAGGTGCAGAAGGATCGAACAACGCCACAGTTCATATCGAGATCAACGGCATCCAAAAGCATCTTTTGAATGAGCATGGGCTCGACGCGAACAAGGCCGACAATCGCATCATCGGAGCCGCGCTTGGCCAAGCCAACCATGCTCCGACTCATATGGTCTCCAACGACGCCGCTCTCCGCTTGAAAGCCGCCCACTTGGGTTTGACCGCCCACGAGCACCAACTCGTCGGCCGCCAATCGTCGTCACGTCCGCTCGGTTGGATCACAGTCGATGCTTCGAGTGAACTTGTTGACGAGCTCTATGACGGTCGCTCCATTGACGTGGCCGAAGTCGCACCTGCCGGATCTCTCGCCGAAAATTCTTTTGCCATTTTGCGGGCTGGTTCCCAATCTGCGATGGCCCGATGCATTGATGATGCACTCAACCTCATCCCTCAAGCGTCACCTGAAGCGTGGGGACTTCG
>CAIQJP010000031.1 GCA_903872155.1 uncultured Actinomycetes bacterium | reverse complement strand
AAGCCATCACTTGGTCGTATCCCCATGACCGCATTGCCTGGTTTGTTCGACACCTTGTCGCATCATGGTCCACTTGCCCGCACTGTTGACGACGTGTGGGAGTTCTTGCTCGCAACACAGGGACCGTCACTGTCTGATCCGTTTTCGGTTCTCTCTCCACTCAGCCGACCGACATCATCATCAATTGATGGAATTTCAATTGGACTCTCCATTGATCTTGGTTGTTGGGATGTTGATCCCGAGATTGCTGCTGCAGTCAGTGACACGGCGAAGCGACTCACCGGATTTGGTGCAACCGTTCATCATGTTGATCCGCAATTCACCATTCGTGACGGCGCACTATGGCTCGAGATGTGGGGCATCTTTATGGCGGCCTATTACGGCCACCTCGTTGACGAACATCAATCAATCATGGATCCACTCGTGGTGTGGCTCATTCAACTCGGCGAAACATTTAGTGCCGTTGATGCCAAGCGCATGGAAATTGAACGTACCGATTTCTGGAATCGAGCGACTGCTCCGTTACATGACCACGATGTTTTGATTTGCCCAACAATGTCGCAAGCACCTGGTCCGGCAACCAAGATCGACAACATGTCGCGCCCTGCACTTCCCGACAACGGTTTGTGTCAGACCGAAGACATGACTTCGGTCTGGAATTTAGCTTCGCCACTTCCGATTGTGTCAGTCCCGTGTGGGCGGCATCCATCAATCACAAATGCTGGACTTCCGATTGGTCTACAAGTTGTCGGCAAACCTGGTCGTGAAGATCAGGTACTCGCCGTTGCTGCTGCTATCGAAAAAATGCAGACCAACTAGTCACAGCACGAGTCGCGCCAGCCGCACGCGCGACATTTGAAATGAGCGTGTTCGGGCGTCAAGTTGCCACCGCACAACGGGCACTCAGAAAATGTTCCAAGGTTTGAGCGACAGGCCCCGCCATTGGCCGGTGGTGGAACGAGGTTTTCGAGAGGTCGGGCTGATGAATCCTGAGTCACATCTCCAGTGTGCCATTTTCACACCCGTCGATCAGTGACCCTTACTAGGCTCAAAAGGCCGCCCGCCGCTCTATGTCTGATACTCAACTTCCTCCCCTTCCTCACCAGCATCGTGCCGGAACAGCTCGAGCGGCTTTCTCATATCGCAATTACCGGCTGGTGTGGACGGGCATGTTGTTGTCGAACATTGGCACCTGGATGCAAAACCTGGCGCTGCCTGCGTATATCGACCACCGAACCGGTTCAGCCAAAATTGTGAGTCTTTTGGTCTTTGCACAACTCGGCCCGCTCCTGTTGCTCGCAATTCCTGGTGGAATTATTGCGAGTCGCTTCAACCTTCAGCGTTATCTCTTGGCCATGCAATGGGTGCAGTTGGTTTTCTCACTTGTACTTGCGGCAATTGTCAGTGTTGATGGTCCTATTTGGGCATTATTTCTTGCACAAACCGCGATCGGAGTCGGCAACGCATTGAACGCTCCTGCTTTTCAAGCAAGTGTGCCGATGCTGGTCGACCGACGAGATCTTGCTGGAGCAATCAGTCTCAACTCAACACAACTCAACGGAAGTCGCGTTGTTGGTCCGGCTATCGCTGCGCTTCTCGCGATTTGGGGAGTCAGCACGTCGCAGATTTTCATCATTAATGCTGCGACGTATCTGTTTCTGATTATTTCTCTCTTCATGGTGCAGATCCCCGATATTCGTTCAGCACCAACTGAAACTGGCTGGCGACGTGCGCTGTCGGGTGTCAATATTGCGAACTCTCGTCGCGTGCTTTCGCGTCTCTTGCTTTCAATGACGGCATTTTCATTGTTCTGTTTGATTTACGTCGGCCTCTTCTCGTCGGTCGCGCGTTTGAACTTTGGTATCAGTCCAGTGGGCTCGACGTATCGCTGGTTATATGCGGTGTGGGGATTTGGTGCATTATGTGGTGCTCTCGCGACTGGAACCTTCTTGTCGCATATCCATCGACCCACCATTATTAGACGGGGTTTCCTCGGTTTCGCAATAGCACTCGCGGCCTTTGCAAGTATCCATTCGGTGACATGGGCATTCCCAGTCGGTTTTGTACTCGGGCTTTTTTACTTCATGACGGCGAATGCAATGGTGACGGTGTTCCAACAGAACCTTCGTGACAACGAACGAGTCACAGTGATGCCGCTGTGGTTCATGTCTTTCGGTGGAACAGTCACCATCGGTGGATTATTGGCTGGACCAATCATTGATGCAATAGGAGCCCGTTGGGTTTTATTCTTTGGCGCATTGTTTGCGCTGTTCCTAGCTTGGTGGTGCGACCTCGATCGCCTACCCAAGAACTCATTCCTTATTCAGGAATAACTCGCCCCTACACGTCTGTTTTCAGAACTAATATCTCGCGAACAAATGCACGGTACTCATCCACCGTGAAGCCCACATCGCCGAGCAATGTTCGGTAATACATCGTTTGCACGAGCAACATGATGGTGAATACTCGCCGATCAATTCGTAACCCAGGTTCTAGTTTCGACTCAACATAATCAAGACCAGCTTCCCACCGTGTATGCATATCGCGACTCGTGTTTTCAATACGTTCTCTCAACGGCACGTTCTTCACCGAAGTCGCCAAAATTTGCAGTCGTATTTCTTGATAGCCCATTGCATTCGGCGCAATGGGTGTTGGGAGACTATTCACCAGGTCATCCAAGGTGATGACTGGCAGGGACTCCATGTATGACATATACGATTCGTAAACAGTTGTGAGGATTTCGTCGTAAATATCTCCAAGTACCCGCGCCAGAAGTCCGTCTCGGTCGCCGAAGTAGCGGTACACCTGAGTCAATGAGTAATTGGCTCCGGCCGCGACTTCTGCGACTCTTAAACCAAGGATGCCATTGAGTTCAATCTCACGGCGAGCACTCTCAAGGATCGCCAGTTCAACTTTTCCATGATCCTTATTTCGCAGACCAGCCACGCCCTAAGTGTAGAAGGAACTCTATTGAAATGGAACTCACTAATGCTCAATGACTGCGTCAACGACTCGTTCAAGGGCGGCCACACGACTTCCCTTGACCAAGATCGCAGCTGAACTGTCGCAGTCATTGAGTTGCTCAATGACTTGATCAATTGTCAACGGAGTCGACCCGTAGCCGCTTGTACCAACGGCGATGATTTCAATGTTGTTCGCTCGCGCTAATCGCGCAATATCTGCGTACGCCTTCTCTGGATTTTCAATCTCGGCCATGACCCCCAAAACTGCCACCTTGCGATCTGCAGGTATCTGGGCAAGCGTTTCAATGGCAGCAGCCATTGACGTCGGGTTGGCGTTATAACAATCGTCGAGCAGCAGCGCTCCATTTCTTGTGGTCTTGCTCTGCATCCGACGATCAGAAATAGATGCCGACCGCAATGACTCAACCATCACTTCAAGATTGACTCCTAGTGCTTCACCCACGGCTATAGCTGCCGCAGCATTGAGTGCCATGTGGCGACCAGGAATCGAAAGATTGATTGTGGCCGATCCTGTTGGTGTCGTAATACCAAACAGTGCGCAACCATGAGCATCAAGATGCAAATCGGTGATTCGCACATCAGCCGTTGAGAATTCGCCATAACTCAGGACTGGTGCAACCGATCGCGAACGCATAGCAATGACGCGCTCGTCATCGGCGTTCAGAATTGCGACACCTTGCGGGGGCAGTGCTTCAATGAGTTCGCCTTTTGCTTGAGCAACACCTTCAATGCCACCAACAAGTTCGGTGTGCGCTTCACCAACCCGCGTGACGACTCCGATATGTGGTCGAGCGATTCGGCAGAGATCATCAATCTGCCCCAAACCACGCATGCCCATTTCGAGGACTAGCACTTCAGTCGCGAGCGACGCATTCAAAATTGTGACGGGCAGTCCTTGCTCGTTATTGAAGCTGCGCACATTGGCGACGACACGTTTTGCCGAGGACAACGCCGCGACAATGAGATCCTTGGTCGAAGTCTTACCAACCGAGCCGGTCACCCCGACCACAACTGTTGACGCGGGGAACTGCGTACGTCCCCATCGAGCACAGTCAATTAAGGCTCTTGCCGTGTCGTCAACAACGATGGCAGTCCCGCCGAGTCCCTCAACGAGTTCAGGACGAGATGTCAGATACGCCGCCGCACCGGCCTTCAATGCGGCTCCGATGAAGTCATGTCCATCGCGTTCGGCCACAATCGGCACAAAAAGCTGATGGTGCAACACTTGACGTGAGTCAAATGTTGCACCATCAATGTCAGTATCTGGACCGACCAAGCGACCGCCAATGGCATTCGCTAGATCGGAGGCGAGCAACTTCACGTATCAAACGGTAGTTGCTGAGCCGTATCAATAGGTGTCAGTGCTGAACGTCCTCGAGGGTTTCGCCAAGTTCGAACTTCACGTACTCTTCGCCGGTGTCGACAGCATCTTCAAACTGAATGACGCCCATTTCTTCGAAACGACGACGCAACCATGAATCGTTGCGGTCAAGAAGTCCGAGCTTCTTGCAGTTCGGAACAATCTTGGCGAACAACATCTGCTGGAAGATCTCGCGCGTCGGGTCGTTGAGCACCAACGGCACGACGTCGCGTGCGTTGACACCCATACGGCTCCATACCTCTTGCGACATGAAGCGGTCACGCATGCGCACTGATGCTTCGTAAGCGAACTCTTGACGCTCTTTGATTTCCTTGTCACTCATTTCGCCGTAGATCTCTTGTAGCGAGAGAACGCCGAATGCAACGTGGCGGGCTTCATCGCTCATGACATAGCGCAATAACTTCTTGAGCAACGGCTCATTGGTCATTTGCTGCATGTTGCCGAATGCGGCGAGCGCAAGGCCTTCAACCATGATCTGCATACCGAGGTACGTCATGTCCCAGCGGCTGTCATTCACGATGTCGTCGAGCAACATGCGCAAGTGAGCGTTGATCTGATACGAACCACCTAGCTTCTCGTCAAGGTAACGAGCGAACACTTCAACGTGACGAGCTTCGTCAACAACTTGGGTGCTGGCGTACAACTTGGCGTCGTACCACGGGACAGTCTCGACGATTTTCGCGGTACAAATAAGTGCACCCTGCTCGCCGTGCATGAACTGTGACAAGCTCCAGCGACGCTGTTCGATAGCGAACTCGGTCCATTCTTTGTCGCCCCACTTCGACAAGGTGGTACCGCCATAGTGAGCTGGTGTCAGTCCTGAAGCAAAAGCTGCTAGATCCATAGCGACTTGCTTTTCTTCGTCAACGTTGATTGACCAGTCAAGGTCGGTGGAACCGTTCCACTGTCCGACCTTGGCCTTTTCGTACAACTTACGCAATGCTGGACGGCTCAACGAGTAGTCCCATGTGAAGATCGTGTCAGCGTTGTTTTTGACAATGTGCTGAACAGCTTCGGCATCATCATTGGTAATTGAAAGAATCGCCTCGATGTCATTGAGGTCAGAACGACCCAAAATGTCTTGGCTTTCGTTTTCGGTAATGCTCATTATTGTCTCCTGTGTTTTGAGAATTTTGTCGTTAGATCACTGCTGGATTAAGGGCATAGATAAATGGCTTGAAGAATTCTCGTGCCGAATCAGCGTCGGCCAAATCGAAGTGAGTACTTGGCGCCAAGAAAAATGAAATGACAAATCGGGCCAAGAGTTCAACGAGAACTTCAGCTTCAGATAGCGGTACGAACTCAGTCAAGAAGGGTGTCATGTATTGCGATGCGACATTCAAAATTCGAGGCAAACCTTCAACGGTCAACGCCTTGAGGGCAGTACCTTCTTCGGTCGACAGCATCATCGTGAGATGTTCATCAGCACGCATTTCACGCATTGCGTACACCGAAGCTTTAACAGCAAAATCAAGGAGCGATTCAACAGGTTCAATGCTCGAGCGCATGCCCGCAAAGAATTCGCCGAGTTCACGAACTCGCAAAGCATCAAACATGACGTCTTTGCCGCCGGGGAAAATTCGATAGAGGGTTGCTCGCGACACATTGGCCTCGGTCGCCACATCGTCGATCGTCAACTTGTTGACACCCCAACGGTCGACGCAACGACGGGCCGCGTCAAGAATGCGATCCTCAGGGCTCTGAAAAGTCGTGTCGGTGGTCACCACAAGTTGAGACACTAAGACCACCCGTGTCTCATTGTCAAGGGGCGAAAGAACTTTTCTGAAACCCGACTAACTTAGTCGGGTATTTGCCTTGGTAACCTCTCAGAGTCCCCTACCGAAAGGAACCGACATGATTCGTCGTCTTTCATTGGCACTCGCTGCCACATCCTTATTAGCCCTCGCCGCCTGTGGTGGCGATGACAGTTCAACGTCTGGTGCCGACGCTGCCGCCGACACCAGTGCCGCACCTGGCGTCAATACCGACGACTCAATGTCGGGAACATGGGACACCATCAGTGCCGATTGCGCCGCAGGCAAAACCCTCACCCCTGACACGTTGACCATCGGAACCGGCTCACCGGCCTATTCACCGTGGGTCGAAAACGATGCGCCCGAAACTGGCGAAGGCTTTGAAGCCGCGGTTGGTTACGCCATCGCCCGCACCATGGGTTACGCCGACTCACAAGTCGTGTGGGTTCGTACCACTTTTGACGAAGCAATTGCGCCTGGCGACAAGAACTTCGACTTCAACCTGCAGCAGTACTCCATTACCCCAGAGCGAGAGCAGACCATCTCGTTCAGCGATTCGTACTACGCATCAAACCAAGCCATCGTTGCATTGGCTGGCTCGGCCGCCGAAGGTGCCAAGTCCGTTGCTGATTTGAAGGATGTCAAGTTCGGCGCACAAGCCGGAACCACCAGCCTCAACTTCATTAATGACGTCATCAAGCCGAGCAACGAAGCATTCGTCTACGACGACAATGCTGGCGCCAAGGCCGCACTCGAAGCCGGCCAGATTGACGCCATCGTTGTCGACTTGCCAACGGCGTTGTACATCTCGGCGGTTGAAATCGAAGGTACGTCGGTGATTGGTCAGTTCCCCGGTTCAGCCGGTGAAGCATCTGACAATTACGGAGCAATATTCACCAAGGACAACCCCTTGGTTGATTGTGTCGACCAGGCTTTGGCTCTTCTCAAGACCAACGGACGCCTTGACAAGATTCAGCAGGCTTGGCTCAGCGATAACGCTGGCGTACCAGTCATCAGCGTCGACTGATTAGCAGTAACTACTTGTGTCCCAGCCGGGTGTAACTCGACGACAAGCATTCGAACGGCGCCAAAAGCGTCGCAGCGTGCTGATTGCGTTCACTTCAACAGTGATCGTCATTGGTCTTGTTGTTGCGCTCGTTCCGCAAACACCCGGCTGGTACAAAGTCAAACGCTCTTTCTTTGATGGAGCAGTTCTCAGCGACACATTTTCAAAGTTGTTGAGTGCATTT
>CAIQJP010000030.1 GCA_903872155.1 uncultured Actinomycetes bacterium | reverse complement strand
CGTACCGAGCTTGATGTACTTGGTGCGCTCGGCAGCTGCAGCAATCATCACTTCAGGAGAAGCAATGAGTTCAGATCCGGCCGAATGGTGTTCGCCAATCCACGCTTCGTGATAGCCAAGTTCATCAAGGTGTTCAAGCAATTTGAGATCTCGTTGAAGAGCGAGCGTGGGGTTGACACCCGTCTTGTGCATGGGTGGCATGAAGATTCCGAAGCGAAGACTCATGTCAAATTACTAACACACCCGACTTCATTCGATCGTGCCGTACGCACCAGCCGAGCCCGTCGAGCCGGCATCGCGAACCTTGGCGACAGCGCGGCTTAGATCAACAATGAACTCTTCAATGACTTCGTGATGAACCGCGTTGACGGTGCAATGCAACGAGTCGGGAGGACCCTGTTTGTCGACATACCAACCGTGCTTCGCCAATTCGTCGGCGACTGCGAAAACATCAAATCCTTGCGCTCCGAACGACAACAGCGTGCTGTCGGGATAAGCCCGTAGTTGCAAACCGTCAATTGTTTGAATCGCATCGGCTAGTTGACGAGTCGTGGTACGGGCCGATTGCGTGAGTTGCTGGTAGCCCTCATCGCCGAGGTAGTTCATCACCGCCCAAGCGGCAGCCATCGGACCACCGCTCTTGGTACCTAGAACTCCGGACGAACCGTACAAACCACCGAGCCAATTGTCGGTCATGAACGTTTGATATGAACGCAATTTGCGATCACGGTGCAAAATCACTGAAGCACCTTTTGCGGTGTAGCCGTATTTATGTAGATCAACAGAAATGCTCGTTACTCCATCAACGCGAAAGTCCCATAACGGAATTGGCTCTCCGAGTTGCTCGAGGAAAGTGAGAGTTACTCCGCCCATACATGCATCAACATGACAGTTGATATTTCGTTGACGGGCAATTGCGGCAATGTCAACAATTGGGTCAACAACTCCTTGGGGATACTGCGGTGCAGAACCCACGACCAAAACTGTGTTCTCATCGATGGCTTGTTGCATCGCGTCAACATCGGCTCGCCAATCAGCGAGCACTGGGACCCGTCGACTTTCAAGACCGAAGTAGTAACAAGCCTTTTCAAATGCGGCGTGTGCAGACGTGGGCAGAACGACATTCGGTTGAGTAATACCAAACTCTTTGCGACCCCGTTCGCGAGCCGCTTTGACCGCAAGCAAAATACTTTCGGTGCCGCCGCTCGTCATAAAGCCAGCTGACTGTTCGTCACCATGCACCCAACGATTGACCGTTGACACAACATCTGCTTGAAACTTCTTCAAACTCGGAAACGCATCAGCGTTTAATCCGTTCGTTGATCCGTACATCGCAAAAGCGCGGTCAGCTACTTCTTGAACTTCAGGTCCGGCGTAGTACGCCAACGAGAAGGCTCGTCCGTCTTTCCAGCGCAGATCGGAACCTCCGATTGATGCAACTTGAGCCAAGACTTCTTGAGCACGCGAATCCATAACTCGCACTGTAGGCAACTCGCATGACTACGGTGGTAACTATGTCTCCAACAAAAGCCGCGTCCGATCCGAATGCAGCGCCACTCGTGTCTGTCGATGAAATGAATGCCTTCATCGGGGGAGCGTTCGGTGGCAATCAGAATGCTTGCGAAGAAATGGCCTTCGGAATGGCCGTCGCCGTCATGTACCCGAGCGCAGCTTCATTACGACCCGGCAAAATCATTAGCGGTCCCACTGTCTTCAGCATTTGTGATGCTGCATTGTTTTACGCATCGTTGTCAGCCATAGGCATGGAGCCCATGACCTTGACAAGTGAGATGTCGATTCGTTTCTTGCGCCCAGCAAGGGGAGAGGTCATTCGCGCGCGAGCGCGTCTTGACAGCCTTGGATCGCGCTCAATTGTCGGAACCGTCATTGCCTACACCGATGACGAATCAAAGCCCGTAGCGGTCGCTCAGGGCACCTATATGCGCCCCAAGAATTCAGCGACCGCGTAAGTCCGTCATCTAGGATTGCGAGATGTCCACACACGCCGGTAAGCCCGTCATCACAGTTCCCGCAGGGGACCCACCTGCCAATTTGATCATCGACGACATCGTGACCGGCGACGGCAAAGAGGCAACTGCCGGTTGTCGGCCCGTCATGCATTACGTCGGCGTGGCCTGGAGCACCGGTCGCGAATTCGATGCTTCTTGGGATCGCATGGAAACTTTCAGTTTTCGCCTAGGTGCCGGTGAAGTCATCGGCGGCTGGGATCAAGGCGTTGCGGGTATGAAGGTGGGCGGCCGTCGTCAGTTGACGATTCCACCCGAACTTGGTTACGGCAGCCGTGGCGCTGGCGGCGTCATCAAAGGCAACGAAACGTTGATCTTTGTTGTCGATCTCATTGACGTGCGCTGAAACCACAAGTACTTCAGAACTGCAGTAGGAGCAGGCTTTTTGTGATCTGAAAACGAATTGCCATTCGTTCCAGATCAAAGTGTCATAACGGAGATTATGGGCGGAATATTCCAGTTATTCGTGATGCCCAGATGGCGTCAATGTTCGATCCCGTAACGGCCGTGCCGCATCCAAGATCCACTCCATGGCTTCTTTCAAACTCGTGACGGTCGGCTTGCCAGCTTTCAGTTCGCGTTCAGTGTCATCAACTGCGCATGCCAAGACATACAGATCGTCATACAGCGAATCAATCTCTTGCCGGGCAACAACTAATTCGTCTTCGCTCAATTTGAGTTCCCGAGCCCGTTGGCGGCCGACCCAATCCCATTGACGGCAAGCCTGACTGCAGAAAACTCGTTTACGGCCGGCGCCTTTTTGCTCGGGTAAAACTCGGCGGCACCAACGGCATCGTGGACCACTTTCGGCCCGCACCCGTACCCCTGTGGTTGATTTCGTCATGACGAAATACTGTCACACGAGACGAGCAATTTTGGTGAATGAGTCGTAATCAATTCATGATGCGACAGACTCACAGCATGAATACATCATCTGGGATTCCGTCAGCCCCCGAACGTCGCTTCGCGAGTGACAATAACGCAGCGGTTCATCCATTGATTCTTGAATCTCTTGAACGTGCGAACCGCGGCCATGCAGTTGCTTATGGTGACGACCCCTGGACTGCGGCGGCTGAGGAAGCTTTCAACGAATTATTCGGACAACAAGTTTCGACCTTGATGGTGTGGAACGGAACTGGAGCCAATGTTCTGGCGCTGGCCACACTCCTCTCCCCTGCGGGGGCAGTGATCTGTACCGACGCTTCGCATATCAATGTTGACGAAACTGGAGCACCAGAAAGAATCCTCGGTGCAAAGCTCATTGATGTGCCCGCCATCAAGGGCAAGATGACTCCCGAGCAAGTATTGAATCTGCAACATTTCATTGGCGTTGTTCACCACGTGCAACCAAGCGTTTTGTCAATCACGCAAAGTACCGAGTGGGGAACTCTATATACGCCCCATGAAATCGCGGCTCTGTGTGATGCCGCCCATTCAATGGGAATGAAAGTTCACCTTGACGGCGCGCGCATTGCGAACGCGACTGCCGCACTTGGTGGAACTCAACAAGCATTGAAATCGTTCACGGTTGATGCTGGCGTCGATGTCGTTTCATTTGGTGGAGCCAAGAACGGAATGATGTATGGCGAAGCGGTGATTTATCTCGATCCCGATTTGGCTCGAAGTGCTCCCTACGTTCGCAAGCAAGTCACGCAGCTTCCGTCAAAAGTGCGCTACATCTCGGCACAGTTTTCGGCACTCCTCACTGATGACCTCTGGATCAAAAACGCCCGTCACGCCAACGCCATGGCTCGTCATCTCTATGAGCAAACCGTGGGTCTTCCCGGAGTGGCACTTGACGGCGCACCCGAGGTCAACAGCATCTTCCCCGTCCTTCCCGCCAACGACATTGAGGCTTTGCGGGATTGGTCCTTTTTTTACGATTGGGACTCCCACCACCAGCAGGTGCGCTGGATGACCGCATGGGATACCGAGTTGGCCGATATCGACCAATTCGTCGCAGGCATCCGCCATTTTGTAGGTTAATTAGTTTTTTCTTCCGACAAATTTTTTTTGACTCCACGGTTAATTACATCTAGAGTCGTCTCGTTGTCGGCAGTGTGACCTGCCAGCAACATGGGGAATTTCAGTAAAACTCAATGAATTTGTAAGTTTTCACCACCAGGGGGTCGTGTGGCAGCTGTAGAAATCATCATCACCCGTCAGCAGACGGACGACGCGTGGATGGACTCTGGAGCGTGCCGAGGCATGACTCATCTCTTCTTCCCCACCACCGCCGAAAGGCCCCAGGCTCGTGAACGCCGCGAGGCTCTAGCCCGCAGCGTGTGCTCTGGTTGCAACGTGCAAGATCTCTGTCGAGATTTCGCTCGCGATAACCACGAGTACGGCTTATGGGGTGGCGAAAGTGAAGACGAACGCCACGAAGCCGGCTTCCGACTCATTGCACCTATTGGCATTCGTGCCAACGCCAGCTGAAGTCATTTCTCTCTGCACCGCGTTGACTCGCCTCAGGTGAGACAATGCATCCATGAGCCTCTCCGAATATCGACATGCCCTTGACGCGGCGTGGTCAGAATTCGGCGACGGCCGTTCCATCGTCGGTGTCGACGACACCAGTCCCAACGTCTCCACCAATTCGGTCTTTCGACTTCATCTCAGCGATGGCAATCGTGTCTTTGCCAAAGTTTCGAATTATGGATCGTATTTTCTCTTTGCTGAAGACCACGACCGACTGTTTCGTTGCACCCAATTAATTCAGGGGACTCGTTTTGAAAATTTCCTGGCTCCGGTTTTAGAGAAAGCCAACCGGCCGTTTACCTATTACGACGGCAACCTATGGGTGGCCTTTTATGGTGAAGCAACGAAACGAAATATGCTGCCACCACAGCTCAATCGAGAACAATCCCGATGCTTGGCTCAAGAAATTGCCCAGTTTCATCTCGTTTGCGATTCAATTGCAACCGACATTCCGGCGACGTCAAACAGCATTAAGTCCGATGCCATACATCTCTTGGATTTGTTATCCAGTCCTTTCGCTCCAAAGAATTTTTCACTTCCTCCCGAACACATCGGTGTCTTGCACAAACACACGCATGACTTTTTGCTCGAACTTGAAAACATTCGATACGACTCCTGGAAACGCATTCCCATTTTGGTGGATTGGAATTTGGGAAATTTCTCCGTCGATGATCATGGTTCGTCGACACAACCTTTCACGCTGTTTTCGCGTTGGGACTACGACTGGTTCCGCGTCGAATCGCGTCTGCTCGACTTCTATTTCCTGTCCCGCGTTTCATCGTCAACGGGCGACCAGACCCAGTGGTCGTACTCCCCTCATACTTTGGTTGAACCAGAGTTCGTTGAATTCATTCGCGCGTACCACGAGATTTTTCCTCTGACCGAATCTGATATTCGCTTCCTTCCCGAGGCGTATCGATTTTTCATTTTGAATTACGTCGTACGCGAAGGTGCGCGATTTTTTCGACCCGATCTGTGCACCAAGTTCCGCAGTAACGCGGCGCGCACCTACCTCCCCGCGATTGACCGCCTAGACCTGACTCCACTGCTCAGGGCTATTTCGTCATGACGAAATAGCCCTAGTATCGACGCCGCAGTCACTGAGCGCTGTGTTTCGCTTGGTGCGGCATGGTTCACTAGAGACATGGCCAACGGTTCGCATGCATACGAAGTTGTGGTTCTCGGTAGCAGCAATCTCGACCTCGTTGCCACAGTTGATCGTCTCCCCTCTCCCGGCGAAACAGTTCTTGGTACCAATTACGCAGAGCACGCCGGAGGCAAAGGCCTGAATCAAGCAGTCGCTTGTCGTCGCGCCGGAGCCGACACCGCTTTTATTACCTGTCTCGGAACCGATGCCGCTGGTGAAACTTTGCACCGTCTCATGACATCAGAGGGAATCGCCGCGTATGTCACCGATCATCAGGGCCCAACCGGTCGAGCACTTATTTCTGTTGATGAACACGGTGAAAATTCCATCGTCGTTGTACCAGGCGCAAATGCCGAACTCTCCATCAGCGTTGTTGATGCACACCGCGATGTCATTAGCCGCACCGGAGTATTGCTGTGTCAATTAGAAGTGCCGATTGATGCAGTTGAAGCCGCTCTCGCAATCGCCAAAGTTGGTGGAGCCCGCACGATCCTCAACCCTGCTCCAGCAACGCAACTCAATCGTTCAGTGCTACAACTTTGCGACGTGATCATGCCCAATCAACATGAAGTCGCACTGCTCGGCGGAGCAACATCACTTCTTGAGGCCGGCGTCTCTATTGTTGTCATCACACTCGGCGCTCGCGGAATCAAAATTGTCACTCAAGATGGTGAATTACAAATTCCACCGTTTGCGGTTCGGGCCCTCGACACAACAGGTGCTGGTGATGCCGCTTGCGGCGCACTCGCAACTGCGCTCGCTCACGGAGCCGACATCACGACCGCGGCCCGTCGAGCTTCAGCCGCTGGCGCCCTTGCCGCAACGAAGCAAGGCGCAGTCCCTTCATTACCAACGCAACACGACATTGACGCTCTCGTCAATTAGCTCAGCCACGCACAATCAATTGTTGCGAAAGGCCACGGCCGCCCATCCGTCGTATTCAATTCGATCACACTCTTGAAGCGGTGCGAGAGCCTCGGCCACATGCTCATAATGCTCCGCCAATACTCCACTAATCACCAATAAACCATGGGATTTCGTTAAGCGTTTCAATTCACTACTGAGTTCAATCAGCGCCGGTGCCAAAATATTTGCAACCACGATGTCTGCAGGTAGCCCAATGACTGCAAGTGGTTCAGTTGTCACTGACCAACGATCGGCAACGTTGTTTAACCGAGCATTTTCTTGAGATACCGCAATACATGAAGGATTGATATCCATTCCGATTGCACGAACTGCACCAAGACGCAAAGCACCAATACCGAGAACACCGCTACCACATCCGACATCAATAAGAACGTCGCCGGGTGTTAAGTACTTTTCGATCATCAACAAACTGCTCTTTGTTGTTGGGTGATCGCCCATGCCAAAAGTGCTTGCGGGTTCAATCGGAATCACGATGGCTTGATCGGGATTCGCAAGACTAGATACGACCTCGGCAACTTCTTGATCATCACACCACACCGGCGCAATCACAATGCGATGACCGATCACAGTAGGACGAGCAAATTCTCGCCATTTGTTAGCCACTGCGTCATTCACGGTAGTTGTCGACCAATCCAATTTGGCCGGCAAGGAATTCATCGCTTGCTCAACAACATCAATGTCATCACCGAGCGAAGTTTGTAAGCGAACGATTCCATCAGGATCCCAATGTTCTTCGACAGCGACAACACCCAAAGACCACAAGAGGTCACTCACAAATTCAACCTCAATCGGAGTTGTGCGAACAATGATTGAAAGCGTCATGACGAAATAGCCGAATGATCAATCAAGACGGCGAAGTTTTTCTTTATACAACTTGGCGCGAGCAACATATGATGCGGCGCCCAGTTGGATGTCGGCCGCACGCGCTTTATCAAGCTTGATCACGGCTGGTGCTCCAACGGCTAACGCTCCGCTTGGAACTTCTAATCCGTTCAAGACAACAGAGTTCGCTCCAACGACAGCTCCCGAACGAACGATCACTCGATGCAACACAATTGACCCGTTGCCGATCAGCGAACCATCTTCGATCGTGCAACCTTCAAGATGCACGATGTGCCCGATCACGCAATCATTTCCGACAACAGTGGGAAAGACATGCGTTGTATGAAGCACTGAGCCATCTTGAATTGACGTACGTTCGCCGATGATGATCTCGCCATCATCGCCACGCAAAACCGCTCCCGGCCAAATTGAACTGTCGGCCCCAATCGTGACCGAACCGATAATGACGGCTTCGGGATGAATGTAGGCATCGGGATGAATCGTTGGGGTGCGGTCCCCCAGGGCGTAAATCGGCACTTGGTGAAATTACCAGTACTGCCTCGCTTCGTGCGGACATGAACGGACCGAGAGGCGATCCCGATAGGGTTGGCAACCATGTCCCGCAGGATTGAAATCGAGTTAACAAGTTCACGCCCCGATGGGTCCTGGACCTGGCGCGCCGCAGGTGCCCGCGAACCAAAGGGAGTTCTTGACGGAACCCTCTTGTCGCAGGGATCAAAGCCCGGAGATGTTGTCAAAGCCGAAGCTGAATTCGACATTGATGGCATCACGATCGTCAGCATCACCCAAGGCCGCGTCAAGGTTGACAAGGTTGAAAAGATCGCGCTCGTCGGAAATGACAAGCCATTTGAAGCGGTGACACAGCAACTCGCCAAGAAAGATCGCGGCGACCGTGGCGATCGACGTGATCGTGGTGACCGTCGTGATCGTCCCGCACGCGGCGACCGTCCCGCACGTGGTGATGGTGCAGGTCGCGACACCGATCGTCGTCCGCGCCGTGACAATGCTGGCACTGGCGATAAGCCACGCGGCCCGCGTCGTCCGCATTTCGAAGCTCCTCCCGAATTGCCCCAGCGTCCAAAAGCCAAGCGCTTAAAGGCTGGTTCAACCAATCGCAAGGCAGTGTTGTCGGAACTTCCCGAAGATCAGCGTCCCATTGCCGAACTCGCATTGCAGGGTATGCAAACGGTTCGTCAGCGTCTCAAAGATGCCAACGCTGCGTTAGCCGCCGAAGGCAAGCCCACCATGCCCGAGCAAAGCGTTTTGCAGATGGCCGAGAATCTTCTCCCCCGCTTGCGTGTCGCCGATTGGCTCGACCGTGCTGAAGCAGCGCGTAAAGATCTGGCCGAACTCGACTTGCGCGACTTACGTAGCGTCGTCGCGGCAGCCAACGATCCGGTCATTGAACGGGCCGAAAATTGTCGCGAGCTCGTTGCCGAATTGCGTACGGGTCTCACGGCTCGCGCCGATCAGGAATACCAGAATTGGCTACAAGACATCGACGCCGCACTTGGTGTTGGACGTATTGTGCGGGCACTCAAGTTGGCCGGACAACCTCCGAAAGCCGGAGCAATCTTCCCCGATGAACTCGGACGTCGTCTCGCCGTTGCCACGTCACAAAGTCTCGTGGCCGATGCCTTGGCCGATCGTTGGATTGCCGTTCTTGAAGCTGTGGCTTTTGCGCCAATCCGCTCCCAGGTCACAGTCACGTCAAAGCCAGAGACCATTACTCCTGACTTGGCTAAGACTGTTGAACGTTTGGGCGCATTGCTCCCCCAAATTGCGGCCAGCCTCGGTATCGCGGTCGCCTCGACAAGCCATGCTCCGAAGCCCTTGCGCACGGTTCGACCGCCCGCGAAAAAGTTGCCTCCTAAGCCACCGACTGCTCCGACGGCTGCCGTCGTGACAGAAGTATCTGCCGACGTGGTCACCGAGGCTCCAGCCGACGTCGCCGTTGAAGTAGTCGTTGAGGCAATCGTTGAATCTGCGCCTGAAGTCGTCGAGACGCCAGTCGCCGAGACTCCATCAACCGACGAGGGTTAGTTCTGAGCGGTTCACTGCCGCTACGGTCAAAGGTATGAGCGACACCGCAAAAACCGACATCGTCACCTACTCAACCGAAGGCCGAGTAGGCATCATTACTCTCAATCGCCCCGACGCACGCAACGCCATTAATGGCGATGTTGCCCGTGGGGTTGAAGCAGCAATTGATCAATTAGAAGCAGATGACGAAGTATGGGTCGGCATTCTGACCGCCAATACCGAAGGCCAAGAGCGTCCAGTGTTTTGTGCAGGAGCAGACCTGAAAGCTATTAACTCTGGCCAAGCCGGAGATCTCAATACCAAGCGCGGCGGATTCGCCGGTTTCGTTTATCGCGAACGTCGCAAGCCGATCATTGTCGCCGTCGATGGACTCGCTACTGCTGGCGGTTGCGAAATTGTTTTGGCGGCCGATCTGGTCATCGCCACCACTCGTTCGTCATTTGGTCTCGCCGAAGTAAAGCGCAACCTCATTGCTGGTGCGGGCGGACTCTTCCGTCTTCCCCGAGCAATCGGACAAGCTGCTGCCATGGAAGCCATCTTGACCGGCGACCCCATTCCTGCGGAGCGTGCCTATCACCTTGGTCTCGTTTCACGTCTCGTTGCACCTGGCGAAGCAATGAACGAGGCTCGCAAGTTGGCCGCACAGATTGCAACTAGTGCACCACTCGCTGTGTACGCCAGTCGTCAAGTCGTCCTTGCTGCTGCGTATCAACCCGATGACGAATTGAAGAAACTCACCAATTCTTTATTCGCTCAAGTGATGGCTTCATCAGACACCAAAGAGGGTCTGACTGCATTCATTGAAAAGCGCACACCAAACTGGACCGGCAAGTAAACCGTTTCTGTTACTGATTGATTCGTTACTGGTTCAACGGTCGCGACACAATGATTTTGCGAGCGACGATTCCGGCACGTTCATAAAGGTTTTTCGTTTCGCGATCACCGGGAAGCGCATTTCCTTCAATCGCAACACAGCCTAAGTTTGTGGCGTAGTCAATAGCTTGTTGCAGTAATGCATCACCGAACCCGAGTTCGCGCGCGTTTTCGTCGACGAATACTCGTTCGACTGAACACACCAAACCGTGTTGTGGCACATCTTCAATCGTGCATCGGAGAAAACCGACCACATGTTCGTCGACGGTGCCGACCCAACTGTGATCAATCAATTCGTCTGCGTGAAGAAATCTCGCTGGCGCATGTTCAACTAACCAGCTACGTCCACCACGTTGAGATGCCACCGCTTCACGGGCCGTGGCATCTAATTCAATAATCACAGCCAAATCGTCAGTCGTCGCGTGGCGAATGACTGGCTCAATGCTCATGAGCGATTAGGCAAAAAGCGGACAGGTGTCGTCGCCCACTGGACACATGGGGGCGCCTTTGCGGACGAGCAAGAAACACTGCGTGCACATGCGCTCATCGGGACGCTTCGGTTGAATCCCGCTTTCGGGATCATTCGACAACTGAAGGTCTTCTTCTTCCTCTTCGGGATCTTCTTCGTCGTCTTCGCTACGACCTTTGACACGGGCTGCCAAGATGACGCCGAGGTCTTCTTCGATGTCATCTTCTCCGATGAGTTCATCATCGTCGTCTTCTTCTTCATCCTCAGCGACGTCTTTTTTCGACTTCTTGGCCTTCTTTTTGGCGACCAAAGGAACAATCTCGGCCTCGGGATCCTCGCCAGCCAAAACCGTGTCTAGGTCCTCAACACCAAGATCTTCCTCATCTTCAAGTTCGTCGTCATCGAGTAACTCATCGGGGTCGGCCTCGTCAATGGCTTCCTCTTCCTCAAGGAACTCCTCATCAAGTTCTGGGTCCAAATTGTCGTCATCTTTTGCCATGAGATTTCCTGTTACTCCTGAAGTTTGCCCACCAAAAACAAAGGTGTGAGCGCGGATAATAGACACGCTTTGGTCTCCAACTGTTGGATACTTAGGTGACACTGGTCACGAAGTTCCATCACGATGTACTTATTGACCCCCACGACGGGATTCAGCGCGACGTTCAGCTGCCAAACGTTCGAGTTCGGGGGCCTCAACTGTCAAGTGCGTCATCGCTTCGGCAATCGCTTTATGCCCCGCTTGTTCGCCAATTAAGCGGTGCATCTCGAGGGCAACTCGGCGATAGGCCGGGTGACCTTGGGGCGACGAGCGCAATTCGAGCATGTGCATGGCTTCTCGGGCGTTGAACTGCATGACGTAGCGCACCCGATAGGCCATTGAAACGGCGTACGAGGCTTGCTGAGGGAAATCTGGCTTCATGGCGTCAAAGAGGCCAGCTGAGCGGCTCATAACCTCATCAAAGGCGACGGTCTGCCCAGCCTCATCAATGAGATCGGGACGGGTGTACCCATGATTCGGGGTCAACGGTTGCCATTCGATGGTCAAAATACGGTGCCGCTGCATATCTCGGAAAGCGCCATAATCCGACAAAACGTCAAAGCGGTAGTCAGTACGTTCGAAAGCTCGCCCCGGACGGTGTCGACGATTTTCGCGATCTCCAATATATGCCTTCAAAATCGCGACCTTTTCGGCATGGCTCATGCGTTGCACACGTTGCATGATTTGGGTCTCAGGCAAGCTGGTATGCGAATAACAAATCGCACCGATTAATTTATCTTCACCCTCTGGATCAAAATCTGTCAACACCACCGGAGGACTGTGGTCAACAGGTGTCTCGGCGAAGAGGCCTTGAACAAGTTCGCTGGTCGATTCACGAGTGTCCGCTAAGTAATCACTCCAACGGCCACCGCGATCAGCAAGATCAACGCGCTTCAAGAAGCTCGGAATCACTTTGCGGAGTTCTTCCAACATTAAATCGGCGTAATGACGAGCCTCCGGTAACGGATGCGCACGCATACGAATCAACATCGCTTCATACGACTGTCCGCTGCCGTATATACCGACATTTGACAACGAAGCCGCCGGCAAAACTCCACGAACAGCATCTAACGCTTTCGCACGAGTTGCCATACGGAAGACGAAATCGCTGTCCGCAGGATCACGTTTAATACTTGACCGAACATGCTCGGTCACTTTTTCAATCAATTGCGAGTACGAATCGAACATACGATCCATATCTCCTACATACCGCGTTCCGAAACGCGAGTTCAAGACATCGGGGTCACGATAGAACCGATACCGCCCAGCAAGTCGCGCGTCATAGGCGATATAGCGCGTGCTTTGTTCGAGATAACTCGCGAGTCGGCCCCATTCAAGAATCTTGGTCAGTACGTTGGAAGCCTGTTCACAAGCCAGGTGCACGCCACCAAGTTGAGCAACTGAGTCGTCCCCGTATTCAAAGAAAACTTTCTCGTACAACTCTTCAGCTCGCTCAAGGCCGATCGTTGCATCAACGCCTTGATCGCCTGCAATATCTAATTCGCCAACAAACTCGTCCAAAAAGAGTCGACGAAGACTTTTGTGGGTGCGGCTGTACCGCGCAAATAAAGCACCTTTAACCACCTCGGGCAAGTTCACCAGGGCGAATACTGGACCGTCCAAATTGGTGAAATAGCGTCGTAAAACTTCCGACTCCTCGGCGGTGAACTCCTCTGGGGCGTAGACCGTCACGGCTTTTCACGCTAGTTGGTCAGACGGTGCCGATGGTGGAATAGACCAAAAATGAATTGCCGGCGATTAACGAGCCAAAACATCAACATCGGACGAAACAGTTGCGAATTCGGTGGCAGCCGCCGAACGCAAATCGCTATTTGTCCACAAATCGACGACCGTCATTGCCATGGCCTTAGCCCCGACGAGAACTCCCTCATCGCCAGATTCTGACCCGGCGTAGTGCGCAAAGTCCTCGGTATGAATCGCGACCCCATCGGGAGCGACTTTGACCATCGGGTGGATTGATGGCAACAGGTACGACACGTTTCCCATGTCTGTTGAACCCATCACTGCCCGACCCTCAGTTCGTGGGTCCCGCACTATGCGACCAAGTGAAGCCATGTTGTGAACATACGAATTGACCACCGCCATATTGTCGCGAACATCGGCGTATGTGTGATCGTCCCATGTTGCCGACATTGAACATCCGCAAGCACTTGTCGCACCTTCGAGACAATTCAACACTCTTTGTTTCAACGGTTGCAATGTTGAAATGGTATTTGAACGCACGTACCAAGTGGCCGCGGCGCGACGCGGAACAATGTTGGGCTTCTCGCCCCCTTCGGTGATGATGCCGTGAATGCGTTCCGTTGGTCGAATATGTTGGCGCAACGCGGCAACGTTCATGTAACCAAGGACGGCCGCGTCGAGCGCATTTCTTCCTTCCCACGGAGCTGCTGCCGCATGCGCTGCTTTACCTTCATACGTGACATCAACCGTATGAATCGCGATCGAATCCATTTTGATGAGATCGGCATCTGCCGGGTGAATCATCATTGCAGCGACACCAGTTGCAAAGGCGCCATTGCGGGCCATCGCAATTTTGCCACCACCACCTTCTTCAGCAGGAGTACCAAGAATGCGCACTCGACCGCCGAGATCGCGCGCCATCGAAGCGGCCACGAGACCTGCCCCAAGACCAGCAGCAGCAATGACATTGTGACCACAACCATGTCCGATGCCAGGCAATGCGTCGTATTCCAATAAGACCAAAACTTCAGGAGCATTGGGGTCGCCAACAACTGCTTCAAAAGCAGTGTCGACTCCATACGCGTGCGGGGTGACATCGAGCCCGTATTCGGTCAGCACACCAGTCAATAGATCGTGGGCATAATGCTCGGCATAATTCAATTCAGGATGAGCATGAATATCGTGGCTGACTGCGATCAATCGATCAGCGAGATTGTCAACTGCATCAATGATCGTCCCGTTCGCTGCATTCATAGGAAAACCTTACATCCACAAAAATGCTTGGTCGGCACAAACTTCAATACTGAGGCGTTTGACTTGACCAATACATTGATGGTCTATCCACAAAATCGTTGGGGCTTGATCAGCGGATTCACAGACATAATTCTTCACGGACTTTGTCTCAATCGACGGGTGAGGAAGATGAGATCCAGTACTCAATCGCGTTCGAGCCGTCAACCTTTGACGCACTCCCATAGTTGAATCAACTTGAGTGAGTTCAACCCGACCATCGTTGGGATGACCACGGGGGGCGATGTCCCAATCACCCAGAAATTGAGCGTTCGCCACGACGGTCAAGGGTCCGCGCAACCAGCCTCCCCTGAAGTTCGACCGTCTGAAGACAACATGTGCAGCCGCAATTTTTGACAATATTGATTCGTCATCAAGTTGAATATCGACTTTCATGACATCTATCGGTAAACAAGTCGCGGTTTCACCAGGCACCACGACTCGACCCTCAGCACCGATCGTGCGCCACATATCACCGCCTGTGACAACAACGTTTTGGTGTCCCTCACCGATGCAAGCCGCCAGCGCGCCATCAGTTGGTGCATAGACAAGGTCACTCGGGGCAACACTTTCTTTTCCCCAATCTTGACCGTGCTTAATCACCATGTCTCATCACCGTCAGAGTTCACCGGGGACCGATGTTGATGCAGCCACAACTCCACGCATTAACAAGTCAGCAGCCGCCTCAGCATTGCGACGCGTTTGCGGAATCGGCGCCATCGTTCCGATCTGTCGCAAGAGGTCGATGAGTTGCTTCATCGTGCGCACAAAATCTCCACCAGATAATTCTTCAGCCTCAACGACTTCGGCGAAACCTTCACCAGCTGCCCATGCATATGCGATTGCAATATACGTCGGATCCGGCGCCCGATGTTGATTCAGGGACGCTGCTTCTTCAGTTGCTTGCAGTTCTCGACTGACCGACTCGATCCGGCGCCACTTTTTACGAACCTCTGCCGATGGAAACCAAGGAGCAGGAGGCGCTTCACTCGAACGATGTTCATAGACAAACACTGAAGCCAACGCTGCCAGCGATGCGGGATCTAGATCATCGAGATATCCCCGATCAATACAATCAGCGATCAAGAGGTCACTCTCATGGAAAGTACGCGCGAGCACTTCACCTTTTTCAGTCAACGACCAACCCGACACATAATCCCAGTCCTGAAGAATGCGCAGGACTCGTTCAAATTTTCGGGCAACCGAGTTTCCTTTGCCACGCACTTGTTCTCGCAGTTGGTCAACATCGCGCGATACCCGATCGGCTTGAGCCGCTGCCTTCAGGCGGTCACGCAAGTCGGGATCATCTTCCACTGGATGCACGGCCTGTCGGCCAGGTTCGGGCGAGCTCCATTCACTGGCGACTTCTCGCGCTTGATGCAAACGAGTGATGACAATCTTTTGAAAATCTGGTTGAGTCGGAGCGTATGGCTCGGGAAGTTCAATCTGACCAAGTGGTCGAGGCGGTTCATGAAAATCGCGCGACGAAAGATTGAGAGTCGCCCGTTTAGCAGTCAATACCGTGAGCTTCACTCCGCCTGAACGATTTGCCGTTGACAAAACCACGGCGCGTCCTGGGGTTTTACCCTTATCGACATAAATCACCGAACCAGGTCGAAGCCGTGCCATGGCGAACTCAATGGAGCTTTCACTACGAATTCCCAGCGTTCCTTCAAGCCGTGCCCGATAGTCGTGAATATCTCCGAACGGACTTTCAGCGGCGAGACGAAGTTCTGAAAGTTGCTCCAAACGTCGATCGAGACGCGTTTCAATTTTGACAACATCACGATCTGCTTGATATTGAGCAAACGAGAGATTGAGCAAGTGACGGGCTTCTTCACTTGAATATGAGCGAACCAAATTGACTGCCATGTTGTACGTCGGCCGAAATGACGAGGTCAACCGAAATGTACGCGAACTCGCCAACCCTGCGACTTGCTCAAACGTCACAAACGGATTCCATAAAACGACTGCATGACCTTTGTCATCTAATCCTCGTCGACCCGCACGCCCAGTCAATTGCGTAAATTCACCAGCAGTCAAAAACTCGTGATGTTCACCAGTGAACTTCGACAATTTTTCAATCACGACTGAACGGGCCGGCATGTTGATACCAACGGCCAGTGTTTCTGTGGCAAAAACAATCTTGACAAGACCCTCAACGAAACACGCTTCAACAGTTTCTTTGAATGGTGGAACCAATCCGGCGTGATGAGCCGCGATGCCCGCTTCCAATTGCGCAACGAATTGTGGATAGCCCAAGACATCAAGATCATCGTCGTCGATATCACCCAAGCGACTCGTGATGATTTCTTGTATACGACGACGTTCATCGGGCGATGTCAAACGTAAACCTTGCTTTAAACACGATTGTGCCGCTTCATTGCAACCATTTCGGCTGAAGATAAAAAAGATTGCAGGAAGTAGACCTTCTTCATTGAGACGATCCACTACTTCAAGTCGACTAGGTGTATACAGCGCCCGCCGCGGTCGACCCTTGACTTGCCCCCGACCACTCACTTTTCGAGTCAGTTCTTCAAGGCGTGCTGCTTCAGGGTTCGGACGACCCGAAACCAACGTGGGAAAGAGATGCTCACGCTGGGCCGTCTTGTCGCCGACCATGTACAGATTCTCCAGTTCGACTGGACGCTTTTCTTCAACGACAAACCTTGTCGGACCACGAACCGTGCTAATCCAATCGGCCACCTCATTGGCGTTGCTCACTGTGGCCGACAAACACACCAACTTGACCTTGCGTGGAAGATGGATGATCACTTCTTCCCACACTGGACCGCGGAACGTATCTTGAATGAAGTGCACCTCATCAAGCACAACAACAGCCAGGTCGTCCAATGCGCGTGAACGCGCATAAATCATGTTGCGCAACACTTCTGTGGTCATGACCACAATTGGCGCTTCTCCGTTCACCGCATTGTCGCCCGTCAGAAGTCCAATTTTGTCTCGACCATACAATTCAACAAGGTCGTTATATTTCTGATTCGACAAAGCCTTGATCGGGGCCGTGTAAAAAGCCCGCTTCCCATCAGCCAAGGCACACGAAATCCCATATTCGGCGACAACGGTCTTACCACTACCAGTCGGAGCGGCCACCAAAACCGATTCGCCAGCATCGAGTACGTCCATCGCTTCAATCTGAAAACGATCAAGTGGGAAGTTGTAGTGGGCGATCAGCGCCGGCCGGTCAGTCCGCACATTCACAGTCTGCCTCGTGGAACTCGTTGAACGGTGGCTTAAGCGTCAACAGGACGATTCCGCGTCCCGAGGTGACCGATCAAGATCGATATGAAATAGAAAACAATCAGCGGAACCGACAACAGCATCAAGGTAATCGGGTCGCCAGACGGCGTAATGACTGCTGCTATCACCACAATGACCACAATGGCGACTCGCCAACCTTCAATCAACTGTCGTGGTTTCAAAACTCCGACAAGTTGCAAGAACACCAACAACACCGGGAATTCAAACCCAATTCCAAAGGCCGCAACCATGAGTCCGACGAAACTCACATATTTAGAAATCTGGAAGGCTTGCTGAACATCGCTCCCCGACCATGAAATCAACCACTCAAGGCCCTTATCGAGCGTGAAATAAGCAAAGAATCCACCAAGTAAAAAGAGCACAACTGACGAAAAGACAAATGGAATTGCGTAACGCTTTTCTTTGGCGTGCAGTGCAGGAACCACAAATCGCCAGATCTGCCACAGAACCACTGGCAAAGCCAAGATCAATCCGCCGTACAAAGAAATCTTTAACCGAGCATTAAATCCCTCAAGCGGACCAAGTGAATAGAAGTCGCAGTTTGTTACGAGATCAGGACGCCTTTGACAGACATTGTCATAAGGTTGGCGCAAGAATTTGAGAACTGGCTCATAAAAGGCCAACACACCCATCATGCCAATGGCAACGGCTAAAACTGCCCGAATAATTCGTGAGCGCAATTCGGCCAAATGTTCAGTCAAAGTCATCGCATCTTCAGTTGACGCATCTTTCTTAACCTTGTTCTTATTTCCGAAAGGCAACTTCATCAATTGTCACCATCGACTTCAGAAGGCGGAACAACTTCGGGCTTGTGTATTTCGGGCTTTTTTGGTTCTGGCTCGTCTTGGAGTGGTTTCAAGACTGCGTCACGAGTTAACTGTGCAGTCTCGCGAAGTTCTCGCATCGGCTCATCAAAAGCATTCTTGAACTCACTCTGAAAACCATTGCTGATTTTTCGGATCTCGCTGTACACCCGACCAAACTTGCGAATCGCTTCGGGAAGCTTTTCAGGTCCAAGCACGATCAGCGCCAACAACAAGATGACGACGATCTCGCTTCCCGACAAGTTGAACACACAGTGAGTCTAATTACCGAGGGTCGACATTGAGAGCCCCGCTGTTCAAGACTTGCTGGAATTCCTCGACCATGACATCATCATCTCGTGCAGCAACGCCTTCCGTCTCTGATCGACCCCCCGATTGCTTTCGCCCACCGCGGGGCTCGGGCCTACGCCCCCGAAAACACCATCGAGTCATTTCAGCTGGCGTTACGGCTCGGAGCCACTGGACTCGAAAGTGACGTCTGGGTGACCTCCGACGGCTTTGCTGTTCTTGATCACGACGGAATTGTGCGTCGCCGTGGACGAAAAATTCCCATTGCCGAGATCGCGCAGAAAGATCTACCCATTCACATCCCAACAGTTGCCGCGATGCTTGATTCGGTCAGCGGTGATTTTGATTTTTCGCTCGATGTCAAAGACCCCGCCGCGTTGAACCCAACTCTTGATGCGGTTCGCCTCGTGAAGCCAGAACTAGAGCCACGCCTCTGGCTCTGTCACCACAAGTGGCAAGTCGTCGCAAGTTGGAGGTCTCTGACCGAGGCAAAACTTGTTGATTCAACACGACTCAGCCGCTTAAAGGATGGTCCCGAACGGCGCGCTGCTCAATTGCACGAATCTGGCATCGACTGCATCAACATGCATCACACTGACTGGAACGGCGGACTCGTCACGTTATTCCATCGTTTTAATCGTTACGCCCTTGGTTGGGACATGCAACAGGACTATGTGCTTGACGACGGCATCCGAATGGGGCTTGATGGTGTGTTCAGCGACTACACCGACCGCATGGTGGACGCCTTCGCCCGCAATGTGTAATCGCTAGAGCCAGGCCCAAGCACTTGCTGGCCAAATAACCACGAAGGCCCGACCACGAATTTTTCCAGTGTTAATAGGCCCAAAGTCGCGACTATCAAAACTTTGCACACGATTGTCCCCCATCACAAAGACCATATGTTCGGGAACTACCAAGGGAGCCATATCAGTGTGCGAGCCACATCGTGCACTCGGTTCAATTTGCGAAGTTTGTTCTGGATTGAGATACGGCTCATCAACTTGCACGCCGTCGACATACACGATGCATGAGCGAATTTCTAAAGTTTCACCCGGCAAACCCATGACTCGCTTAATGAGATCATCGTGTTGAGTTTCGTTCGTTACACGATCGAAAACAATCACGTCACCTCGATGAATATCGTGCAACTTGTAGGACATTTTGTTGACAAGAACGCGGTCTTGGGGCATCAATGTGGTCTGCATGCTTGGACCGTCAATGTAGTACTGCTGGAACAAGAACAGCCGAATCAATAACGCTGCACCAATAGCGATCACGACTACAAAAACCCATTCCCAAACAGCCCGCATTTGCGTCCGCTGTTTCTCACTCAAGTCCGTACGAATAGCCTCACCGGTTGCAGCGTCATCGGTTTCAACCAATGCGCTGTCCTCAGAGATTTCAATTCCTTCGCTCATGACCCTTTAACCGTACAGCGTCGACACCCACTAAACATGACGCCTCAGAGAGATGCGATCAGTTTTTCGACCCGTTCATCCCGACTCTTGAGCGGATCTTTACACAAAACCGTTCTTTGCGCCTGGTCGTTGAGCTTGAGATGAACCCAATCAACCGTGTAGTCACGCTTCTTCTCTTTGGCGACCCTGATGAATTCCCCACGCAGGCGCGCCCGAGTGGTTTGAGGAGGAACATCCATCGCTTCAATAATGTCGGCGTCTGTGCAGACACGCTCAACTAAGTCGCGACTCTGCATTTTGTAGAACAAACCACGACTACGCACGACATCGTGATATTGCAAATCAATCAGTTGCGCTTTTGGATCCCCTAATTCCAAGCCATTCTTGACGCAATAAGAATCGATCAACTTATGTTTGATGACCCAATCCACTTCGCGATCTAATGAAAGTGGATTGACTTCAATCGACTCAACGCAGTACTTCCACATGTCGAGAGCCTTTTGCTCATTAGGTTGAAAACCTCGAGTTTCGGCAAACTCAAGCGCAGCATTGAGATATTCGCGCTGAATATCGAGAGCGCTCACTTCGCGTCCACTGGCTAAGTTGACCGTCTTACGACAGGTGATGTCATGGCTGAAATCACGGATGGCTCGAATCGGATTTTCGAGGGTCATATCTCGTAAAGGAAACTTGGGATCCTCCATCATGCGCAAAAGACACGCGGTCGAACCAACTTTCAAGAAGTTGGAATACTCGCTCATATTCGAGTCTCCAACGATGACATGAAGGCGGCGATACTTTTCGGCATCCGCATGAGGTTCATCGCGGGTATTAATGATTGGACGACTACGAGTAGTCGCCGAGGACATCGTTTCCCAAATGTGATCGGCCCGTTGCGTGATCGAATAGATCGGACCTCGGGCCGTCTGAACGATCTTTCCTGCCCCAGTGAAAATCATTCGGGAGACCAAAAAAGGAATCAATACAGAGTTATGCAGACTTGCATCGTCTTCGCGAGACGTCAGATAGTTCTCATGACACCCATAACTATTACCCGCCGAATCGGTGTTGTTCTTAAAGAGATAAATAGTTCCGCGTATTCCTTCTTCGCGAAGCCGCTCTTCAGCTGAACCAACCAAGTTTTCGAGAATCCGCTCGCCAGCTTTGTCCTGAACGACGACGTCATAAATTGAGTCACATTCAGCAGTGGCGTATTCAGGATGAGAACCGACATCGAGGTAGAGCCGCGAGCCATTTTCGAGAAAGACATTGGAACTTCGTCCCCAAGAAACCACTTTACGAAAGAGATACCGGCTGACCTCATCGGGACTGAGACGACGTTGACCGCGCAAAGTGCACGTCACTCCATATTCATTCTCAAGGCCATAGATTCGTCGATCCACCTACAGCAAGGTAGTCGCCTTTTTGCTGAGAGCAGAACTTGTTAGGTCAACTGAATCAACTTTTCAGCCAGTCAATCCCCGACCTTGTACCGAGACATCTGCGGTTAATGAATGTGGGTCTTGTTCACGTAAGCATCGCACTGCCCACGTCACGATGCTTTCTTCTTCGACTGCGGTCGCACCAGGCGGCAACGTGATATTGAGCAATACTTGCGTACCTTGGTGGCGCACAGCGATCGTCGGCATTTTGCCTAAACGAATAACAGCCGGCAACGTCGCAAGCCGAGATTCAATCGCTGTCACGAGTCGGGGTCGCGCTCCCGTATCAAAATCTTCAACCGCTTCAATCACTGCAGTACCCGCGGGAGTTGACCATTCGGCGTATGGACTCTTTGATTCAGCAAAGGCCTCAATCACGGGAATGTGACGACGAATTGCGCAAATGGCTCCCATTTCCCGTAAACCTGGTTCAATTTCAGCGTCGCGCACAATCAGCGCAACATCACAACCGAGTGACTCAACTGGACACTTTGACGAGTCGCTTGCGCCAACGCACAATGTATGACCTTCTGGCGGGAAGCATCTCACGACTTCATGGCCCCGTTCTCCGAGTTGCCCCGCGAGCACGACGCCTTCTGATTGATCTCCGTCTACAAGCAAAATTCTCATAACCACACGATGACATCAGCAAAGACATTGACAAAGCGCCACTCGTTGATTTGTCCGAGGACCAAAGTCACGATCACTCGAAGTCAGTGCAGAAGTACTACTCCTGAAGTTTGGCGACTTCCGCATCATCAAAACGTTGAAAACAACGACGATCTTCACCGCGTCGCAACACCGCCACTTCAAGATCACCGGCATGCAAGACACGATCTGGACCGGACAACGCCGACACACACTTCTTGACCGCGGTTGCCAAATCGTCATCGGGTTTCCACGAATGCCGCAAACGCTCGGTAATTGACTCGGCATCGCCGCCAAGAACGCTCAATCCCCGTTCATCCATCAAGGTGCCGTCATACATGATGTGAAATAACTGATCGGACGCTTGATCAACGCCGACTTCTGCTAACAAAATCTCAACCTCGTATGGCTTGACATCGTGGGTGAATGTTTGGCCAAGTATTTGCGCATATTCGTTGGCCAAACTTCGAGCTTCCACATCGTCTCGCGAATACTGGTAGCCACGAACATCGGCGTTCCGAACACCGAAACGACGTAGTTGATCAAACTCGTTGTATTTGCCCACACCAGCGAAACCGATGCGATCGTAAATCTCACTCACCTTACGCAAAGTGTTTGAGGTGTTCTCGGCAACAACCACAATCCCGTCGTTGTACTGAACAGCAACCAAGGCGCGTCCGCGAGCAATTCCCTTTCGCGCGTAGTCAGCGCGATCCTTCATCAACTGTTCGGGAGCTACATAGAAAGGCTGATTCATGTTGTTGTTCCTTCACGTTGCGAACGTTGCTGCTGAACAAGCGTCTCAAACCGTGTTGCTAAATCGCTATCTTCACGACGTTCCCAACCATCGGCGGTAATCGTCGCGACAACTGGGTAGATGCTTCGGAGCACATCAGGGCCACCCGTAGCCGAGTCAACATCGGCCGCTTCCCATAAAGCTCGACAGGCCAAGTTGATCGCTTCATCGGCATTCATCCCTGGCCTAAATCCAACCTTCAAAACCGTTGAAGCTGGACCACCGCCTGACCCTGTCGCCACAAACTCACGCTCTTCATAGCGGCCACCAGTGACATCAAAGTCCCAGAGACGACCAGTGCTACGCAATAAGTCGTAACCCGCGAAAATCGGAACTACTGCGAGACCCTGCATCGCTCCCGAGAGATTCGCCCGCACGAGTTGCGAAAGTTGGTTGGCCTTTCCTTCAAGACTGATAGGTCGACCGTCAAGTTTTTCAAAATGCTCAAGTTGCAACTGGAAAATCTTGATCATGTCCATGGCGATACCAGCGGTACCAGAAATTGCTACTCCACTATGGCGGTCGGCAGGTACGACTTTTTCCATCTCACGATTTGAAATTCGCGAACCCATCGTTGCTCGGCGATCTCCAGCCATGACCACACCATTGTTATAACGAACCGCGAGCACAGTTGTGCCGTGTGGTGCCTGCAACGATTGAACGTCTCCAGAATGAGCGTAAGAAAAAGGGTCGAGGCCTACCTTGCGCAACAATGAAGTGAAATTACTTCCTGGATCATTTTCAAGATTAAAAAACGGAACGACCACGATTCATTCGCCACCTTTTTGGATGTACGACTTCACGAAGTCTTCCGCATTACTTTCTAAAACATCATCAATCTCATCGAGCAAATCATCAAGCTCTGCTTTCAACTTCTCACCTTGTTGGCTAGAAGCTTCTGAAGATTCGACTTCTTCTGATACGCGCTCAGAGTTGGACTTTTGTTTCTGGACTCTCTCAGCCATCATTCCCTCTCAGTGATTGATACGTATTAACGATGAAAACTTACCAACGTGATACTTGTGGAAAATATACCCACGGTTTTGGCGAGTCCTGTGATCTTGACAGTCATTTCAACCAAAGTCACTTTTCTGCACCTAAACGATCCAGCAATTCGAGCAAAGTATCGCTTTCTGAACATATTTGTCCCACCAATTCCTTAGTCCCCCGGAGCGGTTCCATCATAGGAACGCGACGCAAAGGACCCCGCCCAACGTCAAGCACCAAACAGTCCCAGTTAGCCGACACAACTTGATCTGGCCACCTCTCAAGACATTGGCCACGGAAATAAGCACGTGTGGTGTCAGGTGCCTTCCGAATCGCGCGCTCGACGTGAGCACTTTCGACCAAAGTTCGCAAACCTGCTCGCGTGGCCAAACACTTTTCAGCCCGCATATCGTGATATTGCAAATCAATTGCCTTCAATCGCGAGTCGCCATGAGACAGGCCGTGACGAGATTGCATTCCATCAATGATGCGTTTTTTGGCAATCCAATCAACCATGTCCGCAACGCTGTCAAGGTCATACTCAAGACCAGTTAGTACCTCTTCCCACAAGTCAAGAATCCGCTGCCCGATGATTTCACCACCAACAGAATCAAAACCAACCGATTTCACATAGTGCACAGACCTGTTCAGGAGTGCCCATTGAATATCCATGGCGGTCATACGCGAGCCATTCGCCATGAGCAAGGTTTGTTTCAAAGTCGGGTCGTAACTCACTTGACGAATCGCCGAGACCGGATGGGCCAAAGTCAGGTCAGCGCCAAGTACATCATCTTCGATCTGCGACAAAATGAGCGATGTCGTCCCAACCTTTAAGAATGTTGCAACCTGCGACATATTGGCATCGCCGACAATGACATGGAGGCGCCGGTACTTCTGCGGATCACAGTGCGGTTCGTCGCGCGTGTTCACGATTGGGCGTTTCAAAGTTGTTTCAAGGCCAACTTCTTCTTCGAAGAAGTCAGCCCGTTGACTCAACTGGAAAGGAACCTGTTCAGCAGAAACACCAAGCATTTCTGAGCCAACTTTGCCAGCCCCAGCAAACACCTGACGGGTGACGAAATGCGGAGTGATTTGCGAAACAATTCTTCCGAATGGAACATCGCGGGCAACGAGGAAGTTCTCATGACAGCCGTAGCTATTTCCTTTGCCATCACTGTTGTTCTTATACAAAAGCATTTCAACACCTGAAGGCAACGTGCGGTTCACTGCAGCCATTGATTGCCGAATGATTTCTTCGCCCGCACAGTCATAAATCAATGTCTCCCAAGCGTTGGCACATTCGGGAGTCGATATCTCGGGATGGGCATGATCGACGTAATAACGCGCCCCATTAGTGAGGACCGCATTGACGAGATGCATTTCAACTTCTGGTGGCATGGCCGATTCAAGAGAAAAGCCTCGAGCATCGATTTCGGGTTGTTCATCATCAAAATTCCACGCCGGAACATCATGTTGAACCTCGGGCGAGTTCGCCTCCATGTACGCGTTGATCAACAAGGACGATGCCAGGACAGGATTTGATTCCGTCCCTCGAGCCAAAATTCCGTATTCAGTTTCAATTCCAGAAACTTTGACGATGGCCATCTAGATCACCGCATTCACGCGAAATAGCATCAGAGATACTGACCAGTGGCGTTTCGTTCAATAGCCCGACCGCCAGCAACTGAACGGTCGTTTCCTTCGTTCACCAAAGTACGAATAAACACAATGCGCTCGCCCTTCTTGCCAGAAATCTTGGCCCAATCATCAGGGTTCGTTGTGTTGGGAAGATCTTCGTGTTCGCGGAACTCTTGACGGATCGAATCCAAAAGGTCTTGAGCACAAACACCACGTTCACCTCCAGCGATGACTCGTTTAATTGCCAATTTTTTGGCCCGGCGAACGATGTTCTCAATCATGGCGCCGGAGGAAAAATCACGGAAATACATCACTTCTTTATCGCCATTGGCGTACGTGACTTCAAGGAAACGATTGATTTCATCGTCGCTATACATGCTGCTCACCGCTTGCGAAATCATGTCGGAGATCGCGACTTCAAGGCTTCCGTGCTGAGCAACTTCAGATTCGGCTATCGGAATTTCGCTCGTCAAATAGCGACTAAAGATTTGCACTGCCGCAATATCGGTCGGTCGCTCAATTTTGATCTTGACGTCAAGTCGTCCTGGGCGCAAAATTGCCGGGTCAATCAGATCTTCACGATTCGTTGCCCCAATCACAATGACATTTCGTAAACCTTCGACACCATCAATTTCTGCGAGCAATTGCGGCACGATGGTTGATTCCATGTCGGATGAAATTCCGGTACCTCGCGTCCGGAACATCGAGTCCATTTCATCGAAAAAGACGATGACAGGCCAGCCCTCTTCACTCTTTTCACGGGCTCGCTGAAAAACCAAGCGAATCTGCCGCTCTGTTTCACCGACATACTTATTGAGAAGTTCTGGACCTTTGATGTTGATGAAGTAACTGCGACCCTTTTCATCACCAGTTCGAGCCGCAACTTTCTTGGCCAAACTATTGGCGACGGCCTTAGCGATCAAGGTCTTTCCACACCCTGGTGGTCCATACAGCAAAATGCCCTTAGGTGCCGGTAACTGATGTTCGGCGAAAAGGTCGTGATACAAGAACGGAAGTTCAACTGCATCAGCGATTTGCTCAATCTGACTATCGAGACCGCCAATGTCGACATAACTAATGTCGGGCACTTCTTCAAGCAAAAGGTCTTCGACCTCGGGTCGGGGTAATTTCTCGAGCAGCAAATTGGTACGGCTGTCGCGTCGAACTGTGTCACCACTCCGCAAATGCATTCCTCGCAGAGCATCAGCCAATTCGCAGACCATCTCATCGTCGGTTCGACCAGTAACAATTGCCCGAATACCGTCTTCGAGCACTTCCTTAATAGTGACGACGTCTCCCGAGCCTTCAGACTCGCGCGCCGTCACGACATTGAAACTTTCGTTCAATACAACTTCTGAACCTCGATGCAGCAACTCAATATCGATCTCAGGGTGCACATTGACTCGCAACTTGCGGCCACTCGTGAGCACATCGATTGTTTGATCGTCATTTTTGCCAACGACGACACCATAAGCAGACGGAGGCTGTGACAATTTGTCTACCTCATCACGCAACGAGACAATATTTTCTCGAGCCTCGCGCAGGGTGTAACTCAATTTTTCATTTTTGGCTGTCTCTTGAGCCAGTTGGCCCTTCAGCTCCATCAGACGTTCTTCAAGTTGCCGAACTCGTCGCGGAACATCAGATTGCACGCCAGTCAGGCGCAGTCGTAACGCCGCAATTTCAGCTTCTAACGTCGCTCGATCATCATTCAGCGTCTCGTTATCTGAGCGGGGATCGTCCATGTCCTCGTTCATGCCCTCGTCTTTCCACCAGTGCCTACCCCTGCGAACTTACACCCCCTTTCAGGCTTTGGTCTTGGCGAGGTCATAAGTCCGTCAGTTCGGCCCACTGATTCACAATTGATCAGGTCACGGGGCACATTTTCCGACAAAAGTTCACGCAGAGGTCACCGAGAAAGCGGTGTTCGGGCGATTGCCCATGTAAAGTATTCAGACCAGCGGTTAGGTACCGCAGAGTTACCCGAGGAGCAAGCGAGCGAACATGAAGGTCTGGATTGATCAGGATCTATGCACAGGCGACGGACTTTGCGAAGAAATCTCGCCCAATGTTTTCACTCTGTTAGACGATGGCTTGGCATACGTCAAAGAAGGCGCCACTGTCTATGCAACGGCTAAGGGCCACGCGCAGGGCGCTGACGGTCTCGCCAATATCCCCGATGGTGAGCTTGACGGCGTCATCGAATCCGCCGAGGAATGCCCCGGCGAATGCATTTTCATCGAACCCTAAATCTGCTTTGGCGCATCAGCGCTTAAGAGACGTCCGGTCGTCAAGAAACCAGTGTGCGCCACCATTCGGTGATCTGGCCGCACTGCCTGACCTTCGATATACCAACCTCGGTGCAGTACTTCTAAAGTTCGTGTCCCCGTCCACATCGGATTCGCCATCGCTTCACGTGTCTGAACTGCTTGAGTAATTGATGGCGTGTACGCCAACAAAATTCCGCCTGGCCGCATGACCTTTTGCGCATGAGGAACGACCTGCCAGGGTTCGGGCAAGTCGAGAATGACGCGATCAATATCGGGCGCATCAATCCCCTCATAGCAATCGCGAACCTCAACGTGGTATCTCGACAACGCTTCTTCACCCAAGAACGAACGGACGTTGGTGACTGCGCGATTGGCAAAGTCTTCACGTAATTCGTAGCCGACGATTTCTGCACCGTAACGCAGCATGGTCATCGACAGAGCTCCTGATCCCACACCACTTTCTAATACTTTGACTCCCGGTCCAATGTCGGCCAGCATGCAAATCGGTGCCAAGTCTTTGGGATAAATGACTTGCGCCCCACGAGGCATCTCCACGACAAAATCTTCCAACGTCGGTCGTAACGCGATATATCGCGCACCCTTGGTTGACTGAACCCGAAAACCTTCAGGTTGACCGGCGATTTCGCTGTGCGAGACGTACCCCGCATGACTATGAAATTCAGAGCCTTCTGTCAGATTGATTAGATAACGGCGCTGCTTACCATCAATCAAAAGAACTTTGTCACCGTAAGCAAATGTTGGAGAAGTTAACGAACTCATTTTTTGGAGGCCTCCGCCTGCACACGTTTTTGCGAACGTGACTTTTTTCGAATTAATTCAACTGACACTGGTTCATGCGCCGCTGAACGTTCGACCAGCCGACAAAAAGCGCACACCGAACCTTCTTCGCCACCAGTAGGAGCCCCGCATTGAATACATGGCGTCACGCTGTCGGCACCGGTCGCGGCAATTGTTGCCAAAACCGGAACCATGCGATCAAGAAAGCCCAGGTAATACGAAGATTTAGTACCTGGGGACTTTTCCTCAAGCAGATTAAGAGCTTCCTTGTATCCAATGTGGCGATTCCCCTCAGCCATTGGACACTCTTCGACGATGTAATCAATTCCGCGAATAACACACCACGCGGCCATTTCACGTTCGGTTAATCGAATGAGTGGCTTCACTTTTTTCGGAAAACCATGGCGGCTCGGTAAAACCGGAAGTTGTCGTGCCAAGTATTCAACATCCCAACGCAAGGCATTACCAAAAAGAACCGCAGCCTCGTCATCAAGATTGTGGCCAGTCACAACGACGTCATACCCGCCATCGACAGCAGCCTTATCAAACAAATGACGTTTACTCATTCCACATGCCGAACACGGAACTCGACCAGTCACCTTGGTCGCCGTGGGAATGTCGTAACCATAATCATCGCGCAATGAAACGACGGTGAGTTTCAAGTTTCGTTCGCTCGCAAACCGCTCGGTGTATTCGCGCGACTCTTCGCTGTATTCGCCAATTCCGAGAGCGATGTACAAACCGTCTGCTTGATACCCAAGTTCAACCAACATGTCCCAGACAGCCAATGAATCTTTGCCACCGGAAACCGCAACCAATACGCGGTCGGTCTTTTGAATCATGTCGTGATCATGAATGGCTTTTTCTACTTGACGGCGACACATTTGAAGAAAATGCTCAGCACAAAAATTAGCGTTGTGGCGGGGCAACTCAATAATCGCTGGACCGCGACAGGTACGACATTTCATCTCAGAAACCTCCGGAAATGACCGGACGGATTTCAATCACATCGTCTTTATCAAGTTCTTCATCACCAGGTACCAAAGTGCCGTTCCTGATCACTAAGTGTGATTCTCTCGGAAGACCCAACTCAACAAGTAACGCATGCACGCGGCGGCGACCTTCAATCTCAATTTCGCGGCGCGGGTTGCGCAAAATAACTTTCATGAACGATCAACGATTCCGTCGTCGTACTTTTGGTTCTAAAGCTGAAACCGAAACACTTTGTCCGGGTCGCAATACTTCGGTCGAAACCACTTGTGGAGAACGCGACGCCATTTTTCGAATGAGCTTAAAACTCCAAACAAAAATGCCGACGATAAACCACGAACGACGTCCACCAAGAAGACCATCTTTAACACTGCGCGACCGCAGGTACGACATCAGTGCCATGACGTTGCTTCAGACGCGTCGAATCTCGACAACAGTCGAACGACGCTTTCCACTACGACGGCCCATGAGATAAAAAGCCACAACCAAAATGACTCCGACTCCACCCGCGACAGCGAGAAGTGTTGAACGTCGATCATCAACTTTGCCTTGCACATCTCCTTGAAGCGAACGCAACTTTGATTCAATGTCCTCACGAGAAATTCGCGATTGACTCTTTGAGCTAGCCATCAGTTGGGTTCCTTTCCAAGAGTTGCCTTCTTGACTCGCGATAGAGCGACCCAAGCGAGTCCAAGACACAGTGCGAGAACAATGACATACGGGACCCACGAGAACCCACCATCAAAGGCGTGCAGTTCAGTTTGCAGAAGTCGCAGGATTCCAAGAAGAACAAGAACAAGGCCAAGACCAAGAAACGCGGCCCCGGCCGAACCAAGCGCCAACCAACGGCCGGCTCCTTTGAGGGGACCAAGAGTTTCTTGTTTGGCGTATTCCTTGACCAGATCTACGACATCGCCGACGCCCGCCGATTCACGACGAACCGACGATCGACTTGTACGAGAAGTCTCTTCAGCCATGCCTAGTTTCTAGCACCAGAACCGGCATTCCCCACCTTAAAGGCTGTTTCTCAATGGCCAATTCTCCGTTGATCATTCACTTTGCAAGCGGAATCGGCACGCAGCTTCAACATCACCCAAAGCCGTTTCCAACAATTCCAAGCGGTTTGCGGGATCCTCACACACCAAGAGACGTTGCCGATCGGCCGGCCCAATTGGGGCGAGCGCAACCAGTTGAAAAGACGCGAAACTCGCGTCGGCCGAGAGTTCGATATCTGCCACGCGAAGCGGTGGACCACCCAATTTCTCAAACAATGAACTGACCTCGATGACCTTCTCAAAGAGGCGATTCACCACTTCTGAATCGTCTCTAGGTGACAAGTCGTCAGGCCAATTGTTCACCAATGCGACGGGATACGGTTGATCTGGCAACCACTCATGCACGCGCAATCGTCGAATTCCAAGCGCAAGGACCATACGTCGTCCGTCCGGAGCCGTCTGTGTCTCAACGATTCGCGCGACTGTCCCAGCCATTGAACGAATGTCTCCCCCGCCAACTTCATGACCGCGCTCAATCAGGACCACACCGAATTCGGGATCAACTTGCTCAAGGACATCAGTCATCATCTGTTGATATCTCGGTTCAAAGATTTGCAGTGGCAGCAACGAACCCGGAACTAATGGAGTCCCCAAAGGAAACATGGGCAAACGATATTCGTCCACAGATGAAGCCCTTGTTACGAGCCTGTTGGTGTCGCTGGTAACGGCGCAACTGCTTCAGCGCTTGGACCTTGCGGGTATGTTCCAAGCGCTTGCGTCAACACACCTTCCCAAAGAGGCACAAAAACTTTCTCGTCATCAACACCTGGTGATTCAAGCAATAACGCGAAACGTAATGTTGATCCGCCTTCAACAGGCACAAAGCCGATCAGTGCTTTCACTCCACTAAGGCTTCCCGTTTTTCCAAACAGCCGACCTTGCAAAGACGTCCCGACAAAATACTTTGACAATGTCCCCGACGTTCCCGCGACCGCCAATTTTGAAATCAATGGATCGCTGGTTTCGTAACGTTCGAGAACTGCCAAAAATGCAGCGCACGTCACCTTATTGTCGCCAGACAAACCCGAACCATCACTCAAGGTGACTCCGTCAAGTGGAACAGCCCAAGAACTTAACTTGGCCATCACTGCTGCATCACCTGCGGCGCGCGTACCTGCACCACTTAATTGAAAGCCGATTTCTTTTAACAACATTTCAGCAGTGTTGTTATCACTATTCTGCAACATCTCGCCGATGATGTCGATGAGAGGAGCGGATTGAACTGCTGCGACTGTCGCGAGGCCAACTGGCGTCACTCCAGATGCTGGGGCGCCAACGATCGTCACTCCTCGTTCTTGTAACAAACGATAGAACTCTTGAGCTGCACCCATCGCTGGATTAGTTGCTTTCATTGATGCACCAAGAACCGCGCCATCGTTGACTAACAATCCAGAAATTGGCCCACCTTGAATTGCCCGAAACCCGATCGGCCAAGAAGGCGGGTACATCTCGGCGTCATAGTGCGAGGCATCGCCGACAACGTTGCCCGTAATTTGAGTCACTCCAGCGGCCACGACTGAGTCTGCGAGTGCTTCCAAAGATGTTGCCGGTTGTTGCGGGTATTTCGACAAGGTCAAGTCGTCGGGATACCACGACGACGCCAACAGCGGATCTCCACCACCGACTAGATAAATCGATCCAACGACGCCCGCATTAATCTCGGCTTTGACTTCAGTCGAATATCTGAAGTCTGCGCCCAATGAGTCAAGCGCTGTTGCCGCAACCAAAAACTTCAATGTGCTGGCTGGTGTCACAGGAGTATCAATTCCGTCCGACAACATCAAAACACCATCAACTGAAACCGCAGCACACGAACCTGCGAGTACTGAGCCACCGAGCGGGCGTAATGCTTGTTCAAAAGCAATTGCTGACGTCTCACGAGCTAACACTCCAGGCGTACGGCGAGCCGACAGAAGTGGAGTTTGCGGAGTATTTGCCGGCGAAGTAGCTACCAAATCCGGAGCCGGTGGCGCACTGTTGTCATGAGAGTTGGCAAATTGCCAGAGGCCGCCAAGAATGATTGATGGCGCAATTGCCAAAAAGATCAAACTTGCCACAGGATTGTTCGATGGTCGAGAGCGTCTCGTGACGCGAGCTCTTGACTGTGGCATCGTCAAATTACTTTCCTCGTCGAGCATTGAACGCTGCAGCGCGATACAAGTGCCCAAGCGCAGCGACTGCCCGATTCCCTGATGGGTAACACAAACGACCCGTCGCACGAACCGTTGCCGGTCCGGGATTCTCTGGATCGGAAACAGCCAATTCAGTTGCCGTCAAAATTGGTTTCCCAGTTCGCTTTGATAACTCATCAGCCGCTTCAGCGAACCGTTGATCTTGACGTTCGTGATACGCAACAATGCGATCGATTCCGTGATCGGGATAAAAACCACCTTCGCGCAATAAACGTGCTTGGTTTGACTGAATTCCGATACCGAGATAGATCACTGCGTGAACATCGGGGTGCAACGCAATCATTTCAAGCACTTCAGGAATGGTGTCACGCGTTTCGCCACCAGCACAGTCGACGGGATTACCTTTGCTCCATCTCGGCGGAAGCTTGGTGTCAATTTGTGCCTTCAAGTCTTCGGGAAGCTCCATTAATTTCAATTGACCATCACGGGTGATGGCATCGGAAGTCACCACTCCCCAACCTCCTGCCGTCGTCATGATGACGACGTTCGGACCCTTGGGCAATGGCTGCGTTGCAAACGTTGCTGCCGCTTCAAAAGCTTCTTCAACCGTTTCGGTACGAGTAATTCCGGCGGCGCGACAAAATCCATCAAATACTTTGTCATTGGCTGCAAGTGCACCAGTGTGCGATGCAGCAGCCTGCGCACCACCTTCTGTTGCTCCGCCTTTCACCAAAACCAAAGGTTTGCGTTGGGCAACCGATGCCAAGCGAGTCATCAAGGTACGCCCGTCGGCAATTCCTTCAACGTATGCAAGACCTACCGCAGTCGCTTCATCGTCGGCGTAGTAATCCAAATAGTCGGCTACTGTGACGGCCGCTGCATTACCAGCCGATACTGCACGGCTGATTCCAACTCCTGACGAACGCGACCAGTTCAAGAAGCTTGAAACAAAGTTGCCACTTTGGCTTGCGACGCCAATCTTTCCTGCTGGTGGATACGGCGCAACAATTTGTGCACACAAGTTGGCCGGCGTGCTGACAACACCTTGACCATTCGGCCCGGCTAACAAGATGCCAAGTTCATCGGCGAGAGCAATCAATTCTTTTTCGGCCTTCTTACCTTCTTCGCCAGCTTCTCCATATCCGGCCGACGTCAAGAATGCCGCCTTGACTCCCTTTGCTGCACAAGCACGTAAAAGTGCGGGGTTGGCCGAGGCTGGCGTACATACGAAAACTAAATCAATGGCATTGTCGGGTAATTGCTCGATATCGGCCACCGTCTGAATACCTAAGACATTTTCACCTTGCAGGTTCGTGCCATAAATACCGCCGGTGTAACCCCCAGCCAAAATATTGTGCAGCGACACAAAACCAAACTTTCCAGGGTGAGTTGAAGCACCAGTAACAACAACACCTTTTGGTTCAAACAGCGCAGCAAACTGTGCCTCGGTCGGACGTGGACGCGCTGTGGCGATTGATGTATCGGGTTCGCCTATTTCAACGAGTGCATCAACTGCGATCGGCATCCCATCGGCTCGAACAATCAAAGGATTGACATCAATGCTTGCGATGTCAGACCGTTCGCTCGCCAATTTGCCGAGACCCACTAAAACGTCAACTAATTTCTCGCGATCAACGGCAGCCTCACCACGGAATTCTCCAAGCAGTTTTTGCGTTGCCAAATCGGCGATCATCTCATGAGCAGTGACTCGATCAAGCGGAGCGGGACGAAACACAACGTCAGCAATTGCTTCAGCCAAAATTCCGCCGATACCAAGCATGACGCTCGCACCAAACTGCGGGTCACGAACAACTCCAGCGATCAATTCACGATTTCCTTGGACCATCGGAGCGACCAAAACAGTCACCGGTCCATCATCTGGACGAGCCGCAGCGAGCAACTCAGCGGCCGCTTCATGCACTGCTTGAGCTGACGTCAATTTCAGTCGCACCAAACCTCGTTCGGTTTTATGGGCGATGGCGTCTCCACACAATTTGGCAACAACAGGGAATCCGATGTCGGACGCGGCTTGAGCTGCAAGTTCGGCAGTCGCTACCTCACGCTCATCAGCCATCGGTACTCCGGCGTCACGCAACAGGGCCTTCGACGCCGATTCGGACAAGGTACGCGAGTGGTGAGCAGAACTAGCCATGTCTCAAAGGTAGTTGCCACAACCCGTGCCAGCAGGCTTTACCCCCGTGAGAAACATCACGAGAATCACGGTGGGGAAATAACACGGCAGGCCCCGTTTCCGGAGCCTGCCGTCATTGTGTCGGGCTGACAGGATTTGAACCTGCGACCTCTTGACCCCCAGTCAAGCGCGCTACCAAGCTGCGCCACAGCCCGAGTTATGTGCAGACGAGCCTAGCGTCGCCACTTCGCAAATCAGGAAAGCGGTTTGCCTTGTCGATCAGGAACTTTTCGTAGGGCAATCAGTACAAAGTCGATGAAGGCCCAAATACCGAACCCACCCAAAGTAAATAACTTGGCCAGACCAAGCCCGGTGTAACCCAAGTAAAAGCGGTCAACACCAAAGACCCCCAAAAACCACGCCAAGAGCATCGCCGCGATATAACTCTTCTCGCTGAATACTCCTGGTATTGCCGAAGCTGGCGACCAATAGGGCTCGCCCACACCTTGCACCAACGACTCAGGCTTGAGAACTCCCTGAACCGCCATCGCGCTCAATTGCTCATATGTGAACGCTTGACCGTGCATTCCAGGAATCTGCACGTGGTATTGACCACTATGACTTGGCAACGGCGAGCTTGGTTGATAGCCGGGTGCTCCTGGCGGTGGCGGAATATTGCTCATACCGCAACACTAGACACAACTCACATAAAGATTTGTACGACGCGCCAACCCAAATAGATACACAACGCCACAACCAAGAGTTTGAAATGCCACGGAGCTTTTGCGTCATCGTCATCGTGCAGACCATTTGCCAACTTACGCAAATCCAAATTTTCAGCAGTCACTTTGCGATGAGTCGGAATGGTGCTGGCAATCTGTGGAGCCTCAAGTACCCGATGGCAGGTCGGACACGTTCCGTCCGTCGACATCGCGCTTGGCGCCCAGTATTTGGCACAATCTTCGCAAAACGGCATAGCAATCAGTCGGCCCGCTTACGCACTCGCAACTTCAAAGGGGTTGAGCCAAAGTTGAAAGCCTCGCGAATACTTCTCTCGAGGTATCGCAAATAGGTATGTGGTAGTTCACGGTTAACAAACAAGGTAAACGTCGGCGGGTCGGTAGCTCCCTGCAACGCGTACATCACACGGGCTCCCCCACCGGCAGCTTGACGTTGCTGAGCATCGGCAATCACTCGGTTCACATCACGTGTCGGGATACGGCGGTGATACTGCAAGATCGCTTCTTGCAAAACCGGGCGCAATTTGTGCACACCCTTACCCGTGAGCGCGGACACTTTCAAAACTGGGGCATCATCAACGAAATACAGTTTGCGCTTGACTTCAAGATCAATACGCTCGCGCTCTTCAGCATCATCAATGAGTTCCCATTTATTCAACATGATCACGATCGGGCAACCGGCTGCGTCAATTCGTTCAGCAAGGCGTTGATCTTGTGCCGTGATTCCTTGTGTCGCATCAATAACGAATAATGCAATATCTGACCCGTCAACGGCGCGCAATGCTCGAACCAACGAGTAGTACTCGGCCGAATCATCGATACGTGAACGGCGGCGCATACCAGCCGTATCAACGAACACAACTGGTCCGTCTTCTGTCTCAACCAATGTGTCAATCGAGTCACGAGTAGTACCGGGCATGTCATGGACGACTGCCCGATCTTCACCGACTAAGCGATTGAACAAAGTGCTCTTGCCAACATTTGGTCGGCCCACGAGCGCAACCCTCGGCGGCTTTTGTTCGCCAACAGGAATGATCTCTTGATCGAGACCGTAATTGGGAATGTATTCCTCGCTCAAAGGCGACGACGGCATACGAACGATGACTTCGTCAAGCAGGTCACCAGCGCGTCGACCGTGCAATGCACTCACTGGATACGGATCGCCAAGTCCAAGCGACAAGAAATCCCATCGATCAGCTTCACGGCGATCATTGTCGGCTTTGTTCACGACCAACATCACTGTTGCTGCCGACTTACGCAGCCAGCCAGCCATGAGTTCATCATCGTCGGTAACGCCGACTGAACCATCAACAACAAAGATCACAAGATTGGCGTTACGCACAGCTGCTTCAACTTGACGACTGACTTTGGCATCAAGTTCAGAACCGCCCGGCATCCAACCACCTGTATCAACAAGCATGAATCGATGACCGAGCCAATTGGCTTCAAGTTCTTTTCGGTCGCGAGTCACGCCTGGTCGGTCCTCAACAATTGCGGCTTGTTCACCGATGACACGGTTGAAAAGTGTGCTCTTTCCGACGTTGGGACGACCGACGATGACAGCGACTGGAAGTTGAATTTCGATTTCTTCACTCATTTTGCTAATTCCAATGCTCGCCGTAAGGCAATTCCGTCGGTCGGGATGACCTCAACAGGACGCGGTAAGTCTGCCGTGGTTAAGCCGTCAAGGAAACGACCTTCCGATAAACACACGTCTGGAAGCAAATAACGGTGCCCTTCTGGCTCGTTTTCGAGTGCTCGGGCGATGTCTTTGCCCACCATGAGGCCAGTCACTGCGGTATTTCCGCCAAAGAAATCATTTTCGACCGTGACGAGACGCACATCAGAACGTCCGCATTGAGCGATCAACGGGGCCAAAACTTGGGCCCCATACGGTGCGGTCACAACTCCGACTGGAGCATTCCGACGAGGAGTCAAAGAAATCATGGCCGAACCCGTATCGTTCGATCCCCCACAACCACGAAGACCGGTATCGCCAGCAGGATTACGAGGAGCGCGATAGCCCTCAGCGGGAGCTCCGTCAACAGCAGCGAAGAATCCACTTTGCGGTCCAGTCGGAACTTCGAGTCGTCCATCAAATTCCCATTCGAATGTCCGCGCCATTCCGATGCCGTCTTCGTGCAAACCAAAACCTTCATAATGTTCGCCAGGAGGAAATGGAACTCCGGCCATCAAGTAATACTCATCGGCGGCAAACACCATGCGGTGTCCAACATGAGTCAAAAAGATCTCTTGCCAATGGTGCACTAATTCAACTACGCGACGAGCCTCTTCTTGAGTATGTGCTCGCATTGAAGTTTCGTTGTTATAACGACTAATTCCTAAAGGAACCAACGCCACATGGTGCAAGTCGGCGTAACGATCAAGAATGCCAATCATTGAATCTTCAAGAACTGATCCATCATTAATGCCTGGGCACACCACGATCTGACCATTGACCGTGATGTCGTGTCCGAGAAGTTGAGTCAACCAACGCAGACTCATACCACCACGTGGGTTACGCAACATCTCGCTACGAATTGCGGGATCGGTGGCATGAATACTGACGTTCAATGGCGACAAGCCTTCGGTAATGACCCGCTCTAGATCTGCCTCGGTAAAGCGTGTCAAGGTGGTGAAATTTCCATAGAGAAAACTCAAGCGGTAGTCATCATCTTTGAGATACAAACTCTTTCGCATGCCCGGAGGCAGCTGGTAGATAAAACAAAATGCACAGTGGTTGTCACAAGTTCGAACTCGATCAAACAAGGCGCTGGCAACTTCAGCTCCCAAGGTTTCACCAGCGTTTTTGACAACGATCGTCTGCATCTCAAGACCGCCGCGCACAAAATCGATCTCAACCTCGGCTTCATCAGCCATCAGACGCCACTCGATGATGTCGCGCGGAACCATTCCGTTCAAACGAATGACCTCGTCACCAGGCTGCAGTCCAGACTTTGCCGCCGGAGAATGCGGCGTAATTGCAACCACAACTGGCGCAGATTGCTTGACGGACATATTTCACAGGCTACCTGCGCTCTCTAGGCACATTCTCTCAATGCGTCCGTTCGAGCATTAGCCTCACTGACATGAACGTTGATCGCGTCCTACTAGCAGCCCCACGAGGGTTCTGCGCAGGAGTTGAAATGGCGATCAAAGCTTTGGCGTGGATGGTGCGAAGTTTTGATGCACCCGTGTACTGCTACCACGAAATCGTTCATAACAAATTGGTCGTTGAACGCTTTGAACAGCTCGGTGTCATTTTTGTTGACGACATCAATGAAGTTCCCTTAGGTCGTCCCATCATGTTGTCAGCCCATGGTTCGGCCCCCGAAGTTGTTGAAGCCGCTCGAGCTCGTGGTTCGGTTGTTGTTGACTCAGTCTGTCCGCTTGTGACCAAGGTGCACCACGAAGTCAAGGTCCGATCGGGCAAAGGCTTTCGCATCGTGTACGTCGGGCATGAAGGACACGAAGAAGCCGTCGGAACTATGGCTGTCGCACCCAATTCAATTTCGCGGGTTGAATCAATCGTCGAAGTTGATGCACTACCCGAGTTCGACGGACCCGTTGCCCTGCTTGCGCAAACAACTTTGTCGCACCGAGATTGGGCCGAAGTTGCAGTTCGAGTGAAAGAACGATTCCCACAAGTGTGGACCCCCGGTCGTAGCGACCTATGTTTCGCAACGACCAATCGTCAATCAGCCCTGATGTCAATGGCTCCACGATGTGACGCGATCATTGTGATCGGATCAGCAAACTCATCAAATACCCGAGCACTTGAACGCCTCGCACGTGAAGCTGGGTGCGAACGAGTTTTTCGTATTAACACTGAAAACGAATTACCAACAGATCTTCACGGAATCGTCGGAGTCACCGCAGGTGCATCGGCTCCAGAAGAACTCGTTGATGCAGTCATCGCTCGCCTCGCACCAATCAACGGAGTTGAAGAAGTGCGATACACCGAAGAAGACGAATACTTCCCGCCGCCCCGCAATCTGCGTGATTTACAAACCGCCATCGAAACTGCGGTCACGGCGATGTCGGGTGGTTCGCTTGCACATCGCCCTCAAGTTGACGATCGAGCATTAGCGGCTAGTGCGGTACTTGCGAGTTTGTGACAATCTACAAACATGCTTTCCCCCACTGCCGATTCCATCCGCCTCTTTTTGCATGTTCTCGCCGCGTCTGTGTGGGTCGGAGGGCAAATCGTTTTAGGTGGCCTAGTTCCTAAGTTGCGACAAGCCGCGCCCGAGTCACTCAAAGTTGCAGCTCATGCTTTCGCTCGCGTCGCCTGGCCAGCCTTTGCCATTGTCGTCGTCACCGGCATGTGGAACATTCTCGATATCAAAGTTGGCGACATGTCCACTGACTATCAAGTCACCATGTTCGTGCATGTGTTACTCGCCGTGGCGGCCGCAATGTTTGTAGTCATCCATTCGGTCGGAAAAACCAAGTTGGCCCTGGCACTCGGTGGAGCGCTCGGATTATTGACTTCGCTTGGAGCAATGTTCGTTGGCATCATGCTGCAAACTGGCCGATAACAACTTAGTTACGGGGAACTTTGCTCCACGCCATGTCGCGATCGACGCGCACATCGCCAGGAAGACCAAGTACTCGTTCTCCCAAGATGTTGCGCATCACTTCGCTTGTTCCACCTTCAATAGAATTCGCGCGACTGCGCAAGAATGCTTTCTGCGGATTCTCTAAGCCCATTGCGTGCTCTGGTCGAATCATCTGGTAGCCACTCGGGAACAACATTCCGTCGGCCCCCATCATCGATACCGCAAACGAATAGATGTCCTTGTGCAACTCGGCCATTGCCAACTTAGCGATTGAACCTTCGGGACCCGGATCGCCCATTTTGCGGTTTTGTGATGCACGGATATTCGTCAAGCGAAGAAGTTCAGCACGAACCCACAGCTTCATCAGTTCATCACGGGTAGCCGGATCACGTTGCTCGGCCGACAAACCATTCCACACCTTGATCGCATCACGGATTGCTCCCGAACCCTTGCCAGGAATTGCTCCACCGATCGAAACGCGCTCATTCATGAGCGTTGTCAACGAAACGCGCCAACCGTCTCCGACGTTGCCCAACATTTCACTTGCAGGGATGCGAACGTCAGTGAAATACACCTCGTTGAATTCTGCTTCACCGGTGATCTGATATAGCGGACGAACTTCAACACCAGGAGCTTGCATGTCAACAACGAATGCGGTCATACCGGCATGCTTGACGGCTTCCGAATCGGTACGAACAATCAAGAGTCCCCAACGCGACAAGTGCGCAAGCGTGGTCCACACTTTTTGGCCATTAGCAATCCATTCGTCGCCATCGCGCACACCCTTAGCCGACAAGCCGGCGAAGTCTGAACCCGAACCAGGCTCAGAGAACAACTGACACCACACTTCTTCACCCGTAAACAGCGGTCGCAAATAACGCTTCTTTTGTTCGGGCGATCCCCACACCGCAACGGTCGGTCCGCACATGCCGTGACCAATCGGATTACGGGCAACTGGGTTCGGTGCGCCTTCAGGATAAATACGCTCGTTAATGAGACGTTGCAATTTTGGATTGAGGCCAAGTCCACCAAAACCTTCTTCAAAATGCACCCACGCCAAACCCTTGTCGAATTGTGCACCGAGGAAAGTGACCGGATCGGTTGATTTTGGCGGGAACTCTGCCAGGAGTTCAGTCACCAAATCGGAGACTCGCTGCTCGTCGGCCGTCAAAATTGCTGTTGCTGTGCTCATCGGAAACCCCTTGGTTGATTAATCGACATCATCTTGATTGAAATAGTCACTAAAGTACTCCTCAGAAACTTAGTGAATATTTCCCACAGAGTCGGCATCGGGTCGCAGACCAAAATTCAATGTGGTACTCAATTGAAAGGGGCCATGAGGCGCAAAAGTTCGTCATGCTCGCTTTTCCCTAGTCCCGGGAAATACGACCGCAAGGTCATGATGTGGCGCAAGTGTTCGTGGTCCGAGCGCGACTGGTACACCGCTTTCAAATTGTTCAACATGCGTTCAACGATGGCCATCGGGTGCACTGGTGCCAGAAAACCCGTCAGGAAAGACTGATGCGCCCCCGCGAGCTGGTGAAAAAGCTCCTGGCAACCCTCAGCATCCAAGATCCGACCTTCGTGAAAAGGGTCGGCAAAGGTCGCAGGAATATCGCCATTCGCCTGGGCTAATCCGACCAGAAAATGACCAGGCATACCGATGCCAACGATTGGTACACCAAGACGACGACCAACCTCCATCATGATGACCGACAATGAAATAGGTATTCCCGCGTGTCGATCGAGCACTCGGGGTATTAACGAATTTTCCGGGTCGTAGTACTCGGCGCGATTCCCGATAAATGCATCGGATCCCGAAAAGAGAAATTGCGCGATACCAGCGAAGGTAGGTGAGGGAACAGCCGCTGCCAATTCATCAAGTCGCGACATTTGCTCGACGATTTCTGACGAATCTGCGCCCAGCAAGGTCGACGAAATCAAAAAGGCCATTTCGTCGAGCGGAATGTCACCGCCTCTTTGCACTAACTCAGCAAATCGGCGCTTGGCCCAATCCACATCCCGTCGTGACGACTCCATCTTGATGAGGGTAATCGCACTACTGTTCTCTTCATGCATCTCGGAGTCCACGCAGCATCACATCCAGACAAACTCGCCCTCGTCGTACCTGGCTCGGGTTACACCCAAACTTTCGCGCAGCTCAACGCTGCAGCAAATCGCCTGTCTCAACTGTTCCGCGCTGCGGGGCTTCAGCCCGGTGACCATGTTGCGCTTTGTATGGAAAACCATGATCGCTATCTCGAGATTCTTTGGGGTTGCCAATTCGCAGGATTGGTGTACACCGCCGCATCATCTCGACTCACAAGTAAAGAACTGACGTACATTTTGAATGACTGCGAAGCAAAGGCATTCATTACTTCTAAGTACAAAGCCGACCAAGCAGCCGAGATCATTGACGGAACACCCGACGTTGCCATGCGACTCATGCTTGACGGGGTGATTCCTGGTTATGAAAGTTACGAAGATGCTGTCGCCCAACAATCCGATGCTCCTCTTGAAAACCGCATTGCCGGCATCGACATGTTGTATTCGTCGGGCACAACCGGACTCCCCAAAGGTGTCACCAAAGAATTCCCCAATCTCCCCCTAGACGGAACACCCACAACGGTTGCGCCAACCTTGACCATGCTTTTTGGCTTCACATCCGAAAGCGTGTATCTCTCGCCTGCCCCGATGTACCACGCCGCACCATTGCGTTTCACGATGGCGGCTCAAAGTATGGGATGTACCGCAGTCGTTATGGAACACTTCGATCCCGAGCAGTATTTAGCCGCAGTTCAACAAAACAAAGTCACCCATAGTCAAGTGGTACCGACGATGTTTGTTCGACTCCTCAAACTCGATGAAAACATTCGCACCAAGTACGACGTCTCGTCGTTGCAAGCTGTTATTCACGCCGCTGCACCATGTCCAATTCCGGTCAAGAAGCAAATGATCGAATGGTTTGGGCGAATTATTCACGAGTATTACGCCGGCACCGAAGGCAATGGATTTGTTTATTGCAACAGCGATATGTGGATGGCTCACGAAGGAACTGTTGGTGTGGGTATCGGCTGCACCATTCATATTTGTGGTGATGATGGCGAAGAAGTTCCCGCGTATGAAAGTGGAACCATTTTCTTCGAAGGGGGCGGAACTTTTGAGTACCATAACGACGCTGAAAAGACGAAGAGTTCACGCCACCCCAAAGGTTGGAGCACTTTGGGCGACGTTGGGTACCTCGATGCTGACAGTTTCTTGTATCTCACTGATCGCAAGGCTTACATGATCATTTCGGGCGGAGTGAACATTTATCCGCAAGAGGCAGAAAATGCCTTAGTGACTCATCCGAAAATCGTTGACGTCGCCGTCTTTGGTGTCCCCAATGATGATTTCGGCGAAGAGGTCAAGGCTGTTGTCCAACCCGTCACGATGCCAGCCAATGCTGACGAGGCCAAGGCTCTCGAAAAAGAACTCATCGCCTACTGCAAGTCACAACTCGCCGACGTGAAGTGTCCACGTTCAATCGACTTCCGTGTTGAACTACCACGCCATCCCACCGGCAAGTTGTACAAGCGCCTTCTGAAGGACGAATATTGGAAGGATGCTGGACGCACTATTTAAGTGTTCAGTATCACAGGGCGAATTTCTACGATTTAGCAAAATCGTCCGATGACTTGATCAGAAATACGGGATACTGAAGTAGTGACCGCGCGACCTTCCCACGAGCATCCGTATTTGGCACCTCATGCCAATGGCCAGTTCATTGCCTTTGCTCATCGTGGCGGCACCGATCAGCTCCCGGAAAACACCATTCCGGCATTTCGTCATGCCGTCGAACTCGGCTACCGGTACCTAGAAACCGATGTTCAACTCACACGTGATGGCCATCTAGTGGCATTCCACGACAACGATCTATTTCGTACCTGCCAAACCAAAGGTCGCATCAATGAAATGACTTGGCAAGAAGTTTCGCGGGCACGAGTTGATGGAAAAGAACCCATCCCGTTGTTGGCAGAACTTCTTGAAGAATTCCCCGATGCTTTTCTCAACATTGATTCAAAAAGCGACCCGACTGTCGGACCATTGATTGATGCTCTGAAAAATTCCAATGCTCTGCCCAGAGTGTGCATTGGTTCATTTAGCCATAAACGGATCTCGCAGTTTCGTGCTGCTCTCGGCAACCAAGTGTGTACGAGTGCTAGCCCCATTGAAGTAGTCCGCTGGATTGGTGGCAACGTTGCGAGCGAACCATCTTGTTTCCAAGTTCCTACGCGCCAAGGACCGATTCCGGTCGTGACATCACGAACAGTTCGAAGCGCCCATTCATCTGGAAAACCCATTCATGTGTGGACGATTGACGACGCACACGACATGCAGCGTCTCATCGATCTCGGAGTTGATGGTTTAATGACCGATCAATCCATCACTCTCAAGCGAGTTCTTGAAGTAAACAACTTGTGGAATCAAACATGACAGCGTTGAGTCTGCGCAATATCTCGATGACTTTCCCCGATGGCACACGAGCCATCGACGATGTTGACCTTTCCATTGAACGCGGCGAGTTCGTCACCATTGTTGGTCCTTCGGGTTGCGGCAAAAGCACATTGCTCAGAATCATCTCAGGCTTGCAACAACCGACTTCGGGAAGTTGCAACGTTGATAGCAAAAACATTGGCTATGTCTTCCAAGATTCGGTTTTATTGCCATGGCGAAATGTTCAAAAAAATGTCGAACTCAACGCCGAACTGCAGGGCATCCCAAAAGAATTACGCCGAGAATCCGCCCAGAAAGCAATCGGCCTTGTCAAACTGAACGATCACGTCACGAAGTTTCCCCATCAATTATCAGGTGGAATGAAAATGCGTTGCTCTTTGGCACGATCCTTAGTTTCTCAACCGCAAGTATTTTTGTTTGATGAGCCATTCGGTGCACTTGATGAGATGACTCGAGAACACTTGAATGACGAGTTGCTCAACATCTTTTCGCAAGAGAAATTCGCTGGTCTCTTTATTACTCACAGCATTCAAGAAGCCGTCTTCTTATCAACTCGCGTCATTGTGATGTCGTCACAACCAGGTCAATTTGTCGCCGAGCACAAAGTTGATTTCGCGTATCCACGCGAGCCCCACATTCGTTACAGTGCCGAATTTGCAGAATTGTGTGGTCGCATTAGCCATAACTTGAAGCTGGCTCACGCATGAAACCTTTCACGCGTATTGCACTGAAACGACGTGTCTCAACCGTCGTGTTACCGCTCATCACATTCATCGTTTTTCTTTCGATTTGGTACACCTACGCCAAATTCCATTACGACAATCCGGTCCAGCGGCGCAACGCACTCCCCTATCCTCACGAAATTGTTACCGACGGATTTTTGCCTCTCAATAACAAGGTCAATGGTTTGCGTCCGATCCTCGGATATCTATGGCCCACGGTCAAGGTGACTCTGCTTGGACTGTTCATTGCAGTCGCACTAGGAGTCGTGGTGGCCGTGCTCATGAATCTTTCGAAGGGAATTGAAAAATCACTCTTCCCCTACGCAGTCATCTTGCAAACAGTTCCCATTTTGGCCATCACTCCGCTACTGACCGAGCTCTTTGGTGAAGAACTGGGCGTGCGACTCGTTGTCACTGTTTTAGTGGCGATTTTTCCCGTCATAACGAACATGCTTTTCGGACTTCAATCGACCGATCGGGCCTTGCATGATCTATTCACGCTGAATCAGTCAAGTCGATGGACCCGTTTAGTCAAACTTGAGGTCCCAAGTGCGTTGCCTTCGCTGATGACTGGCATACGAATCGCGTCGGGAAGTGCCGTGATTGGTTCGGTCGTTGCCGATTTCTTCTTCGCCAAAGGCGAAAAGGGCATCGGCTACTACATCCGCACACGGCAGCAACAAGCAATTCAACGTCCCGAAATGTTCGCTGGCACAATTACTGCTTCACTATTCGGAATCGCAATGTTTGTACTTATTGGCTGGATCACGTCACGAGCCATACGAAATTGGCACGACTCTAACTTGACTCATCGGCAGTAGTCCTGAAAAATGCTTCAAACGATCAAAGGGATTTCATGAAAATCAGAACTTTCGTCTCAGCAATTTCCATTATCGGCATGTCCTCGCTCATCGTCGCCTGTGCTTCTGACGACTCTTCTCAAGGTTCATCAGATTCCACCGGCCCGTGCCCGAGTAAGTTGACAATCCAAACTGACTGGTTCCCCGAACTCGAACATGGCGGTGTGTACCAACTCATTGGTGCCAACGGAACCGCTAGTAAAGATTCCATGTCGTACTCCGGGCCAGTGCAAGCGGCCTACGCAGTTGGTGGTCTACAAGTAGTTGAAATCTTGGCAAAGAATTTCGATATGCGAAATAGCGATGTTCTCGTTAATGGCAAAGCTGACATGGCGTTCATCGGCGTTGCCGACATCATCAAAGATTCGGCAGCGCTTCCCCTCGTCGCAGTTGCCAAGACTCTTGATAAAGATCCAATCATGGTGATGTGGGACCCTGCACAGTTTGACGTGCAGAAACCAGAAGACCTGGCAAAAACCGGCGCAAGTTTCATTCACTTCCCTGGACTTGCTTACATCGACTACTTCATCGAGAAGGGTTACATCACTGCCGAGCAAAGCGACCCCAGTTACAACGGGTCTGATGCTGCTTGGGTTGCTGCATCTGGCAAGTTACTCCAACAGGGTTTTGCCACCAATGAGATTTACAAATACGAAAACGACATCCCGTGGAAAGATGGCGCGCCAGCCGATGTGTCGTTCTTTACGGTCGACCAACTCGGCTACGACAACTACCCATCGTCTATCACGATGTTGAAGAGTCACGCTGCTGAATTAGATGAATGCCTCAAGCTTTTCATTCCGAAATTGGCGCAGGCTTGGGTCGATTATTACAACGATCCAACTCCGGTCACCGATGCAATGATTGAGATCAACAACACCTACGACGGATTCTGGAGATTGAGTCCTGAACTCAATACGTTTGGACTCAATTTGCTCGATGAACTCAAGATCGGAGCCAACAGCCCCGACGGAACCTATTGCTCATTCGACGAAGCAAAGGTGCAGAAGTTGTACGACATTTTGCAGCCGATCTATTCCGCGCAGGGCGTCACAGTCACCGATGATGCGTCAACTGTGTACGACAACACTTATTGCGCCGGCGCGCCCGGCCGTTAAAAGTACGTCGTTAAATACAACTTCGCGAGAACTCAGGCGTCTTTGACGTGCCCATCACGTTGAATGAACGGATCTTTGTCGCTCCATGGGAAGTTGATCCATAGGTCGGTCTTCTTCCACGCGTAATCTGCTTGCACAACTGAATGCGACTTTTCATAGAGAACTGCGGTGCGCACTTCGCCTACCTTGCCTTCACAGAACTTCTGCACACTACGCAAAGTATGCCCGGTATCGGCCACATCGTCAGCAATCAAAATCCTGGCGTCACCAAGATCAACGAAGTCTGGTGCCGGCGGAAGGATGCGCGGCACTTCAAGTCGCTCATCAACTCCGGTATAGAACTCCACATTCATCGTGTACACGTTCTTCACTGCAAGTGAATAACCGAGTGCTCCACCAATCAAAAGTCCACCGCGAGCAATTGACAAAATCATGTCGGGGTCGTAGCCGTCTTCAGCCACCATCTGAGCCAAAGCCCGCGAAGCCTCGCCGAAGATTTCCCATGTCATGATCTCGCGCTCGTTACTCACAAGTGTCCCTTCAAAGTTCGCAGGGCTGTACGCCCCTCGTTAGAAACAAATGTAGACGCTCATGCTCAGTCGCACCCCATTGCCCCGCTGAACAAGTTGTAAAGCACAAGCCAAGTCGTTGGGTTACTCGACGGTAATGCCCTTCAACGAATCATCGGGTGCTGGCACTTGTGGGTCCATCGCTTGGAGCGCGTTCAAAATGATCTTGGCAACGATCAAATCGCGTGACCACTTCACATCGGCGGGAACGACGTACCACGGTGCATAGGGCCGCGATGTCTCGCGCATCACATCTTCATAAGCATTTTCGTACAACGGCCAAATCCGGCGATCCGTGAGGTCGCTCGGGTCGTGCTTCCAACTACTTTCAGGGTTATCAATACGCTTTTGCAAACGCTGCCTTTGAACTTCATGAGACACATGCAAATAGAACTTGATGACCTTGGTCCCTTCGTCCACCAACATATGTTCAAAGTCGCGAATGTGGCGATAGCGACGTGACCAAGTTTCGTCGTCGACGAGATTTTTCACCCGTGGTACCAAGATGTCTTCGTAATGGCTGCGATTCCACACTCCGACCTCACCTTTGGCCGGGCAGGCTGCATGACAGCGCCATAAATAATCGTGCATACGTTCGGTACCGGCAGGGACCTTAAAACTTGTGACTTGCACGCCAGCCGGATTCATTCCGGTCATGACATGACGCACCAGGCCGTCTTTGCCCGACGCATCTCGACCTTGCAAAACAATGAGCAAACTCTGCTTTGCTTCGGCCATCAAGCGATGTTGCTCAAACGACATCAAGCTGATGGTTTTAGCCAACTCACCTTTAGCTGAGTCTTTATCCCAGCCCAAAGTGTCGTCCGTCGGAAATGACGCAAGCGACAATGGCTTACCTGCTGCGACGAGGAATTTACGCATCAATTTGTCGGCCACATCATCTCCGTTACTTTTCTACTGTCTCTAAGGTAATTGCTCGTAGGGGCAATGTCGGCAACCACTCGCGCAGCAATAGTCACGATCGGCCAGAAATTTGGCGGTAAAGACCGTATAGCCACTCAATGGATCGCGATATGTCGGTCGCTGACGATGGACGGCGTCGCGATGCAAAGTCATAATCGTCGCAAATCGAAGGTGATCAGAGTTCAAGCGCCGCGGGAGTGGTAATTCAACTCCATCCGGTCGCAGTTTTGCCTGATCAGCCATGGGTCTATTGTCGCCGTCTTACCCGACTGATGACTGATCAATCGGTGGCAATTTTTGAAAAGATAATTCGTATAAGTGGCCGAAGTGCGTTACTATCGTCACATCAGTATCAGAGATGCGGGTCAGACATTGTTGCCTGACCTCGGTAAATGACACTGAGCGATAGCGGCGGTTCGCACTGCCGATTTGCCAAAAGGCACCATAAACAAGGGGGAAACTTGAAGATATATGGACAGTCCAGTCGGCGTACTCGCCGAATTTTAGGAGCAACGGTCGTTGGCTTGCTCTCAGTTGTCGCAGTCGCCTGTGGCGGAGATGACTCGAGTAGTTCAAATTCAACGCCAGCCGGAACCGAGGCCCCAGCGCCGACCGATTCTGGTGCTCCAGCTACCGATGCACCGGCCGAAGAAACTCCAGTCGCTGGCGGAACCTTGCGCGTCGGTCTCGAAGCCGATGTTGACGGTCTCAACCCGACCGCTTCGGCACTTGCCGTTGCTGGTCTGACCATGGCTTCAGCAGTTTTCGACCCGTTGTTCACATTCGATGTTGATGGCAACGCCGTACCTTATTTGGCCGAGTCCATCGAACCATCTGCCGACTTCATGGTGTGGACAATGAAATTGCGCGCTGGCGTGGTCTTCCACGATGGAACACCTCTCACCACCGACGCGGTGATCAAGCAGTTCGAAATCACTCGCGCCGACCCGCTCGTCGGATTGGCAGTACGTCCGTACTACCCCGAGACTGGTGCCGTTGTGAAGATTGATGATCTGACAATGGAGTTCCACCCACTCGAGGCGAGCCAGTTCTTCCCGACAGCTTTGACCGCTCAATTGGGCTACATCGCTTCGCCGACTTGGCTTGACGCACTCGCTGCCGACCCGACCCTCGAGCAAAAGCCCGTCGGAACCGGACCATTCCAGTTTGACAGTCGCACCGAAGACTCGGTCACCAAGTTCGTCCGCAATGACAACTGGTGGGGTACCGACATCATCGGACCGACCTACCTCGACGCCATTGAGTTCTACCCAGTGACTGATCCCGATACTCGTACTGAAATGATTCAGAACGACGAGCTCGACATTCTTCACACGACTGACACCAATCAGTTCCAGACATACCGCGATGATCCAACGCTCACAACGAGCATCGATGACAACGGTGAAGAGTATTTCTTGATGATCAACACCGCCAAAGCTCCATTTGATGACGTTCGCGTCCGCAAAGCATTGGCACTGGCAACTGATCGTCAGGGCTACTACGACTTGTTCAACACCGGCGAAGGCCGTATGGCTGATCAGATGTTCACGCCCGACAGCCCGTACTACAACCCAGATGTGAAGCAAGAAGGAAATGATCCTGAAGCTGCTGCTGCTCTTGTCGCTGAATACTGCGGTGAGAATCCAGTTGACGATGCTGGCGTGGCACAGTGCACCGATGGAAAAGTCAATATGGAATACCAGTGGTCTGGACCCTCAGTCTTGGCAACTCGTATCGCCGACTTCTACAACGAGAACTGGAAAGCTTCGTTCAATGTGACATTCGATGAGAAGTCACAGGCCGACAACATTCAAGAAGCTGCCCTTGGTATCTACAACGTGGTGGGCTGGCGTCAATTTGGTGCCGAAAACCCCGGCGACGACCGTGTCTGGCTCGAGTGCCGCAACATTGGTGGCATCTCACTCAACTGGCCGCGCTATTGCGATGATGCTCGTGATGCTTTGATCAAGGAGATCGCTAATCCGGCATCGCCAGAAGAGCGCGTTGGATTGATCCAAGAATTGGTTCAGAACCTCCACGACTCGTATGCCTACATTTTCATGACTCACTCATCATGGGCTGTCGTCAACACCGACAAGGTTCATGGAAATTGTGATCGGAAGTCACCCGATGGCAATGCTCTCGTGTGTTCAATCAATGGTCGTATGTTCTTCCAGTCAACTTGGCTTTCCAGCTGAGTCATTGATTCGACCTTAGAAAGAGTCAATTAGTTACATGCGTTATTACGTTCAAAGGGTCGCCTTAGCTATTCTTCTTCTCCTTGCAGTGAGCATGCTCACGTTCGGAGCGTTGAATATCTTGGGCGACCCTTTGTTCAATATTCTTGGTCCTGTTGCCGGCGATGTGAATAATCCCGACAGCATCAAAATGATTGCTTTGGCCAAGAAAGAATTCAATCTCGATCGGGCCTTACCGGTGCGCTACTTCATCTGGTTGTCGCATTTTGTGCGGGGCGACTTTGGTGTCACCTTCAGTTCAACGGGACAGCCGCCAGTATCAGGCGTCATCAGCGAACGTCTCCCACGAACTATTTCCCTGGTTTTTCTCGCTCAAATGTTCGCGATCTTCGTGTCAATTCCCTGGGCGATTATCGCAGCTGCACGAGCCGGAAAAGTCAGCGATCGCATTTCAACTATCAACGCTTTTTTCTTAGTCGCAATGCCCAACTTCGCTATCGCTGTGATTTTGAAGTTTGTCTTCAGTCTCAAACTTGGCTGGACCCCCATCACTTATGTGGCCGATGATCCGCTGAGTAGCCGCCTCTTCCAGTTGCTTCTTCCTGCCCTGACCATTGGCCTTCCGGTTGCCGCCGTGTACCAGCGGCTTTTGCGTACCGATCTCATTACGACGTTGCAGCAAGACTTCATCCTCTTAGCCCGCACCAAAGGATTGTCGAAGACGCGCATCCTCTTCGTTCACGCCCTTCGTCCCTCGCTCTTTTCATTCATCACTGTGGTCGGTCTCAATACCGGAGCACTGATCGGCGGATCAATTGTTGCCGAAACGGTGTTCCGAATTCCAGGTATCGGTTCAACACTTGTTGAATCAATTTTCCGCAATGACTTCCCCGTTGTTCTGGCGATTGTCATGATCGTCGCGTCAGCCTTCGTTGTCATCAACTTGCTGGTTGATTTTGCCTACACCCTGATCGATCCGAGAGTCCGTCGATGAGTACTACTTCTGTGACACCCGCACCCGAAGACACCATTGTGCGCAAAAAACTTGGCTTTGGTTTTTGGCTATGCGTTACATGGATTGGGCTGATGGCCTTTATTGCAATCTTCGCCCCAGTCCTTCCGCTCAAGAGTCCTACCGCCAACTTTCTCGATTCGGCACGTGGACGTCCCCCGTATGCCCCATCATGGAGCCATTGGTTTGGCACCGACAAAGACGCCCGCGATGTATTTTCCCGTTCGCTATACGGAGCCCGAATTTCACTCACAGTTGGCTTCACGGCAATCACTGCCGGTTTCTTAATTGGCGGCTCTCTTGGCGTGATCTCTGGTTACTACAAGGGGTGGATCGATCGCATTAGTTCATTCGGGTTTATTGTTCTTTTGTCGTTCCCATCACTCGTGTTGGCGATCTTGCTCACTTCGCTCATTGACCGAAACCTGTTAACCGTTTCTTTGGTACTTGGTTTGCTCAGCATTGCGCCGGTCGGACGACTCGCTCGTGCCGCAACTTTGCAATACGCCGATCGCGAATTTGTTTTGGCAGCGCGACAGATCGGTGCAACGAATCGCCGGATCATCATCAAAGAGATCCTTCCCAATGTTGCCATCCCGATGTCATCGCTGGCGTTACTTGGTATGGCTGTTGCGGTTGTTGCTGAAGGCGGTCTTGCTTTCCTCGGTTTCTCCGTACAAAAAGGCATCACCTGGGGTGGCCTCATCCAACTCGGTTCTGACGCATCCAAGACCCTTCAAGATGCCCCATGGATTGCATTTTTCCCTATCTTGATGTTGTTCTTGACCGTGTTGTCGTTGAACTTCGCTGGTGATCGTTTACGCACCTTCTTCGATGTCAAAGAGACCACGCTATGAACCAATCAGAAATGGTCCGCTCCGAACATGAACCACTCGTCGAGACAATTGATGTCAAGACTCACTTCAAAACAGCTCGTGGCATTGCACGTGCCGTTGATGGAGTCTCCATCCAGATTCGTCGCGGTCAGTCTCTCGGTGTCGTTGGCGAATCGGGTTCGGGCAAGACCGTGCTCTCGCGTTCAATCATGGGACTCTTGCCCCGCAATGGTGTGATCCGCGAAGGATCCGTGCGTTACCAAGGTCAAGAAATTGGCAATCGCTCCGACAAAGAAATGCAAAGCATTTGGGGCCGAGAAATGGCCATGATTTTTCAAGACCCCATGACATCACTCAACCCAGTGATGAAAGTCGGAAAGCAAATCGCGGAATCACTACGTAAAAACTTGGGCATGTCCGCAACTGAAGCTCTCGCTGTTGCCGAGAAACTGCTCCATGATGTTCGAATACCCGAACCGGCACGCCGCCTGAACCAATACCCCCACGAACTTTCAGGCGGAATGCGCCAACGAGTCATGATCGCTATCGCCATGGCGTGTGGTCCCAACATGTTGTTTGCCGATGAACCCACAACTGCACTTGACGTCACAGTGCAAGCGCAGATTCTTGAATTGTTGAGTGAGCAAAAGCGTGAGCGCAATATGTCGCTTTTACTTGTGACGCACAACCTTGGTGTTGTCGCTGGCTACACCGACGAGATCGCTGTGATGTACGGCGGCAAAGTTGTCGAAAAGGCACCCACCAAGACATTGTTTGCCAATACCAAAATGCCGTACACCGAAGCATTGCTCAGCAGCATTCCGCGTCTTGATCAACCTTCACACTCACGTTTGTCAACCATTCCCGGTCGGCCGCCAGACATTGTTCACCCACCCAAGGGTTGTCGCTTTGCGCCTCGTTGTGCATATGTGCGCGACCTGTGCCTGAACGAAGAGCCCGAATTACAGCAAGCCGATTCACCCGACCATACGTACCGCTGTTTCTACCCCGTCGGCTCACCCGAATACTTAGAACGCCGAGTCGAATTAACCCGCAAAGGCGAACTTGTTGAGTCTGAAGGATCGAACTAATGGCTGGCACCGGCAAAGCGCATCTTCGCGATGATCAAAACGTTCTTTTACGAGTCGAAGACCTCGTGGTTGAATTTCCAATTGGTCGCACCGGCCTCAAAGTCAATGCAGTGAGTGGAATCTCTTTCGACGTTCTTAAAGGCGAGACTCTCGGCATCGTGGGCGAATCAGGTTGCGGCAAGAGCACAACTGGTCGCGCCATCATGCAACTTCCGAGCCCGACATCTGGCTCGGTCATTTTTGACGGCACCGAACTCACCACATTGTCAGGTGAAGCGATGCGTGAAGCTCGTACCAAGATTCAAATGATCTTTCAAGATCCGATTTCATCGCTCAACCCCCGTCGAAATGTGCGCGACATTGTGCTTGAGCCTTTGTCAATCTGGAAGCGTGGCACAAACGCCGAACAGTTAGCCGCTGTCGACAAGATTCTTGAACATGTCGGCATTGACCCACAACGAGCCGCCGAAAGTAAGCCCCACCAATTCTCTGGCGGTCAGTGTCAGCGCATCTCCATTGCGCGATCACTTGTGCTCAATCCACAAATGATTATTTGTGACGAGCCAGTATCGGCCCTTGACGTCAGCGTCCAAGCTCAAGTGGTCAACCTTCTCGAAGACCTGAAAAAAGAATTCGAATTGACATTGGTATTCATCGCCCATGACTTGGCTGTCGTCAAGAACATTAGCGATCGCATTGCAGTGATGTACCTCGGCAAGATTTGCGAAGTCTCCAGCAGCGACGATCTGTACCGCAATCCTGCACACCCGTACACCGATGTCTTGTTGTCATCGATCCCGGTTCCCGACCCCACGGTTGCAATCAAGAAGATCAGCGTTGAGGGCGAGCCGCCATCGCCGGTTTCGCCACCTGCTGGCTGTCGCTTCAACCCCCGTTGCCCCAACGCATCAGATCGTTGCCGCAGCGAAGAACCGACACTGCGCGAGATCGAGCCAGGTCACTTCGTGGCTTGTCACCATCCGCTCACCGGTGGCGAAGTACCCGTAACAGTTCGCAGCAACTAATACGTTGCAGAATTACTTGTTCTGAAAATTCGGTGGTCGCTTTTCCATAAACGCCATCATGGCTTCACGGGCATCTTCAGTGCGACTCGCCATAATTTGCTGACGATTCTCTAAATCAATCGCTGATTGCATTGCCGGTATCTCGAGAGCCGTCCACATCGCTTCTTTGGTGAGCGCAACACCAAACGGAGTATTGAGCATGATCTGTTCGGCCTTCGCGATTGCAACTTTTTCAAGATCACTATCGGAAACGCGATCAACCAGCAAACCAATGCGATACGCCTCCGCAGAATCAATTACCCGACCGGTCAACATCATCTCTTG
>CAIQJP010000029.1 GCA_903872155.1 uncultured Actinomycetes bacterium | reverse complement strand
AGGACCATCAAACATATGAATGAAAAGCTTCACCGAGTCGAAGAACAACTTCGCAAAGTTTCGCTGGAGATTCAACAAGCCAAGCCTGGTTTGTCTGAAGTTCGAGCCGAGATTTACAAGACCTCAACCTCAACAATCCTCTTGAATTTCTATACGGCAATTTTTATCCATGCAACGACAATGGCGACAGTTGGCTTGATGTTCAAAGCTTTGCGTTAGATCAGAGTTCTTCGAGGCGGGCTTTTGAGTCGAGAGCCGCCGATCGGTAAATACCCGTTGCCATGAACGAGGTTTCGATTTTGCGGCGTTCGTTATAAATCGCCACCCGAATCTCGTGAATACGTTTGATATCTGGTTCGGCGGTGACGGCCATTTCGATGAGATGACAGGCCAAACGGAAATCTCCTTGGTTGGCAAGTTCTTCAGCGCGAGCAGCAAGGGCCTCTGCCCCACCAGCGAGTGCAGCCATTTCAGTTGCTAAGGCAACTTCGGTTGCGGGCTTGAGGTTGGCGGGATTGCCGTCATACCAACCGCCATACAAACGCCACAAGTTGCGCACCACAAATTCGGGTTCGTCGTACGTGGGTTTCAAGAATGGCTTATCAGCGAGTTCTTTTGGCAAACGCACTTGATGAATCACATCATCAAGACGTGCGCCGCTATTCATTAATGCCAGAGTCTGTTCGTGCAGTGATTCAAGTGCTGCCGCAGTATCGGTAAGCACTTGGCCAACTCGTTCTTTTCCGCCGATGGCCATGCCATGAGCGGGCAACATCAATTCGGGTTGCTTGGCGGCCATGGCGCGTAATGCGACGGCCCACTCCCAGGCGAAGCGTTGCACCTTTTGCGGATTGCCGGCATTGGGAAACTGCCAAATAAATAAGTCGCCGACACATACGGCTTTTGAGTCAGGGACCCAGGCCCACGTGTGGTCATCGGTTTCGCCGCGGGCGTGATGAAGTTCAAATGATCGACCGCCAATGTCGAGTGTGGTTTCGGAACGAAACGTGGTGTCGGGATACACGAAGTCGCTCGGGAACATGGGTCCGGGTAAACGGAACTGACGCATATTGATGTAGCCGTTGTAGCCATTCGTCAACTTGTAGCGATCGAAGCGATCAACGACAGCCTCGTGAGCGACATAGTTGATTGCTTGATCTCCACGCTTATTTGCGTCGGCGTTGAATGCGCCCGCGCCACCAACGTGGTCGGTGTGACCGTGGGTGTAGACCGCAGTGTTGACTCGGTCGTTTGACCACGAGCGAAGGCTGGCAACGACACTCTTGGCGGCCATGCCGTGCGAGACGTCGAACAACGTGAGTCCGTCGTCGGTGTTGAAGACAACGACGTTGCTAAATGATTCAATAACGCCAATACCAGGTGCGACTTCTTCAACTGGAGCGGCATCAACTGTGACTTTCAGACCTATTGGTGCTGCGTCGGTTCCGTCAACAATGCGGGCCGAACGTTCAAGCATTGATGTCATGCTTCAAAACTATTTGATTCTGGCGTCGTTTCATTCGCTATTACCGAATAAAACCACACCAGAAGCACGGGATTAGATGAGGATGGAGCGGTCGAATGAGGCGTGGCAGCCCAAGGTGCCGTCAACGACTTGGGTGATTCCAAGGTCGACCGCAACTGACGCCAACGAGTACGCATCATCGGCTGACAATCCACCGTGTTCTTGCAACATCCACAACATCTGCTCGGCTGCCATACGCATTGCAGCATCAAGGTCGGCACCGAACCCGTGGGTCAACCAACGATTGTCGTATTGCATGATCGGTGACGTATTGCCGATCCCCTTGAGTACTGTCACTTGAATAACGGCATTCAACGAAGCCTCAATTGCCGTTCCGCACATCTCTCCATCACCTTGGGCGAAGTGCGGATCGCCAACAAATAGGTTCGCTCCTGGAGCAAACACTGGATAACACATCGTTGCGCCGGGTCCGAGACGCCAGTTGTCAACGTTGCCACCAAACACACTCGGAGGAATCGACGACAAGCGCCCCGACTCTTGCGGCGCAACTCCCATGACACCAAAGTGTGGGCGCACGGGAACTTTCACATTGCGAGAAAACGGTTGACGCGGATTATTCGCTTCTTCGCTCAACACACCGGGCAAGTCGTAGATCGGTCGCTCTGTGAAATCAAAAGCAAAACTCGGGCTTGCAGTTGATCCAAAACTTCCATCGGTTGAATCATCCAGTCCGTAGATCGTGACGCGCTCTTTATTGAACTTGTCGTAGAGCAATCCCCAGTTGGCTGCGAGGTTCGAACCGTAGGGCAAACGTGGAACCATTCCAAGAATTCGAACGGCCAATGTGTCTCCAGGTTCGGCACCACGTACATGAATCGGTCCGGTCAAGATATGTACGCCTGGTCCGCGAGTTGATTCGGGAATTGCTTTCCAGATTTCACGGATGCCGTCATCCATCAACAGATCGGGCGCATCACCAGCATGATGTGTGATGGCTTCAATTTCGATGATGTCTCCATCGTTCACTGTGAGACACGGTGGTTGATCGCGATCGATATAACCCCAATAAACAGTTTCGGGTGTCGCCGCCAAACGATGAGTAGTTGGCTGAGTGAAATGCGAAAAACTGTTTGATAGATCTAGGGGCATGCTCAAGAAATTACGAGCGCACTGTTACCTGAATGTTTCGTGATTGTGTTGACTCGTAGTCGATCGTGTTGCGCATTCAATTTCGAGTGAACAACTTTGTGCGATTGGGAAAACTCCGCGGACACTTTCAAGCGATACTTCGCTCTCTGGTTCTATTGCGGCTTGCTCACCTAGCGATACAGCCGAACGCATATAACGCCACGGGCCGTGCGCACCAAGACCCAACAACGCCGAGGTTCCATGCTGTGTTTCATGGTCAAGAACCGAGTGTCCGTCAACTTTGATGCGCTGGCGCAAGGTGATTTCACCTGATAATTCATTCGATCGACCAAGTAAGAGCGACTCTGACAAATACATCCGTGCTGTTGAGTGCGCTTCAACTTTGGTCAACGAGCGATGACGACTGCCCTGAACACTGATGAGAGGTTCGGTGCACCAATCAAGTGACGAATTCTTGCCAAGTTGAATCGTTGTATTGAAATGCGACCAATCCCCTGACGGTCCGGGCTGCACCAACATCGCCGCGACCGAACGCACGCGTACATGTGCACCGTCGGCGACATGAAGTAAAAACGAAAACTCGTCACCGCTCAATGGACCAGCCGCAGTATTGACGATCATCAAGGTTGGGATAGCTCCAGAATTATCTACCCGAACGGTTAGCGGCGATTCGCAATGCAACCGATCAATCACTGAACTCCCGTTGCTTGACAGCACGACAGTGACTTCGGTTGCAGCGATCATGATGTCCAGGCCGCGATTTGTGCTCGCACCCATTCGGCAACGGCGCTCGCGCCAGCAGGTTGAACGAGCGAGGTAAAACAGATTGGCAGGTCGCCGCGACGAATCTTGGCGTCACGGTCCATCACTGACAGATCGGCATTGACCAACGGCGCAAGATCGGTTTTGTTAATCACCAGCAAGTCGGCGGTGGTGACACCGGGTCCACCTTTTCGCGGCACCTTGTCTCCGCCCGCCACATCGATCACAAAGATCTGCCGATCAACCAAGGCCCGACTAAAGATGGCCGTCAAGTTGTCGCCGCCACTTTCAATCAAGGTGAGATCAACCGGAGTATGCAACGATTCGAGACGTTCAACGGCATCAAGGTTGGCCGAGATGTCATCGCGAATCGCAGTGTGCGGACACGCACCAGTTTCAACCGGCACAATGCGATCGTCGGGCAACACCGCCATGCGTCGTAGTGCTTCAGCATCTTCGGTCGTGAAGATGTCGTTGGTAACGACAACCATGCTGAGTTCATTTGCGAGTAATCGACATAGCGCAGCAGTAAGCGCGGTTTTGCCGCTGCCCACTGGCCCACCAATGCCGATGCGCAACGGACGCGTCCCTTGAACGCTCGAAGGGAACGTTGAGTGACTGTGATCATGATCGTGATCATGACTGTGATCGTGACTGTGACTGGGTTGATGATCAGGAGGCAAAGAGCCTCACCTCCCATGTGGCGTGGTGCTCGGCCATAATGTCGGCGAGCAGACTGGTTGATGCGGGCAATTCAGAACTGGTTTTGTAGGCGAATAATGCAGCTTCTGCGGCAATGTCATCAAGTCGTGATGCGATTCGTGCAGCGATGGCTTGCACATCAAACGGGTCAAGACCAACAAGACGAACCGCGGCAGTTGTAGCCATGCCCATAAAATGGTGCAGCGAAACTAATGCCGCGTCGTGCGGCGACAATTGAGCAGCGTACGCAACGGCACCCAAGGCAACGGGCTGCATGGGTCCGTTGACATTGATACTGCGCAATGTGGTGGCATCGAGGCTTGGCCAAGCGCGCAACGCCACACGAATCATTTGCCTACCTAATGAACGACTCACGTCACGCAACTTGGGCGATGGAGTGCGTACTTCAAGTTCGTGATCGAGTGCAACAAGGTTGTTGGGCTGCGCACACGCCGCAGCAGCAAAGGCCGCGTCGGTCTTTGCGGACGTTGCCAAGCGACCATCAATAAACAATTCAAGTTCGGCAATGGTGGTCATGCGTCCGAGAGCGTGAACTGATTCGACTCCCCCGCTATGTGCATGGCCACCAGTCGGGAAACGACTATCGGCTAATAACAAAAGCGTGGCGAGGTTTGAGCCACGAGAGCTCTGCTCATTCACAACAATGTTCCAGTCATCAGAACAAGAAATAACGTTGGGCCATGGGCAACTCGGCCACTGGTTGTTCGTCAATCAGTTGGCCGTCAACTCGCACGGCGAACGTATCGGGATCGACTTCAATGAGCGGCCTGGCATCGTTCATCGGCAAATCTTTCTTGCCACGCTGACGTGTATCGCCCAAAACCGCCAATCGACGCGTGAGCTCAAGTCGCTCGGCCACGCCGTCATCAATTGCTTGTTGCGCCACAAAGGTGAGGCTGGTTGCGGCAGCAGCTCGTGGTTGCGCGCCAAACATTGGCCGTGCCAAAACTGGTTGGGGCGTGGGGATCGATGCATTGGCATCGCCCATCGCAGCCCAGGCAATGAGACCACCCTTCACCACTGCATGCGGGCGAACTCCGAAGAACTTGGGCTCCCACAAAACCACGTCGGCCAACTTGCCAACTTCAATCGAACCGATTTCGTGTTCAAGCCCATGTGCCACCGCTGGACAGATTGTGTACTTAGCAACATAACGACGCGCACGATTGTTGTCGGCCTCACCGTCGCCGGGCAATGCACCACGTCGCTTCTTCATCACATGAGCGGTTTGCCAGGTTCGCAAAATCACTTCACCCACGCGACCCATTGCTTGAGAGTCTGAACCGATAATCGAAATGGCACCCATGTCGTGCAATACATCTTCGGCAGCAATGGTTGATGGACGAATGCGGCTTTCAGCAAAGCTCAAATCTTCGGGCACGGTTGGGTTGAGGTGGTGACACACCATCAACATGTCAAGGTGTTCAGCCAATGTGTTGACCGTGTACGGACGAGTTGGGTTGGTAGAAGATGGCAACACGTTTGCGTACGACGCAACAGTGATGATGTCGGGAGCGTGTCCACCACCGGCACCTTCGGTGTGATACGTGTGAATTGAACGACCAGCAATGGCAGCAAGGGTTGACTCAACAAAACCTGCTTCATTCAGCGTGTCCGTGTGAATTGCAACTTGCACCCCGGTGCGATCGGCAACGGTGAGACACGCATCAATCACTGCGGGCGTGGTGCCCCAGTCTTCGTGCAACTTGAATCCACCAGCACCAGCAAGTACTTGTTCGTGCAAACCTTCGTGCGAGACCGTGTTGCCCTTACCCAACAACACCACGTTGATGGGCATGGTGTCCATGGCTTGGTGAATACGCGACAGGTTCCATGCACCAGGCGTAACGGTGGTGGCTTTGGTTCCTTCGGCCGGACCAGTTCCGCCACCGATGATGGTGGTGATTCCAGAAGCCAATGCTTCATCAACAATTTGTGGGCAAATGAGATGCACGTGGCAATCGATTGCACCAGCAGTCAGGATGCGTCCGTTACCCGCAATGATTTCGGTCGATGGACCAATGATGAGTGCGGGATCAATACCGCTCATGGTGTCGGGATTACCGGCTTTGCCAATGCCACAAATGCGACCATCGCGAATACCAACGTCGGCTTTGACGATTCCCCAATGATCAAGAATCACCACGCCAGTAATGACCACATCGGGAGTGCCTTGGGCGCGAGTGCGAGCCGACTGACCCATTGATTCGCGGATGACTTTGCCGCCGCCAAAAACTGCTTCGTCTCCGCCCACGCAATAGTCGTGTTCAACTTCAATCAGCAGATCGGTGTCGGCCAAGCGAACACGATCACCGGTGGTTGGGCCAAAGAGTTGGCGGTAACGCGCGCGACTGATCTCAGCCATTGTTCTGACCGCCCTGTTTATCTGTCTTTGATATATCTAGCTTTCCGGCGACTTGTCCGCGGAGCCCGGCCACGATGCGATCGCCACCTAATGCAACAAGTGCAACGTCACGTTCAAGACCTGGTTCAAAACGCACCGATGTCCCAGCGGGAATATCAAGGCGAAAACCGTGGGCGGCAACTCGATCAAAGTTGAGCGACGGGTTCACTTCGGCAAAGTGATAGTGCGAACCAACTTGCACGGGACGGTCGCCATCGTTGACAACAGTGAGTGTAAGTTTCGCGAGTCCGGCATTGAGTTCAATGACTCCGTCAGGACCAGTGACTTCGCCGGGGATGATGTAAGAACTCTCAGACATAGTTATTTCAGACATAGATATCCCAATCACCGGATCGGCTGGTGCAACGTGACCAGTTTTGTGCCGTCAGGAAATGTGGCTTCGATTTGAATGTCGTCAATCATTTCGGGAATACCGTCCATGACATCGGCGCGAGTTAATACATGTCGGCCCGCATCCATGAGATCGACAACGGTGCGACCGTCACGAGCGGCTTCGTAGACCCACGATGTGAGCAAAGCAATCGCTTCGGGATAATTGAGTTTGAGTCCGCGAGCTTTACGTTTTTCGGCGACTTCGCCGGCCACGTGGACAAGGAGTCGTTCTTGTTCGTGAGGAGACAGATGCACGTGCTCAGGTTAGGCCGTGAGTATTTCGGCAGTGTTTCGGTTCTGGATTACCAGATCAACTATTTCACCAGATCAACATTTTTACGGCGACGGCGACACCGAAGGTGATCACAATCGCCCGCATGACTTTGGGATTCATTTTGCCGGCGAGCATTCCACCGAAATGGCCACCGACCAAACTTGCAGGGGCCATCACCGCGACGAAATGCCATTCGACTTTGCCCGAGAACACCAAGAACGACGCCGCCAACACGTTGATCACAAATGACAACACGGTTTTGAGGGCGTTGAGCTTGGGCAGTTCGTCATCAAGCAAGAGTCCGGTGACGGCGAGCAGCATGATGCCAAGGCCAGCGCCGAAGTATCCGCCGTAGATCGATGCAGCGAAGACCGAAATGATGAGTGGGATGGTTGCCTCGTGTGTTGGCTTCTGTGTCGCTGACCGAGACGGATCGGCTTTGCGATGAGCGAAGACTCGCTTTTTGATGCCGTCTTGAAATCCGAGCAGTCCGCAGGCCATCAAGATGAGGAACGGAACGAGGTTGCGGAAAACAGAGTCGGATGTGATGACAAGAAGGATGGATCCGAGTAATCCGCCGAGTCCGGCAAAGGGAAGCAGGCGACGCAAACGAGCTTTGTGTTGGCCGACAGTGGCACGTTGGGCAAAGGCTCCGCCGAAATAGCCGGGGCATAAAGCAACAGTGTTCGTGGCATTGGCGTGCACGCTTGGCACGCCGAGGGCAACGAGAATCGGGAACGACACGAGGGTTCCGCCACCTGCGATTGCGTTGATACCACCAGCGGCAAGCGCACCAGCGCCTGCGAAAACCAAATCAGAAACAGAAGTCACGCTGACACGCTAGACCGTGAGCGATGTCTGCCCATTGTTCGTTTGTGGTTCTGGTGTCGTTTCATTCGCTATTACCGAATAAAACCACACCAGAAGCACAACTGATTTATTCGGGGCTGTCGATGGGGATGACTTGGAAGTGCACGTTGTTGTCAAGCGCTCCAAGTTTTTGTTCGAGTTGGCGCGCAAACGCAGCAGCTTCAATCGAGTTTGTGAACGGACCGTAGACAGATGGAATTCCGCCGTCGGCAGATGCGGCTAAGACTCCGTGCGGCAGATCACGGCGCGCCAATTCTTCGGCGTCAATTTTGTTGTTGAGACTCTCAATAAAACGGTCGAGCAATTCGTCGTTTTCTTCGGGGGTCAGTGCTTGGGCGGGACAACCGCTGTATCGATGAGTCTGACGATGGTGTCTGCGCATTGAGGTCTGCCTTCCTATACGTGCGTTTTATGTAGCAGTGTCGGCTAGGGCCGAACTGTTGACCTTTGTGACCAGATTTCTGAAAAATCTTTGGACATCCGGACGAACAGGACCGTAAAGAAGGGGTATGGCAGAGTTCGGAAAGGTTTCGTGAGCAGGCACTTTTCAGTGTGAATAATCGGGAGACATGCTGGTTTGGCTTCGGATATGGTTCGGTTTGTCCATTCAGAGGATCCGAGGGACCCAGCCCGCTGACGATCCGCCAACCGTCCAATAGGAAAAGGTGGCAACGCTGGGATCAATGGAGGAAATCATGAGTGACCTCATCAGCGCGATCAAACGCTTTATTGAAGATTGGGTCGAGGGCAAACCCCGGCTTGTTCATTACGAGACGAATGAACCAGTTAATGCGTCCGAACCAGACGCGGCCGAGGACGCAGTACCGGCCGATGTGACAACCCCAGTTGAAGAATTACCTTGGGGTCCGATTGAGCAACGCGACATTGTTATTCGCCGTATTGAGCGGACCAAATCGGGTGAGAAGATTTCTATCGAGAGCACGATCAGTGTTCTCATTGGGCCGGGCTGTGACTTGTCGGGACGAGATCTTGGTGGTGCTCAGCTAGATGGCTTCGACTTACGTGGGGCGAACTTTCGTGGTGCTTGGCTGAACGGAGCAAACTTTAGAAGTGCAAATCTGTCTGGTGCCGATTTCACCGACGCGCAATTGGTATTTGCACAACTGCGGGATGCCATTGTCATTGGAACCAATTTCACGAACGTGAACTTGACGGGAGCGAACATGGTCGGCGCCGACATTTCGAAAGCCACCATGTCAATGGCGATAATGTTGAACACCACTACAACAGGTGATGTCGACTTCTATACCTACCTCAAAGGATTCAACCCCGATTGGGAACCAAAGAAGAATTGATTGGCTTCAAAAATCCCAAGTACGCGAGCGGTTCTCTTCAACTTTAGCGAGGCCAGCTTCAATCGGATCAATACCGAGCACAGAACTGAGTCGAACGAGATACAACAGAACATCAGCGATCTCGCCTTTTATGTCACGGACTTTTTGCGGGTCGTTCATAACATCAGCCGCCTGCTCAGGGGTTAGCCACTGAAAAATCTCCATCAATTCGGCGGCCTCAATAGCGACCGACATAGCAAGATTCTTTGGCGTGTGGAATCGTTCCCATTCACGCTCTGCGGCGAAAGCATCAACTTGTTGTTTTAATTCGGCAAAGTCACTCATGAAAACTCAGATTCTGCGATTGTGGGTCTTTAAAGCCCAAGTAGCAATAACTATAAGGCTTCGAGCATCCGCGTTTTAAAGTACTCCGCAGTAGTTGGATCAGAGAAATACACGAAGCAACCCTTCATCCCACGTGTCATCAGGGTGCGATAGGTGTTACGAATTATCTCATCAGCCTTCTTCATTGCTTTTTCATGGTCAACCTTCAATTCCTTTTTGAATCCATGAAGCGACCTGTCAGTTTTGGCGCGAGCAGCAGGGTCAGTAACCAAACCTTGACCCCCGATAACCAGATCTGGGCCAACAATCACCCCGACGTAGTCGAGTTCGAGACCTTGACATGTATGTATGCATCCAATTTCGTTTACTGAATCAAGTTGGATGATCCATTCACTTCCTTGAGACTCAAGATTCCACTCAGCCTTAAAACCGAACTCTGGGAATTCAATGTCAAAAAGCGATGGCGACTTCTTACTCACCCAGTCCCAGCAATATCCAGCGACAACCCGTGATCGATTATTTACGGAGTTCTTTTCCTTGATCAAATTCAGCAACTCTGTTGGACTATCAAGTACCCGAAAATCAAACTTTTCAGGCGAGAAGTAACTTTCGTCGTCTACTCGCACACCAAGAACATCATCTATCCATGCCATGTAGTCATCGGAGCCGTTACAACGGAATTGAGAAGAAAGCTCTAAATGTTCAACTTCAGCTCCAACGTTCGATGCAAATTCCTCAATCGCTGCGATTTCACCAATATCTTTCCAAGTGACCTTTTGAGCTTCATCAATAAAGAAGATTGAGGTACGAGCGGAATCAATAATTTCTTTGATCTGGTTAACTCCGCCTTTTGCGTACTGCGATCTCAATTTCAATCGATGAGCCTCATCAACAATTAGTACGTCGTAGGAATCTTTCTTGATGCCCGCATAAGCAGCCGAACCACTGAATAGTTCGTGAATTTCAACCGTTGGCATTGAACCTTTTAACTTTGCCTCAAAAACAGCACGCGGTGCAGCATTCGGGGTTATGTATCGAGCGTTAAGACGAAGAGCGGATAATCGGGCCAAGGCGTTGATCGCGATCACCGATTTGCCAGTACCGGGACCGCCCTTAATGATCAATACCTGTTTAGTCTCAACCTGAGATTTGGTTGAAGCATTGACGATTTTCTCAAGGACAGTTTTTTGATCATCCAAAAGAACGAATTCTTCGTTGCCCTGCAACATGTTTCCGACTACTTCTGCCAATTGCCGTGATGGCCGCATTGGCGATGAGTCAATTCTGCGCAACGCTTCTTCATTTGAACCGGAAACAATCTCTTTCTTTATCAAAGTCCTGAGTGAGGCCATCTCGCCCTTGAGAAAAACTGGTGCCTTGGATGTCTGCTCTGAATATCTCTCATCTTGAAGAATCTGCTTTGAATTGCAGTTGTGGAGGTACGCACACGCGCTTACTGAAAGACTGTTTTCGTAAACATATTCATTGAAGTTCGTCAGATGACTCGCGTAACTCCATGCTTGATAGGAAGGGTGCCTTTCATCACGAAGTCCACCACCGACATAAGTCTTCACATGGTCGCCCAGTGCAGAGAACTCAACAACCGACCATTGCTTAAGTTCAACAATGACGAGAGAGTCTTTGCCAGCGCCGTCTTTGCCAGAAATCATAAAGTCAATTCGAAACTTTCGTCCGTTCAACCGATACTCGACTGCCACCGTCGCGTCTCCTGGGATTTCAGAATCATTCATAACGTGGAACATCGCGTTTCCTAATGAATTTCGCCAAGCTTGGTATTCGCTTTCACCGACCGACAAGTTCAGATTTTTCTTGACTGAAGCTTTAACAATGTCTTCAATCGTCGGAGCATCTAATAAGAATTGAGCCTTTGTGGCCATGTAGGCAAGCATTAAATGAGACTAATTCAAATTTCTGGCCAGCACCCCAAGAAGAACATCTTCGCTCCAGTTAGGGCGGAGTGATCTGTAAGTAAACACGATCAAGGGTCATCACATCGTTTCTGGCGCTTCCGTAAGAAGGTCCATACCGCGATAATGGCGAAAAAGGTGTTGCTGCAAAATAGAGATCCATTGAAACATCGCTGCTCACCACAGATACTTCTGGTCCACGTATACGAACTTTGACTGTTCGATAAAGCATGTAGTAACTGCTATCTACCGAATTTGAAATTACTTGAAAATCAGACGACGTTTCACTAACACATCCATCCGAACCAGAAATCGGCGATCCTGATGCAACTAAACGTACACAAATCGTCATTGGCGAAAACACAGGTACATCGGTACCGTAAAGCCCGATTGTCACGAGAGCTACGGCCCTCATTTTTGTGCCCGACGCGTAACTTGCCCACCCCATCGGCCAACCGTCGTAGGGTGTCACCACTGTTGCCCAATCGTTCGGGGCGGTAATTTGGGAACGAGACACCAGCGGTTCAACAAGAGGCTTCAATAGGTTTGGACCCAAGTACCCAGTCGCACCTTGAGGACCAACGGGACCCTGCGCACCATCAACACCATTTAAACCAGAAGGGCCCTGCGGCCCAGCAGACCCTTGTACTCCCGCAGGACCAGTTACACCTGCTGCACCTTGCGGGCCTGCAGGACCCTGCGCACCATCAACACCATTCGAACCAGAAGGGCCCTGCGGCCCAGCAGACCCTTGTACTCCCGCAGGACCAGTTACACCTGCTGCACCTTGCGGGCCTGCAGGACCCTGCGCACCATCAACACCATTTGAACTAGATGGGCCTTGCGGACCAGTTCCGCCCGTTTCACCTGTTGCACCAGCAGGACCTTGCAGACCCAACAATCCCCGCGGACCTTGAGGACCAGCAACTCCATCGGCCCCTGTTTCACCACGAATACCTTGAAGTCCCTGGGATCCTGCAGGTCCTTGAGAGCCGGTCGGCCCAATTGCACCCTGTGGTCCCTGAGGACCCATCGAACCCGCTACTCCCTGCGGTCCTTGTGGACCAGCAGCTGAACTTCCCCCAGAACCAAACACATCTTCAGCACGTTGGTAATAGCCGACAAGGTCAACTAACAAATGGGCTTTCCCATAAACATAAAAGCAAACAAAACCCGCATCCGAAATTGGCGACGTGACAGCATTTGGAACTGTTTGACCTTGCACAAAATTCAGGTTCGATGCATCGGGCCGAGTGCCACATGGATACACCGTCACATACCCTCCGGAGTTTCCAGCTTCCCCATCTACAACTGTGACATTAAATGCCGCAGCAGTAGAACCAAGTGGAACTACTGCAGCATTGCCAATTGATGTTTGGATCGTCCCGGTCACCTGCAACATTCGTGCATCGCCAGTCCCGTTGAGTGCTCCAACTTTTCCAGTTGATCGCGTATCGAGCAGACGCAATGGGTTAACCGGCGTATACGTCGAAGGAGATAGACCCGTAGTTGCGTTGGCTCCAACAATTGTTCCGGCACACAAAATCCCTGCGAAAGAAATGATCAACAGTGTCCACACATATTTCTTCGTCGAAGATTTTGCTCCCGAAGAATTTGACATGCTGGACAATCTATTCATAGATCCATATCAATCAGAGGCAGAAAATCCTTTGATCCATATCAGTATTTCTAATCAATATGGCCGCAGCCTTGTTTGCCTTCCTAGTTGATTCAGACTTTTGACCTCAAAATTCCTCAGAATTTTCTTGAGTTCGGAAACTCTGCCACACCCCCTGACTAATTTGAATATTGCTTCCCGGCTAACCAATTGATCTCGCAACATCTGCAAAACATGGCGAGACCTACTCAATAGTCAGGAGGTAAAACATGCCAACGTTGTGCGACATTCTCGCCACTCACGACCGCGTTGATGTCATCATCAAACGACTCGCCGATATCAAACGCACCGAGTCAACCTTGGCCGCTGAACGAATGAGTCTGCTCGCCGAGCTCTCGTCAATACGCCCAGCCGACCCCGAGATCACTCTCATGCGCGACGGCCAGTTGTCTCGACGCGAAGCCCGCGACACCGTGAATCGCCACAGCACCATCGACACGGCTCCCGTATTTGGTGATGCACTCAGCACCGGCGATATCAGCGTGGCTCACATTGACGGACTCTCACGGGCCTTCAAGATCGTTGGCGACAAGCCCGACGCACTCATTGAACGCCTGCCGGCGCTCATCAATGCCGCAACCCACATGAATGCCGACGATTTCGATCGTCACGTCAAGAACACTGCCAAGGCATTGGTTTCCGACGGTGGGCTGAGCCGACTTGAGCAACAACGCCGCGAAACCCACTTCAAAATGTGGAACGATGTTGACGGAAACCTACAAGTTCGCGGTCAATTCGATCCCGAACGCGGAGCGATCTTCCAAAACCTCGTCAGCCAGCGCGTTGAAGCCATGTTCCATTCAGGCGACGGCGATGTTCGACTTGAGATCGCTCCGGGCATTGAGCCGAATCATCACCGCAATGCGTTGGCCATTCTTGAACTGGTTCGAGGCGGAGAAATATCAGGAGCGATGGCCGATCGCCCAGTGCGGGCCGAGCTTGTTGTGCACGTCGATCTTGAAACGTTGCAAAACAAAGTAAAGGCGCACACCGACACAACGGTTTGCCGAACCAGTTTCGGAGCCGACCTGCCCATTGAGACCGTCCGACGCATCGCATGTGATGCCGACATCATTCCGGTGGTGCTGAATGGCCCATCGGTTCCGATTGATGTGGGGCGGTCCAAACGATTGGCCACCGCCCACCAGCGCCGAGCGCTCGAATCAGCCCACGAAACCTGTGCAATAGATGGTTGTGCT
>CAIQJP010000028.1 GCA_903872155.1 uncultured Actinomycetes bacterium | reverse complement strand
TTCCGCAAGAACAGTCCGACCAACGGGACCACCGCCAGTGCTGAAATGGCAATTGTGAACCCAACCCAACGCCAACCATGATGATCCGCAATACGCGTCAGTACTGGCAAGAAAATCAATTGACCACTCGCAGTCGCGGCGGTTAAAGCGCCCATGACCAAACCACGTCGTTGTACAAACCAACGACTGGCAACTGTTGAGGCAAAGACCGTCGCCATACAGCCCGATCCAGTACCGACAACTCCGCCCCACAAGAGATACAACTGCCACGTTGCTGTCATCTGAGTTGTTAACAAGGCACCTGTTGAAATCACCAACAGAGCAATCACTGTGACTCGACGGAGGCCATATTTGCCCTGCAGTGCCGCAGCGAAGGGACCAATAAAGCCAAACAGCAAAACGTTGATACTGACTGCAGTCCCAACAGTCCCACGACCCCAGCCAAATTCAGCATGCAAGGGGTCGATGAGGATTCCTGGGGTTGAGCGGAAACCTGCGGCTCCCAGAAGGGTCAAAAATGCAACGACGAAAATCAGCAAGGCATAGTTTTTCTTGCTGAATATTCGGCCAGACATCTGCTGAAAGGTACTACAACGACCAATGATTGCCTAGATTGTTGGGGTGAATGCGGCTGTCGATGCGACGAACAACTCAAATTCTGTTCAGCGCGAACATCGCACTTACTGGTGGAAAGAAGCACTCATTATGGGCGCCTTCTATTTGCTGTATTCATGGAGTCGTAATCTTTTCGGTTCGGCCCATATTTCATTAGAGACTGGCGAAAAGCCTCTTCGTGCGTTTCATAACGCCGAGAGAATTATTCATTTTGAAAGAACAATCGGACTCTTTCATGAGGAGTCCGTCCAAGATTGGTTTTTGAGATTCCGCGGATTCATCAAATTTTGGAATACCTATTACGGAACTGCTCACTTCATCGTGACCTTCGCGGTCTTCTGGATCCTCTTTGTCAAACGCAAAGATGTTTTCCCACAATGGCGCAACACGTTGGCTATTACAACTGCACTTGCGATCGTCGGATTTTCACTCTTCCCGTTGATGCCCCCACGATTACTTGACTCACCTTGTCCGTCACAAGGCGGATTTGGTGGTTCATGTATCGAAAGCAAATATCGCGATGAAGGTCCTGACGGACTCGCCAAGACCGAAGATGATGGCTCATTTGGATTTGTTGATACGTTGCCGAAATACGGCGGGGCACTCTGGACGTTTGATTCAAAGGCCATGAAAACGATTTCCAATCAATACGCCGCGATGCCGAGTATGCATATTGGCTGGAGTAGTTGGTGCGCCTTTGCGGTATGGCCCCTTTTGCGCCGTCGCTGGGCCAAGATTGCGGTCTTGCTCTATCCGGCAGCAACGCTGTTCTGCATCGTGGTCACAGCCAATCATTATTGGATCGACGGTGTCGGCGGACAACTTACCCTTGCCATCGGCGCCTGGGCTGGCTGGGCGTTACATCGCCAAAATCAACGACGGCTTGACCGCAAGTTCTTAGCCGCCAGTGCTCTCAACACGATTCCTCAACCCAATTGACCCCTGTCACGCCCCACTTAATCGCCCAATTCTGTGGCACGGGCACGCAGAGATAGCGTGAAGACCGTTATGACGATTGAATCCATCAAAGAGCCGGCTGATCTTCGCCGATTGTCATACCTCGAACTTGAAGATCTCGCTGGAGAAATCCGTGACTTCATCGTTCAAGCAGTTGCGACGAACAGTGGACATCTTGGTTCAAACCTCGGAGCAGTTGAGCTCACATTGGCACTCCACCGGGTTTTTGATTCACCAACCGATGCAATTTTGTGGGACACCGGCCATCAGGCGTACGTTCACAAAATAGTGACTGGCCGCGCCGCTGGCTTTGCGCAACTTCGTCAGGCCGACGGACTATCGGGCTATCCAAGCCGCGAAGAAAGCAAACACGACTACATCGAAAATAGTCACGCCTCAACCGTGTTGTCCTACGCATACGGAATGTCAGTTGCTCGCGAAGCCGGCGTTGATAAGCACCGCCACATTGTTGCCGTCATTGGTGACGGTTCAATGACTGGTGGTATGGCGTACGAAGCGCTCAACAACCTCGGACACAGCAAACAACGTGTCATCATCATCTTGAATGACAATGGTCGTAGTTATGCACCAACAATTTCGAATCTCACTCAGCAGCCTGCAGTACTCGAGCCGGTCGATAAAACACCACTCCCCGACCGCATCACCGAAATTCTTTCGAGCAGCCTCACTCGTATTCGCATGAATCCGTTGTACGTCCAGCGCCAACGAAAAATCGAATCGTGGTTGCAGGGTCTTCCTGTCGTCGGTCAGCAAGCCGAAAAAGGAATGGATGCCGTCAAAGCTGCCGTACGCGAATTCTTGCAACCACCCTCGTTCTTTGAAGCGCTTGGCGTTCGCTATATCGGGCCCATTGATGGACATGATGTCCGCGAGCTTGAAATTGCTTTGCGTAACGCCGAAGACTTATCAAGCGAAGGCCCCATTGTCGTCCACGTACTCACACAAAAAGGCAAGGGCTACTCGCCGGCCGAAGATGACGACGAAAAGCATTTACACGACACACCCGTCTTTGACCCCGCTGTCGGCCCACCCAAAGCAGTGCCAACTGGGTACACCCAGGCTTTCGCCGATGCAATTTTGAAAGAAGCCGAAACCGATTCGCGTCTCGTCGCAATCACTGCAGCGATGCCAGGACCAACTGGACTTTTGCCTTTCCAAGAACGATTCCCCCAACGATTTTTTGATGTTGGTATTGCCGAACAACATGCAGTCACTGGCGCAGCCGGCATGGCCATGGGCGGACTGCGACCAATCGTTGCGTTGTACTCAACATTTTTGTCGCGCGCCTGGGACCAAGTTGTTTACGATGTCGCATTACATCGCTTGCCAGTGATCTTTTGTTTAGATCGTGCTGGCATCACTGGTGACGATGGCCCGAGCCACCACGGCATCTACGACATGGCACTTTTGTGCAAGGTTCCTGGCATGCGCGTCTTGGCCCCATCGAGCGCGCAAGAACTACAACAGATGTTGCACGATGCAATTTCACTTGCCGATTCAGGGCCAGTGGCAATTCGTTACCCCAAGGGTGCGGCGCGTCAAGTACCCAACGACGAAGTTGGATCTGGTTTGAACGCGCTTCGCCTGCGTCAGGGCGACGGCAAGGTCGCAATTTTGGCAGTCGGCAAAATGGTGGCCGCAGCCCTCAAGGCGGCCGAAGGTCTTGCAGAACGTGGCGTTGAAGCCACAGTTTGGGATGTTCGTTCGTGTGCTCCTCTCGACCCTGCGATGTGTGCAGATGCCGCCACTCACGAGCGCGTCATCACCATTGAAGACGGCATTCGTGAAGGCGGAGTCGGCATGTCAATCGCTGCCAATATCAGCGAAATCAGTGGCACCTGCCGAGTTGAGTCGCTCGGTGTGCCGACAAAATTCTTGCCTCATGCCAAGCCCGATCGTTTATTAGCCCAACTTGGGCTCGACGCAGATGGCATTATCAAGGCATACGATTCTGCGCCCCTGTGAATCGTCAACCATGAAACCTCTTTCGCCGAATCGTCGTTTGCATGAACAACTCATCTGATATCAATCTCGCCGAAGAACTGGCCCTTGCTATTCGAATCGCCGATGCGGCTGATGCAATATCTCTGCCATATTTTCAACGACAGAATTTCACATTGTCCCGCAAGGCCGACCACAGCGAAGTGACCGA
>CAIQJP010000027.1 GCA_903872155.1 uncultured Actinomycetes bacterium | reverse complement strand
TGGAGCCGCCGAATCAACATCGCCAATAGCGGTAATCAAAGTCAGCACCAAGGACGGATCGCCCAACGCTGCTGCGATCGCACCAAGTGCACCTGGTCCGATTGAAGTTCCGGCAGTCATATCGAGGTGATGTTGAAAGTCGCGTCGCAAAGTTGCGGTGAATGAACGCATGCGATGAACAAGCGAAACTTCATCAAGGTTTGCCAAGTCAGGACGTGATGCTCGAGCCTCATTTGAAATTGCTTGATCTTCAAGTAACTCTGGAAGGGCTTGTGCCGTCATGACACGGCCCATCCATTCTCCCAGGCGCGCCGTATTTTCGGCATTTTCATGCCACGGCTCAGGAATGTACGGAGGCACATCAGGGTGAGTACCAAAGTACGTGGCATCAATCATTTCGGGGGCGAGACCAGGACCACGCACTCCAAACATACGGGCCGTTGAAGCATTGATGAACAAGTAACCACCGAAGAGTCCGACCACTTCTGGATAGCGCTGATCCATTTCGTGATCGCTAAATGTGCCGACATCCATTTGGCAGTCGCGCCAACCCATGACAACGCCAGGCTCCCAGACAACGGTCCAACACAATGGGCTACACGGATCAGGCAGGACCTCACCAGCGTTAGCACGGGTGTATACGGGCAGTTTTTGACTGGGAATCCAGTCGGTCAACCAACGATCTGGCAATGAATTTCCTGAGCCCATAGCAATCCCCCGTGATTCATGTGACCGCAATCCCCAATGCGTTCCAACCTTGACATTAGTCAGTCAATATCGGGAACGACCCACTTGCCGTACTCACTGTCACACCAATCAGTGGTCGTCCGACAGGAAATCTTTGCGCAAGACGGGCAGACTTTCGCTGTGAATGAATTTGGCCCAGCAAGTGACACCCCGAGCGACCTCAAGTGGGGATCATTCACCGAAAATGCCCCATGGGTCGTTGATCGAGATCAAGTTCGTTGGTTGCCACTCACAGCAGATCTTCGGGCTCGAGCAAATGCCGAAGTACCGGCTTTAACCACTCCCCGACGACTACCCCCAGGAGTCCGCGTCATTACCGTCGCCACTCAGATAGTCGGAGCTCTTGCCCCTTGGTTCTTGAATACGAAGCGCGGCAAGTTCAATGACATTTCCGAAAGTCGCGCCGATGTTTCACTGCGCTTACGCAAGGCAGTCGAATCGCTTGGACCGACCTACATCAAACTCGGCCAGATCATCTCTTCTGGCGAAGGTCTCTTCCCTGCCGAACTAGTTGATCAATTCAAAAAATGCCGCGACCAAGTTCCGGCTGAACCATTTGCAACTGTTCGCCAAACTGTTGAGCAAGATCTGGGCGCTCGCTTAGAAGATGTCTTCGAATGGTTCGACGAAAAAGAACTTGCCGCCGCATCCATTGCCCAAGTTCACGCTGCTCGTCTGCTCACCGGCGAAGATGTTGTCGTCAAAGTGCAACGTCCCCGAGTCGCTTCACTCGTTCGCAAAGACCTCACCGTGATGGCGTGGATTGCACCATATTTAATTGGTCGTATTCCGATTGCAGCATTGGCTAATCCACCAGCCCTCGTTGAGTTGTTCGCTGAAACGATTGTTGAAGAACTCGACTTCCGTCTTGAGGCGGCGAACATGCTTGATGTCGCCGCCATGTTGCATGACTTAGGTCAAGAGGGTTATGTCGTTCCTCGACCACACCCACAACTAGTAACACGCCGCGTCTTGGTGATGGAACGAGTATCTGGTTTCAATTTTGACGATGTGGCCGGCATGAAAGATGCTGGCATTGATACCGAAGCCGTCATCCGCACCGGAATGATCGCCTTTATGGAGGGCGCCATGATTCACGGCATCTTCCAT
>CAIQJP010000026.1 GCA_903872155.1 uncultured Actinomycetes bacterium | reverse complement strand
TGATCATGTTCTTGATGTAGTCAGCGTGACCAGGCATGTCCACATGCGCATAGTGACGATTCGCGGTCTCGTACTCAATGTGAGCAATCGAGATCGTGATACCACGAGCCTTCTCTTCAGGAGCCTTATCAATCTGATCAAAAGGCGTGTACTCCGCCAAACCTTTATCAGCCAACGTACGCGAAATCGCCGCAGTCAACGTCGTCTTACCATGGTCAATGTGACCCATCGTTCCAATATTCACATGAGGCTTCGTACGCTCAAACTTCGCCTTAGACATGATTTCTATCCTCTTACTTGAGTACCAGTAGGTACGGGGTTGATGTTGTTATGTTTTTAAAACTTGCTGTAGCGACGATCGGGCTCGAACCGATGACCTTCCGATTATGAGCCGGATGCTCTGACCAACTGAGCTACGTCGCCTTGGCGCAGCCGGTTGGCTGGCCGGTTGTAAATATGACACCCGTCGCCGAATGCTGAGCCCTCTGTCGGAATCGAACCGACGACCTTTTCCTTACCATGGAAATGCTCTACCGACTGAGCTAAGAGGGCGTAGGAGCGCGGCGGAGCCGCGGACCGACCGAGAAGTGTACCCCCGTGATATGGCAAATAACCACTAGTTTGGGGACATGGAATCAAGCCCCGAAACTTCGCCAAGCTCGTCCGAGTCTTCGGCAAAGTTGGCGGCTCAGGGCGCCATCACCTTACGCCCCGCGACCCTGACCGACGCGGCATCTATCGCCGATATCTATAACTATGAGGTCGAAAACACGACCGCGACCATGGATTTGGTCCCCCGGTCGCTGACCGAGCAACAAGAATGGTTAGCCGAGCGAAGTGGGGCTTTTGCCGCCATTGTGGCCATCTTGGGGGGTCAAGTGGTCGGATTCGCCTCACTGAGCCCCTACAAAGAGCGGGCCGCCTACCGCCCGACGGTCGAAGATTCGGTCTACGTGCGGCGCGATATGGGCCGCCGCGGAATCGGAAAACTCCTGCTCACAGGGGTGATCGACCTCGCCGCAACCTCGGGATTCCACTCGGTGATGGCTCGGATTGAGGCCTCTGGAGAGGCCAGTCGAGCCCTCCATGCTGCCTGTGGGTTCCGCGAAGTTGGGGTCGAGATTGAGGTTGGACGTAAGTTCAACCGTTGGCTCGACATGGTCTTGATGCAAAAGATGCTCTAGAGCACCTTGGCGGGGCTATTCGCCGTCAATCTCGTTCAGCCAGCGGGGAAGGTGGTACTTGCCCCGCTTGCGACCAGTACTGATTCGCCACAGACCAACACCAGCACCCATAGTGAGCCCGCCCATGACGAAGACCACGCCAAAGTCGAAACCGGTCGTTGGCAACGTGCCTGCCCCAATATTGGCAATGAGTTGGCCGGTACTGATCCCGACTCCTGACGGACCCTTCCAGTCATTCGAAATCTGGTAGGTCACGGGCTGGGTCACTAGTCCAGAGAATCCGGTGCGGGGCACAAAGGTGACTTTGCCGGTCTTGATATCGACGGTGTACTTGCCGTCGGCAGTCGTGAGCTTGGTCAAGGTGCAATTGGGGGCAGTTTGATCGAAACCACATAGACGAATACTCGATGGGACCAACTTGATGGTGCCCGTAAAGCCCTCGGGAGCTGTGCCAGGAAGGTCATTCAGCCACGGTGAGAAAACGACACTGCGACCCTTCTTGCCGGATATCTCATCCGTTGTCGCCACCGGTATTGGCGGGGCGGTCACGATTGGCGTGATCGTGGCATGCAGTAGTTGACCCGCGATATCGAAAGCTTGATAGGTCACTGGAGTTGCCGTGCCATGGAAAGTTGGTAGCGGATCAAAGGTGACAGTTCCATCGATGTTCACCGTGTAAGTGCCTTCATTCTCAATTGAGAGCACTGTGCGCGTACAACTTCCGATGACTTCGCCCGGTCCACACAATTTCAGTGACGACACAACAACTGGTGCTACTGAATCGAATTTGTCATTGGCGAATGGTGAGAACGTCTGGTTGGTATCCCAGCCACTCACTTTTTCATCGTTTGAAACTGCCGGAACTTCAGGAACAATCGGGGTCAAGGTAGAAGTCACTGTTGTTCCAAGAACATCGGTGACTCGATACGTCACTGACGTATGAGTACCAACTGCAATGGTGCTTAACGAAGCAAATGTGACGACTCCTGTTGTTTGATTAATCGTCCAAGTTCCTTCATTCGCAATCGTCACTGTTGTGCCACACAGATTTGTAATCGGGTCAATCAAACATGGTCCATTTGTTGGCCCTGTTTGCAGCGCAACACCAATAGCTAATGCATTGGTACCAATGACATTTGTGAATATTGCGGTTGCTCCGGGAGTGAGGACCTTTACTTCTGGAGTTGCAACGGGTGGCCCAGGCACAGCCACTTCAGGAGTGATTGTTGAACCAGATGTACGACCGAGAGAGTCGGTGACTTGATAATTGACTGGAGTTGCCGTACCAGCGAAAGTTGGAAGTGGATCAAAGGTGACGGTTCCATCAGGGTTCACGGTGTAGGTACCTTCGCCTGGAACTATCAAAGTCGTCAACGTGCAAGTTTTTGCCAATGCACTTTCGCCATTGGCACACAATTTCAATGTTGACGCAATCAGCATCACTCCGTTACTAGGAGTGTCATTGGCAAGAGGACTAATTGTCTGAATCGAATCCCAGCCATTACGTGTTATATCGAGAGCTACGACAGTTGCTGCTGGGATAACAGGAGTCAAAGTTGACGTCGCTGTACGACCCAGAATGTCGGTAACTCGATATGTAATAGGTGTCTTCGTGCCTGCTGTTGCATTCACATCGGCCGTGTAGGTGACGACACCTGTACTTGGGTCGAGCACAAAGGTTCCTTCTCCGATCACCGTGACAGTGTTGTCAGCATCACATGTCGTGGTGTTCAAGATGTACAAACAAGTTGCCGTTGCTCCAGAGGTTTGCAGCAGCGTTCCAGTAGCAAGTGCCGACGTACCCGTGATGTTTGTAAATGAGACAGTCTCGCCTGGCAGCAACAATTGTGTTTGAGGTGTTGCAGTCGGGATCGGTGGCGCAGTCACTGACGGTGTGATTGCCGCAGATACCGTTTGATTCATTGCATCTTTCACGACGTATCGAAGTGGTTGAGTCACTGTTCCAGCAAACGTCGGCGACGGATCAAACGTCAAGATTCCAGTTGTTGGGTCGATCCAATATGAACCATCAGCGGTCACCAATGGTGAAGCTTGGGTGGGTACCAATGAACAATTCGTTGACGTATAAGGCGCTGTCGCATTGAGCGGACATATTTTGATTGAACTCGGCAACAAAGGAAGTCCGGGTTCGCCCGGGGTGTCGCCGAGGAGCAAATTGATTAATTGATTCGCGTCATACGGACCTGATGAAACATCGTTCACGGCAATAGGTACACGTGGCGGGGCAACCGTTGACGTGATCGTTGCGCTAGTGAATTGGCCAGTTGAGTCGGCAACCACATATTTCACGGGTGTGGCGTTACCGACAAAAGTTGGTAACGGATCGAATGTCACCGTGCCATCTTGGTTGACTGTGTACGTACCTTCATTCGGAACAGTCAAAGAAGTCAAGGCGCACAAAGCAATCACGCTGGTTGTATCGGGGCACAACTTGAGGCTTGATGGGACCAGAGTCGCCGGCGAAATCGCTGAATCATTCGCAAGCGGTGAAATGACTTGATTGGTGTCGTAAGCGCCAGTCTTTATGTCATTTACTCCAACCGGTGGTGCAGGAATGACTGGAGTCAATGTCGCAGTCGCTTTTTGACCCGTGATGTCTTGCACCTGGTACGTAATGGAAGTTTTGCTACCCGGTGTCGCGGCGAGGTCGGCCACGAAAGTGACGACACCAGTCGATGTATTCAACGTGTATGTTCCCTCACCAGCAATCACCACAACTCCGTCAGCATCACAAGTTGCGGGTGATGAGCCTGGCGTAATCAAACATGTCGCGGTAGGAATAAAACCAGCGGCAGAGGTAGCGAGACCACCTTGTGAAGTGATCGTTGTAAATGTTGCTGTGGCACCGGGGATAACGCTCTTAGTTTCAGAAGTCGCAACAGGTACTGCAGGTGCAATGACCGTTGATGTGATGGTTGCGTGCGTGACCTGGCCCGTTGAATCGGCAACTACGTACTTCACTGGGGTTGCGGTGCCCTTGAATGTCTCTAACGGATCAAAAGTCACCGTACCGTTCGGGTTCACCGTGTACGTTCCCTCATTCGGAATCGTCAAAGAAGTGAGATTGCAATTCACATCGACAGTGCTGGTAGTGGCGCACAATTTCAGACTCGAAGGCACCAAAGTTGCTGGCGAAGTCACCGTGTCATTTGTGAGTGGTGAAATCACTTGATTGGTGTCGTAGGCGCCCGACGATGTGTCGTTGGCTCCGACTGGCGGTGCGGGAATGACGGGAGTCAAAGTTGAGGTTTTAGTTTGGCCAAATATGTCAGTGACTTGATAAGTCAATGAAGCTTTTGTACCAGGTGTTGCATTTGCATCGGCTACCAATGTCACGACACCAGTCGTTGTATTCAATGTGTACGTTCCAACGCCACTCACGGTGACAACACCATCAAGGTCGCAAGTTGTAGTACCTGGCGTGATCAAACAGGTGACGGTGGCATCAAGGCCAACACCAGATGAAGCGAGACCGTTAGTTCCAGTAATCGTGGTGAAGGCAACTGTGCCACCAGGAATCACCGATTTAGTTTCGGGAGTTGCGACCGGAATCGACGGAGACGACACCGTCGGGGTAATCGTCGCACTCGTCACTTGTCCAGTCGAATCAACGACGACATATTTCACTGGCGTCGCAGGTCCGGTGAACGTCGGTAACGGATCAAATACAACTGTTCCGTTCGGGTAAACCGTATAGGTACCTTCATCAGGCACAGTCAGCGATGTCAATGTGCACGATGAAATAGCGGTTGAAGTCGTCGCACACAACTTCAAAGAGGATCGATCGAAAGTGGCAGGACTTGTCACGGTGTCATTGGCGAGCGGCGAAATCACTTGATTAGCGTCAAAGGTTCCCGACGAAGTGTCATTGACGGCTCCCGGGGCAGCAGGAATTGTTGGAGTCAGTGTTGACGTAGATTTCTGCCCAGTGATGTCTTGTACCTGATACGTGATCGGAGTCTTATTACCTGGGGTTGCGGCAGGATCTGCCACAAACGACACAACACCAGTTGTCGGATTGAGCGTGTACGTTCCTTCGCCTGAAATAGTTACTACCCCATCGGCATCACACGTTGAGGTAGCAGGTGCGATCAAACATGTCACTGAAGTATTGAGACCCACGCCCGAAGTTGCGAGGCCACTGGTACCGGTCAATGTCGTAAAGGCCACAGTGCCGCCAGGAATCACTGACTTTGTTTCTGGTGTCACTACTGGAGCTGTTGGCGCAGTCACTGTCGGTGTGATCGAAGCATTGTCAACTTGACCCGTTGTGTCGGCTACCACATAGTTCACCGGTGTTGCAGTGCCCTTGAAAGTTGGCAACGGATCAAACGTCACTGTGCCGTCTGCGTTGACCGTATACGTGCCCTCATCAGGAACAGTCAGAGTTGTCAAAGTACACGAAGAAGTCACGCTCAAGATCAACGATGTCGGACACAACTTCACACTCGAGGGCACCAAAGTTGCCCCAGATCCTGGAGCGTCGTTGGTCAAGATCGGAATAACTTGAGTGGTGTCATAGGCTCCAGTCTTGGTGTCATTGTTCGCAACAGGCGGTGGCGGAATAATGGGCGTCAAAGTTGACGTTGCTTTTTGGCCAGTGATGTCTTGAACTTCATACCGTATGACCGTCTTGGTTCCAGCAGTCGCAGCAGGATCGGCAGCAAAGGTAACAACACCAGTTGAAGTATTGAGTGTGTACGTGCCTTCACCTGAAATAGTTACTACCCCATCTAAATCACACGTTGTGGTGTTCGGCGTATACAAACAAGTCGCTCCGGTATTCAAACCAGCGGCCGCCGAGGCAAGTCCGTTAACTCCTGTCACAGTTGTAAATGCCACAGTGTCACCTGGGTTCACTGTTTTTGTTTGAGCTGTAGCCGTCGGACCATTTGGTGCAGCCACTGTTGGCGTGATTGTCGCACTTGTTTGCTGGTTACTCGTTTCGGTGACGACATATTTCACCGGAGTTGCGGTGCCCTTGAATGTTGGCAGCGGATCAAACGTCACCGTGCCATCTGGATTGACCGTGTATGTACCTTCATTGGGAACTACTAAAGAATCCAAATTGCATGAACTATTTGCCGTCGACGTTGTCGGGCACAACTTCAAAGTACTTGGGATAAATGTTGCTGGTGGCGTCGTTGTGTCATTTGTTAACGGCGAAATCGTTTGCGTTGCGTCATAGCCACCACTAGGTGTGTCATTCACCGCAACAGGTGCCGCGGGGATAACAGGGGTCAAAGTCGATGTCGTTTTTTGACCATACGTATCTGTGACTTGGTACGTCAAAGCATCTTTCGTCCCTTGTGTAGCAGCAGGGTCAGCTACCAACGTCACAACACCTGTCGTGGTATTAAGCGTGTACGTACCAACACCAGCAACTGTGACAACACCATCGGCATCACACGCAGCCGGCGATGATGCTGGTGTAATGAGACACGTCGATGCAGTAATAAAGCCTGCCTGAGCGGTGGCGAGACCATTGGTACCCGTCAACGTTGTGAAGGTCACAGTTCCGCCTGGAATCACCGCCTTGCTTTCTGCTGTCGCGACCGGTGGAATGGGCAGCGCAACAGTTGGAGTAATTGTCGCATTGACGATTTGACCGCTTGAATCTGCAGCCACGTACTTCACTGGAACAGTAACAGTGCCCGTGAAGGTAGAAAGTGGATCAAACGTCACTGTGCCGTTGCTGTTCACGGTGTACGTACCCTGATTAGGGACTGTCAAAGTTGTCAAAGTACAAGAGGCATTTGCGGTTGACGTTGTTGCGCATAGCTTCACTGTCGAAGGCTCCAAAATAGCTGGAGTCGTTGCAGTGTCATTCGTTAATATTGAGATCACTTGGTTGGTATCAAATGCCCCAGACGACGTGTCATTGTTTCCAACTGGCGGTGCAGGAATTGTTGGTGTCAATGTTGACGTTGCTTTTTGACCATAAATGTCTGTCACTTGGTAGGTCAACGCTGCTTTGGTGCCTTGCGTAGCTCCAGCATCAGCAACCAAGGTCACGACACCCGTGGTCTTGTTCAACGTATAGGTACCAACACCGGCGACAGTCACAATGCCATCGGCATCACAGGTCGCCGGAGAAGACGCCGGTGTAATCAGACAAGTTGACGCCGTGTTAAATCCAGTTGGAGATGTCGCAATACCACCGGTTCCAGTCAGAGTTGTAAAGGCCACCGTCCCACCCGGAATCACAGCCTTGGATTCAGGGGTAGCAGTTGGGACAGGCGGTAACGCCACTGTCGGGGTAATCGTCGCATCATCAATTTGACCATTTGAATCGGCGATCACGTACTTCACGGCTGTTGCAACCCCAGAGAAGCTTGCCAACGGATCAAAGGTCACCGTGCCATTCGCATTGACCGTATACGTACCTTGATTAGCGATAGTCAACGTTGTCAAATTACAAGACGCATTCGCCGTTGCTGCCGTGGCACATAACTTCACACTCGTTGCAACAATTGTTGCCGGAGATGTTGCAGTGTCATTCGTAAATGGACTAATGACTTGGTTGGTGTCGTATGCGCCAGACGAAGTGTCGTTGGTTGCGACAGGCAGCGGCGGAACGACCGGAGTCAGTGTCGAAGTTGCGGTCTGACCAAATGTGTCAGTCACGCGATATGAAAGTGCAGCCTTGGTTCCTGCCGTAGCTGCAGAATCGGCCACCAAAGTCACGACACCAGTGGTCTTATTCAACGTATACGTACCAACACCGGCGACGGTCACAATTCCATCGGCATCACACGTCGTTGTACTAGGCGTCAACAAACACGTCACTGTGGCATCAAGTCCTACTCCAGAAGTAGCTAACCCACCAGTTCCGGTAATCGTCGTGAACGCAACAGTTCCTCCTGGGATCACCGACTTTGAATCAGCAGTTGCGACTGGTGGAGTTGGAAGTGCGACAGTCGGAGTGATCGTCGCACCGGCCAACTGGGTGTTGCTATCGGCAACTACATACTTCACCGCTGTTGCAGCGCCAGTAAAGGTTGACAACGGATCAAACGTCACCGTGCCATTCGCGTTCACCGTATACGTTCCTTGACCGGCAACAGTCAACGTCGTCAAATTACATGCAGTATTCGCTGTCGCAGTCGTAGCACACAACTTCACGCTTGACGCAACGATTGTCGCTGGAGTCGTCGCTGTGTCATTAGTGAAAGGACTGATTGTCTGATTCGTGTCATACGCACCAGACGACGTGTCGTTCACGGCAACCGGCAACGGCGGAACAACCGGGGTCAATGTTGAAGTCACTTTTTGACCCGTGATATCGGTGACCTGGTACTTGAGCGCAGTCTTTGTACCTGCGGTTGCAGCCGCGTCGGCAACCAGTGTCACGACACCAGTTGCAGCATTTAGCGTGTAGGTACCTACTCCAACAACTGTGACAACACCATCGGTATCACAAGCATCAGGAGTTGAACCTGGTGTAATCAAACAGGTCAACGATGTATCGAGACCAACACCAGAAGTTGCGAGTGCGCCCGTACCTGTCAAAGTCGTGAAGGCCACGGTGCCACCAGGAATCACTGACTTCGATTCGGCAGTTGCTACTGGTGCGGCCGGCGCGGTGACAGTCGGTGTGATATTTGCACCGGTTACTTGACCATTCGAATCGGCCACAACGTACTTCACTGGAGAAGCAGTGCCTTTGAAAGTGGGCAAGGGGTCAAACGTGACCGTGCCATTCGCATTCGCGGTGTACGTGCCCTGCCCTGCAACAGTCACCGACGTCAAGGTACAAGAACTATTCGGAGTCGTCGTGGTTGCACAAAGCTTGACGGTTGATCCAACCAGAGTTGCTGGTGCCGTCACCGTATCGTTCGTCAATACTGAGATCGTTTGATTGACATCGTAAGCACCCGTCGAAGTGTCGGCAGTTGCGACGGGAGCTACCGGAATCACTGGAGTCAAAGTTGATGTTGCTTTTTGTCCGGTGATGTCTTGAACTTGATAAGTGATAGCAGTCTTGGTTCCGGCGGTCGCTGCTGGATCGGCTGCATAGGTCACGATGCCCGTCACTTGGTCCAACGTATAAGTACCTTGGCCAGCAATCGTCACGATGCCATCGGCGTCACACGTTGTCGTTGAGGGTGTGAAGAGGCAAGTCACTGTCGGATTGAGCCCAATACCCGACGTCGCTAATCCTCCGGTGCCAGTCAACGTCGTGAACGCAACTGAAGCACCGGGAATCACTGACTTTGATTGAGCTGTCGCTACGGGTACAGCAGGAGCAGTCACAGTTGGAATGATTGTTGCATCATCGGTGCGACCAGTTGAGTCGGCGACGATGTATTTCACCGCTGAAGCCACGCCCTTAAAGGTCGGCAGTGGATCGAATGTAACAGTGCCATTGGCATTGACTGTGTATGTACCTTCGTTTGCAACAGTCAAAGTCGACAATGAGCAGCTTGCGTTAACTGTCGCGGTCGTGGCACACAACTTCACGCTGCCTGTCACCAACGTTGCGCCAGCACCCGCAGTGTCGTTAGTCAGAATTGTGATCGTCTGATTGGTGTCGTATGCGCCAGTCGATGTGTCATTGGTAGCCACTGGCGCCGGTGGAACTGTTGGTGTCAACGTTGAGGTGACCTTTTGGCCAGTGATGTCTTGAACCTGATAGGTAATCGCAGTTTTGGCTCCAACTGTCGCCGCCGGATCGGCCGCATAAGTCACGATGCCCGTTACTTGGTCCAACGTGTACGTACCTTGCCCTGTAATTGTCACGATGCCGTCAGCGTCACAGGCGGCCGGAGACGACGCAGGTGTGATGAGACAGGTTGTAGAGGTGTTGAATCCTGCAGCAGACGTTGCAAGGCCAGATGTACCAGTCAACGTTGTGAACGCGACTGTCTCCCCCGGATTAACCGATTTGCCCTGTGGAGTTGCAACAGGTGTGGCCGGCGCGCTCACTGTTGGTGTAATTGTTGCGTTCGTGACCTGACCTGTTGAATCGGCGACCACGTATTTAACTGGTGTCGAGACTGTTCCCTTAAAGGTTGGCAATGGATCAAAGGTGACTGTGCCATTGGCATTGGCGGTGTATGTACCTTCATTGGCCACTGTTAAGGAATCCAAAGTACAACTTGTATTCGGAGTCGATGTAGTCGCACAGAGTTTGACAGTTGACGCAACCAAAGTTGCCGGTGCCGTCACTGCATCATTTGTCAAAACTGAAATCGTTTGGTTGACATCGTATGCACCAGTTGACGTGTCGTTCACCGCAACGGGAGCAACTGGAACCACAGGAGTCAAAGTTGATGTTGCCTTCTGACCAAACGAATCGGTGACTTGATATTTGAGTGCAGTCTTTGTACCTGCGGTTGCTGCCGGATCGGCCACCAAAGTCACAACACCCGTGGTTTTATCCAACGTGTAAGTACCAACACCGGCAACAGTGACAACTCCATCAGCATCACACGTGTCGGGTACCGAAGCTGGAGTAATCAAACAAGTCAACGAAGTATCGAATCCAACCCCAGAAGTTGCCAATCCACTAGCACCCGTAAGCATCGTGAACGCAACAGTTCCACCTGGTATAACTGTTTTAGATTGTGCGGTCGCAACCGGCACTGCGGGCATTGACACTGTTGGCGTGATTGTCGCCGACGCTAATTGGGTAGTTGTATCTGCGACAACATATTTCACCGGTGACGCAACCCCTGTGAAGCTCGGAAGTGGATCAAAGGTCACCGTACCGTTTGCGTTCACCGTAAAGGTGCCTTGACTCGCAACGGTCAACGTCGTCAAATCACATAACGAATTCGCGGTCGCAGTAGTCGCACACAACTTCACACTTGTCGCAACCAAAGTTGCGGGCGAAGATGCCGAGTCATTTAGTAATGGACTGATCATTTGATTCGTGTCGTAAGCCCCAGTCGAAGTGTCATTAACTGCTGCAGGAGGAGTTGGGATGATCGGCGTCAGAGTTGATGTTGCCTTCTGGCCCGTGATATCGGTGACTTGATATTTCAGCGCGGTCTTCGTGCCAGCAGTTGCCGCCGGATCAGCCACCAACGTCACAACACCCGTGGTTTTGTCCAACGTATAAGTACCAACACCGGCAACCGTGACAACTCCATCAGCATCACATGCATCTGGCGATGAAGCTGGAGTTATCAAACATGTCAATGATGTATTAAGTCCAACACCGGAAGTTGCGAGTGCGCCACTGCCGGTCAATGTCGTAAAGGCCAACGTTCCGCCAGGGATGACCGACTTAGTGTCAGGTGTTGCCACTGGAGCGGCAGGAGGATTAACAGTCGGAGTAATGGTTGCACTTGTCTGCTGTTGCTGACCATCTAAAACGACATACTTAATGGGGGTCGCAGTGCCTTGGAAAGTCGGCAGCGGATCAAACGTGACTGTGCCGTCTGCATTCACCGTATAGGTACCTTCGTTTGGCACGACGAGCGACGAACTATTACACGCAGAATCCGCAGTTGGTGTCGTACAAATCTTGACCGTCGTTGGATCGATATTTGCGAGCGTGCCAGAGTAATCGTTGGCCAAAATATTGATTGTCTGATTGGTGTCATAAGCAGCCGATGAAACGTCATTCATCGCTACAGGCGTCGTCGAAGTGATTGTCGGCGTGTAAGTGCTGTCGCCAACATTGCCGAGACCGTCCGCTACTTGATAAGCCAACGGTGTCGGTGTCCCGGTGTAGCCAGTCACTGGGGTAAAGGTGATTTCACCAGCATTACTGACTGAATAAACACCCACATTTGCAACGGTGACTGTCGACCCAGGTGCAACCGTGCAGTTCGGCGGCACCTGTGAAGTCGTTGGATTACATAGTCGAATTGTCGTAGGGACCAAGTTTGAAGTTGTACCTGCCGCCGTCAAAGGCGTCGTGTCATTGGCTAAAACATTTTTTGTTTGCGGCGTATTCAAGGGGCCAACCGTCGTGTCAGGGAAAGCTGTTGGCTTTGGCGAGCTATGGCACATCGCTCCATCGTCAGCGTTGGTTGTTATTGGGTACACCAGCGTGAAGTCAGTGGTAGCTGCCACAGCCGATGGATTGCTCGTGCGGTACAGGGTTCGTGTGTACGTCGAACCCGCTGGCGAGACAATGACTTCACCAAAACCATTTGACCAAATTGCATCTCCAGAAACGGTATTACTAAAGACCGTTGCAGTGGTGACGGCCCACGAATAATCGGGAGCGGGGTCTTTGACGACCTTAAAAAAAGTATTGCCGAACAGCGAATATAACTTTCCGTTTGAATACGCGAGGTCAGCGGCGTACATTGACACACTCAACGTAATAGTGGTTGAAACACGTGTTGCAATATTAATTGAGTAGATAGACGTCGTTGATGCGCTTTTTCCAACAATGAGGTTTCCAGCATCATCAGTGTCGCCACCTCTGATAGCGGTGAGATCGGCAGCTGTCATGCTTCCGGTAATTGCGCCCATGTCGACCGGAACTCCGTCACTTCCGTAGCGCACCAAATGTCCAACAACAAGACCATCCCCGCCTGTTGTTGCAATTCCGTAGATGTAACCGTCAGCCGAGTTAAAGCCAATTGCGTTCACGACCGCTGTCGTCAATTTGGGCCCGACTTCATACGACAAGTCTCTTGTCTGATTGAGGCTTTCGCGGTAGAGCTGCTTATTTGTGATGTGGTACATATTGGTGTCACACAAAAAGCCACCCGCAGCACTAGGTGTCGTTGCTACAAGAGTGTCATTTGCTTCTTTTATTACACCTGTTGTGGTGATGTTTCCCGCACCATTCGTGTAAGTGCCAGCAGCTGTTGCTTTTACCGAAACGCTGTAGTCACACGACGCAACGCCAGCAGTCAGGCTTCCTCCTGTAACAGTGACCGTATTTGTCGCTGTTGACATGCTGCTCGGGTCAATTGAGGGGGTAACACCACCTGGACAAGTTGTCATGAGGTTGTTATTGGTATCAACCACTAATCCGCTTGGCAATGTGTCGACAAAACCCAATCCTGATTTCGCCGGGTTGCCTGGCACATTGACGAAAGTGAAGATCAGCGATCCAACTTCACCGACTGCCAATGTTGATGGGAAAAATCGCTTCGTCAAAGTTGGCATAACCGTGTACACGCCATCGATGACGCCTGGCGTGGCCAACGTAATCGTGCTGACTTTAGATACCAATGATGTCACTGTGGTTGAAGCATCAGTCGAAGTCCGGTTCGCCAAAGTTCCGGCATTTCCCGCGGTAACAACTGAACTCGTCACTTCAGCACGTTGTACGTCATCAAATTTGACGGCATACGCACCTGGGGTCAAATAGTTAAACGAATAGTTACCAGACGCATCAGTCGTTGTCGTAATCGGTTGGCCACGCAGAGATGCATTCCCATAATCTGCCGGGTAGAGCAATGTCACACCGACCGAATCGGTGAGGGTCACCGTCGCTCCTGCAATGACGTTATTGGCTGTGTCTTTGGTGGTGCCCGACAAACTACTCACACACGATGATGGTGTCGTCGCGTCAATATTGACTGTCGCAGAAGCCTGGTTGAGCGGAGTGATGGTCGTGCCAGCGGTTGCATTTCCATCTGCCGTGACAGTAGTTGTCGTCGCGGCTAGTTGACCTGGTGTGAAAACTGTTCCTGTCGGACACAACGGCGCAAGTGGGCGCAAACACAGTTGAGGAGCGCCGCCAACTGCTGTAATTCGTGCACTGACATCACCACTAGTGGTACGTCCAGTGAAACTCACAGTAAATGTTGGGCTTTGACCTGAGTCGGCGATCGCCAAAGTAGACAGATCAACGGTGTTGTTCCCAGGAATTGCAATATTTGACCAACCCGTTATTGCTGTTCCGGCCGAGTTTTTAACTGTGAGTGTGGCCGATGTATACGTGCTTGTGGTTGTTAAAACAAATGAACGCCATCCTTGAATTGCGTCAACCGACGAACACGCCATACGTGGCACAACGACGCCTGCATCAAAAACGGCAGTTGGCGCCGGAAGCGCACAGTTACCTGCTGCTCCTGTATAGGCATCGTACGTTTGAATGATGCCGTCGTTTGAGTTTGACCAAATGCAATAAGGGTTCGTTGGGTCGATTGCAAGCTGATAGTTCGTATCTGCGATACCAGATGCAGTCCAGTTACGACACCACGAGTCGAGTGCGAAGTCCCAACAGTAAATCTTTCCTTGTCCGACTGCCCAGTTACTATCTCCCCAGTACATGCGACTGCCATAGGTTTCCCAGTTTTGCGCATAAGCGTCATAGGTGACTGCATAAGTGGCGACGTACTTCGTCGTGAAGTTTGTTGTCAGCGAACTTGAGATGTCGGTGCCAGTTGCATCAAAGCATTGAAAGAATCCACCATTCGCTCCAGATCCAAGTGCAGAGAAACATGCTCCAGCCACTCCTCCTTGTGCGGTTGGCAATTTCGAAAAGTGAACTGCGGCTTTAGTAATCGCGCGCGGGTTTGTCCATCCAGCACAAGATGCGCCAGTTATGGCGTCAATACATACTGCTTTCAAGTTTTGACCACCGCTACCGTAAATTCGGCCACCCCATTCGCCTACCGTCGGACGCCAGCGATAATTGCCTGAGCGAACGTTGGTGAGATTGGCGCCGAAATCGATGAGGCCGCCAGTGCTGCACGGTCCTCCCGCTCCTCCATTTTCGCGAATATCAACGCACACGATGTCGCCAGTATTTACTGCCCAAGTGAAAAGCCGACCGTTGTATTGAGCAAGTCCTCCGGTGCAGTCATAAATCTGTGCAGATTGACCACATGAATATCCAGTGGACGGAACATTTGCAGCAGCTCCACCTGAAATAAATGAACTATCCGGAGTTCCACCACACCATTTATTGACGAGCGAGACATCTCCAGCTTTAATGCATCCAAACCCAACTTGGTTCACGCCATTAAATGTGTAGACCGTCGGAAACCAGATTTCGTCATCAACAGTGTCAAACCACCCATTACTTTGTTCACTGGTGTGCATGTTGAAGAGAGGAGCTGTTGACAGCGAAACGATTTTGAAAGGCCAAGATGGACCACACGTTTGACCAGTTCGAAGGTGACAGTCAATTGATTGATTACTCGAGCCAACGTTCGAACCGCCACTGCCGTTATGGTGCCAGACGTTGAAGATGTGTCCCGCGTCATCAAAGAACACATTCCAACCGTCTCCTGTTGCTCCAGTAGTTGTCGGAAATTGACCCGTCGTCGGTTGTCCAGCATTCGCATCAGTTGAGGCAATTTGTCGCCCACTACTGTCGGCACCTTCACTGACAAGCACACCAGCGGCTTTAACTTTGGTCACCGCATTCCAACCGGTTGGAGTTGTTGGTGCAGTTGTTGTCCAAGTTGTTCCATCTGTTGAATACGAAATCACCCACCCTGCGGGTGCAATGATGTCCGCTGTACTTGACAGTCGTAATTGAGAACCAATGTCTTGAACAATTTCTTGTTGAGTGGTTCCAGCTACTGCAACAGGAGCAGTTGCCGTGAGGTCAATCTTGTTCCCAGGTATCACCGATGTAGCAACTGTCGACGAGTCGGGTGTGTAGTCGACTACCAACGTCATATTGTCAAGAGCGCTTGCGGGTGGCACTTCAATATTCGAAGCCAGCATTCCGATGACCAAGAACGGAACAAAAATGATTCGCGGCTTAAACCTGAGCCAAGACAAAAGGCGCATCAACGCACGACCCTTAGTGTCACTTTGGATGACAGAAAGTAAGTCCTACAGATCACCTACTCAATATATACGAATGCCTAATCTTTTTAGGTAATTATGAATATTCCTATTTGGGGTGCGGATCAAACATCCGAAGCACCGATTCGACCGCAATTGCGTCCCAATGAGACCGATCGCCCCACTCGGGGTCCATCTCGATGAAGACTCGGCCGTGGACGACCGCATTGACCCAGTACGCCAGCGACCGTGCCTCTAAATTTGGGTTAACCCACCCCAGGACCTGAGCCTTTTTGATCACATCGGTGACTCGGCCCTGAACTTCTTCGTTGATTTCATTCAGAGCATCGCGTAATCGCTGACTCGTCACCGCCGCGCCTAGAGCTTGGGCTCGAACGGCACGAAGCGGCTGACGTTCGGGGGCATGAATCATTGAAAAAAGTTTTCTGATGGCCCGGTTGAAATCATCGATCGTTTCGGAAAGGTCGACCGCTGCCTGAAACGGAATCATCATTTCTAAATGGCTTCGTCGATACGACTCAATTTGGGCACTCTCAACGAGATCAAGCTTGTTCTTAAAAAAGTGATACACCGAGGCTTCGGAGATGCCTACCTCTTGGGCAATGACCGACACTCGCAGAACTCCTGCGCCGGTTTTCACGAGTTCTTTGACCGTCGCATCAATCAAAAGACTCCGTGTATCAAGCGCTTCAGCCATAAAAAGATATTACAGTAATAACTTTTTTTTCACGAATTCACTAATGGATTACTTAGGTTTTATGCGTTCATCACCTCACTGAGGTCACCAGATTCACCAGGGTCCTGAGACCAAACGTGGTCGTGCTTCGTCCATTGACCATTGGTCGATATGAGCTGTTGTTCAGAATCGACGTCGGGTCAGACTTCAGCAACCCAACGATGGTTTCGACCACAATGCGACCACCTACTGGTCCAAGTCGATTCACATTCGGGTTGGCGGCGGCTTCGGCCAATACATACACCCACAGCGGAGCCTTGCCCGCAAAATTGGCCGAGATCTCGGTGATCGGTCTCTGATCGGTGGCGATTCCGTTGGCGGCACCAATCTTGATTTGGGCATCAGTCAACGAAGTCACGCCAAGTGCTCGGGCGACATCTTGACCCGACGCGAGTCCAACTTGCTGACCCCGCAATAGATTGCGCAAAGCCAAGTTGGCTGGGCCAACACCAGTTGTCGGTAACGGCAACAAGCTCAGCGAATGAGTGAGCGAGCCATCAATTTTGTACGAAGGCTGGAAGGTTCCTGTTGCACCGGGCGCGCTCGGCAAGAACAAGTTCCAATCGATGGCAAACGTTGAAGGTGACGGCGAGAAACCAGTGAGATCGCTGCCTGCAACATATGTTCCCGAGAACACTGGCACTCGATCAGTTGTTTGGTTGATCTTGTACAACGCGCGAACTTGTGAATGTCCAAAGCGATAAGCCGCAACCGCAAACTCAACGGGCATCTGCGCGCAGTTGTTGTAGATACGCAGATTTGTCTTCCAACCTTGTGGCGTTAACGAAACAACTGCATCCTTCGTTTTTTGTCCAGCAATTTGTGGAAGATAATCGTTCAACACAATCCATTGATATGCGTTTGTCACTTCTTGGCGCGCTTGAGTAAAAACTTGTGCGTTAGTAAGTCGACGATTATTGGCTTTGATGCGATCAACGGTTTTGTTGTGAAAACGAATGAAGAGCGAGTGAATACCTGCAACGATTCGGTTTTCATCATTGCGTGGATCTCCAATGAGCGCTTGACCATTTGCACTGCGCGGTAAATCCATTGCACCGGTATCTGAAGAACCAGTGAGAGCTGCGCCAGTCAACAAATGCATACTGTCGGCGTTGTACAAAGTTGGTGATGCTGTTGGCCCAGAACCGTACAACGAATCAAGATCAAGTTGTGGAGTGCGCTTATTCACCAATGCTGATGGATCAACTGGAGTCGTTAAGTCATTCGCACGATCATCAAAGGTGATGTCATGATCAATGAATTGACCGAAGTACGTGTAGGCCGCAGGAATCGCGTTGTTGTCTTCAAGATCAGCCTCGATCTGCGGATTGGGGTTGGCTTCAGCGGGCGCAATCATGGCCAGTGACAATGCTTGTAAGTCGCTGGTTTCCCACGAGGCATTGGGCAGCGAACTGAAAAGTTCGCCGTACCCATTGCTTGGTTTGCCACAGGTTGATGCGGCTGATGTTTGGGCTTCGGCTGGCGATGAGGCAACACTCACGGCGGCGATTGAGCTGGCGGATAAGACGATGGCGGAGATGAGTTTTTGTTTCACGCCAAGAATCTGACAAACACAGGTATGAAAAGACCGTAAAGAAGTTTTGAGAACGGTAAGAACAACCTCAAGAAACACGCTTGCCATTGCCACTCCCTGGTGGCAGACTTTTCTTGTCGATGGGCAGAACCATCGAAAGTGGACCCAGTCGCCCACCCTTTGGTGGGGGGACTGGGTTCGCTCCTTTTACGGCCACATCGTTGAAGAAACACAAACGCCCGATTGCGAGTGCAATCGGGCGTTTCGTTGTGGGCCGAGCAGGATTCGAACCTACGTAGGCAATGCCGGCAGATTTACAGTCTGCTCCCTTTGGCCGCTCGGGCACCGACCCATATGTTTGCGAACTCTGATCGTATCGCCCACGACCTACCGCTGACACCTGCCCGATTCAGGTAGTTGGGCGCATTACGCTCTGAATATGCCCACATTTGATGTTGTTTCCGAAGTTGATCACCAAGAAGTCAAGAATGCGGTCGATCAGGCCCAGCGTGAAATCGCCACCCGCTTCGATTTCAAGAACACCGAGTCGTCCATTGAGCAAAAAGACCTCGTGATCACCCTGCGCACGGTCAGCGAAGACCGCTTGAACGCCCTCAAAATTGTGCTCGAAGAGCGCCTCGTCAAGCGGGGTGTCTCATTGCGTGGACTCGAGTACGGCAAGGTTGAAGAGGCCAGCCATAACTCGGTTCGCTTGGTCGTCACCATCAAAGTCGGGATCTCATCTGACAAGGCTCGCGAGATCAACCGACTGATCAAGGAAAAGGGTCCCAAGGGAGTCAGCAGCCAGACCCAGGGCGACACCATTCGCGTGACCAGCAAAAAGCGCGACGACCTACAAGAAGTGATGAGTCTGCTCAAGGGTCAAGACCTTGAGATCCCGTTGCAGTTCGACAACTTCCGCGACTGAGCACCAAATACATATCATTTTGATATATTTTTGGCATGACTCATGCCAGTGTTCTTGATCGCCTCACCAAACAGGCCAGCGCGTCTCACGGATACGTCACTCCCGAAACTGCCAAACAATGCGGCGTCGAACCTAATCGCCTCCCGGTACTTGTTGCACGTGGCCGACTCGAGCGAGCGGGTTGGGGCGTGTACCGCGTCCCCTCATTGCCACGGTTACCACTCGATCGCTTCGCGAGAGTTTTACTTGAGGTTGGAACACCAGCGGTGTTTTCGCACACCTCGGCAATTGATCTTCATCAACGCGTCGATAGTGGACTGCCTCTTCACATCACTGTGCCAGTCGGACGACGCGTTCGTCGAAAGTTCAGCGACGAGATTGTTTTTCATTTCGCCAATCTTGACGCGAGTCAAGTCGTACAAGTTGATGGCATGTCATGCACCGGCCTTCGTGATGCACAAGAGGCCTGCGCGCAAGACGGTCTTGTCGCAACTCGTCCTCCGCAAGTTATTCAGGGTCGTTCGTTACTGTCATGGGCCAACGTCATTGCCGATCACGTTTTGTCTACCACTCAGGCGACCGAGGTACGACTCTTTGGATCAGTTGCGCGTGGCGACGAACATGCCGATTCTGATATCGACTTATTGGTGATCATTCCATTTGCAGGACGGCACATTGATATCACTGTTTCTATCCAACGGCAATTGAAGAACTTCCCAGTCTCAGTTGATGTCATTGCCGTGAGACCAGAAGAACTCATGGAGAAGGAATCTCAAAGTTTGATCATTACGAACGCAATCAACAATGGCCGAATCCTCGTTTCCCGCTGAAGTCATTCGCGAGTTTGATCATTGGATGTCGATTTCTCGCCAAGACTTAGACGCTGCACGTTTCATCCACCTAAGTTCTGACGAGTTTCATCGAGCCGCTTGTTCTTGGGCGCAACAGTCTGGTGAAAAAGCGCTCAAAGCAGCCGTGTTCTTGTCAAATCACATCCCGCCGAAAATTCATAATCTTCGACAAATTGCCCGACATGTTGATCCGAAACTTCAAGCCGCTCTTGAGCAGTTAGACCTTGAACTTTTAACCTATTGGTCAATCGAATCTCGCTATCCGTCAGTTCTTCTCGACATCAATTCAAATGATGCAGAACTCGCGATTTCTATTGCCCACGACCTCTTTGAAATAGTTCAACAGCACTGTTTTGAAATTCTTGGGCGAATCTGAGAAGTCTCTTGGGAAAACTGAACACCGGAACCGGGGTGTTATCGCACCCAATCAGTCTTCAGATGGGGCTTCGGCGGCACGCTTCTGCAACTCGTTCACCACACTGGCATCAGCCAGTGTGGTGGTGTCACCAAGATTGCGTCCCTCAGCAACATCGCGCAATAAACGTCGCATAATCTTTCCACTGCGAGTCTTGGGTAACTCGGGCGTGAAGTAAATCATCTTCGGTTTGGCAATCGCACCAATTTCTTTGGCCACATGATTACGTAAATCTGTTTCGTTGGCTTCGTATCCACCGCGCAAAGTCACGTACGCAATAATTGCTTGACCAGTGGTCGGATCATTTGCTCCAACCACCGCTGCTTCGGCAACTGCGGGGTGTGACACCAAAGCACTTTCCACTTCGGTTGTTGAAATGCGGTGACCACTGATGTTCATCACATCATCAACTCGACCAAGTAACCACAAGTAGCCCTCCGAGTCGAGCTTGGCTCCGTCGCCCGCAAAGTAACGGCCTTCGAAACGACTCCAATACGTTTCTTTGTATCGCTCGGGGTCATTCCAAATACCGCGCAACATGCCGGGCCACGGGCGTGTCAACGTTAAGTAGCCACCGCCGTGATCGACACGATTACCTGCATCATCAACAACTTCAGCAGAAATACCCGGAACTGGGAACGTTGCCGAACCTGGTTTCAAAGTTGTGGCACCAGGCAACGGACTAATCATGATGCCGCCAGTTTCGGTTTGCCACCATGTGTCAACAACCGGACATTCGCCGCGACCAATTGTGTCGCGATACCACATCCAGGCTTCGGGGTTAATCGGCTCACCCACCGAACCAAGCAACCGCAACGTAGACATGTCGTGCTTGGCGGGTTCGTCGTCGCCCCACTTCATGAACGTACGAATTGCTGTTGGCGCGGTGTAGAAAATTGTGACGCCGTACTTTTCAACAATTGACCACAAGCGATCGTTCGCTGGATAGTTAGGCACACCCTCGTAAATCACTTGTGTTGCGCCGTTTGATAATGGTCCGTACACGATATAACTGTGTCCGGTAATCCAACCCACGTCAGCGGTGCACCAATAGACATCGCTCTCGGGATGAAGATCGAACACATACTTATGTGTGTACGTCACGTGAGTGAGATAACCACCAGTGGTGTGCATGATTCCCTTGGGCTTACCTGTGGTGCCCGAGGTATACAACAAGAACAACAGTTGTTCGCTGTCCATCGGTTCGGCTGGGCAATTATCTGAAGCAGTTGCCATTAGTTCGTGATACCAATGATCACGACCAGCAACCATGTTGACTTTGTTGCCACCACGCTTCACAACGACAACATGTTCAATTGTTGGTGTTGAAGCAATTGCTTCGTCGGCGGCCGGCTTTAACTCAAAGACTTCTCCGCGGCGATATCCGCCATCGGCAGTGATGAGTACTTTCGCTTCAGCATCATTAATGCGGTCGGCGAGTGCCTGCGATGAGAAACCACCAAACACCACTGAGTGTGCAGCACCAATACGCGCGCATGACAACATTGCCACTGCTGCTTCAGGAATCATCGGCAAATAGATATTGACGCGATCGCCTTTGACAACACCCAAGGACTTCAAAACATTCGAGAACTTCTCAACTTCAATGAGCAACTCGGAATACGTAATCGTGCGCGTATCCCCGGGTTCGCCTTCCCAATGAATCGCCACCTTGTCGCCATTGCCAGCCAGTACATGTCGGTCAAGGCAGTTGTAAGAGACATTTAATTTGCCGCCGACAAACCACTTGACGTACGGAACATTCCATTCGCAAATGGTGTGCCAATCTTGATCCCAATCAATCAGATCAGCTGCTTGTTGGGCCCAGAAACCTTCGTCGTCGGCCGCAGCTTGGTCATACAAGTGGGTTCCAACAGCCAGTGAATTCTTCTTGAAGGCAGCCGAAGGCGGAAACTTGCGATTCTCCAATAAAAGATCGTCAATATTGGTCTGCTGGTCATCGGCTGACATATTTCCCCCACACAAAGTCGAGATGTTCAAATCATTTCTCGGGTATAACTCTAGGCGACTAGACATAAGGGGTCATGTCTGTTGCCCCTGCTCGCCCACAAGAATCAGACCTTCGATTTGGGCCAGCCGAATGGGGACTGTCGGGTGTCATTTCATTGGTGTGGGGCAGTTCATTTCTGTTCATTGCCATCGCGATTGATCATGTGGCGACCCCAGTCGTCCCGATGGCACGAACCTTCTTTGGTGCGTTGGCATTGGCCTGCATTCCATCAGCGCGGCGGATGGTTGAGCGATCTGATATCCCCCGATTGTTGTTGTTGTCATTCGTGTGGATGGGCCTTCCATTTTTGCTCTACCCCATGGCCGAAGAAACGACGTCGACAGCCATTACCGGAATGCTCAACGGCGGACTCCCCGTAGTGACAGTTGTGGTTGGCGCTATTTGGTTCCGCCGCATGCCCAGCATCTTTCGCATGGTGTCGGTGCTCATCGGTTTCTCGGGTATTGCACTGATCTCGTTCTCGTCAGTGAGTGGCGATGAAAAAGGAGCTTCTGCTGATATTCGCGGAATCCTTCTTTTACTGATTGCTTTGCTCTGCTACGGAATCGCCGTCAACATCGCTGCTCCATTGCAAAGAAAGTACGGATCGTTGCGACTGATGTTGTGGGTCGAATCGTTCGCGTGCTTGTGGTCGTTACCACTGGGCATCCCCGCGCTATTTGATAGCCACTTTGCATGGTCGGCATTATTTGCACTGCTTGCCCTTGGTGCGGTCGGTACCGGTTTGGCTTTTGCGGTCTACGGAGTTTTGCTCGGTCGATCAGGCACCGTGCGCGGCATGATCGGAACTTTCTTTACACCCATCGTCGGAGTCATACTCGGCGTGCTCTTTCGCGATGAACATATTCGCTGGCCCGCAATCGTCGGCATGTTGATCGTTGTCGCTGGCGCCATCATGACCAGCCGCCCCGACCATAATTAGTTGTGATTCTGGTGAGATATTTTCCTCATATTGAGTAAAAATCCTCACCAGAATCACAGGGGAATGTTTAGGCGTCGCGACGTCGCAGAACTGTGTGAGCGATCAGTGAAATTCCGACAACCCATGCACCGAAGTATCCGACCGAACCCCAACGTCCAAGATGCAAAAAGTGATCACGTATTTGCATCGAACCTAATCCCGCCGAAAATGGCAACCAGGTGCGCATATGTTCACCAAATATGAGTGACAACAACCCGCCAACGATTCCTTCAATCAACAATGGCCAAAGCACCAAAGTGGTGATCGCAAAAGGTGGGTTGCGAGTGAAAGTTCCGATTGCTAGGCCAAGAAACGAAACAAGCACTCCGACGATTGTCATTGCAATGAATGCCACGGTTGTTTGATCGTTAAAGACTGCTCCATGAAACCCGCGGGAATTCAAGATTGCTTTCCCGCCGAAACTTCCGACGACTTGCACAATCGAGGTGACAACAATTGACACGGCAAATAAGAGAATGATCTTTGCCATATAAACACGAGAACGATGTGGCGTTGCCGCAAATGTCAAACGAATAGTGCCCTGTGAATATTCCTGAGTAATTACCAAAACACCTACAACGCCCATAAGCAGAACACTCATTGTTCCACTACCAAGCAACACTGCCGGAATCGTTGAATCGTCAACATCACGTATTTTGATAAAGACCGCGGTTAATAAAGTAATCGCAAGCGGCAACAGGATGGCAACAATCGCCAGTGTGACATTCGAACGGACGGTTCGCAATTTCAGCCATTCACTTCGAACGATAGACATCATGACTTCACCTCCGAATGACTGTGATATTCGACAGAGTCTGCGGTGACTTCTAAGAAGGCGTCTTCAAGGGATCCGGTTTGTGTAGCCAGTTCATGCAAAACAATGTTGTTTTGTGCAGCAAGTTCACCAATCGCTGCCGCAGCTATGCCATGAAACTCGGCAGTATCTGAGCCGATTGATACATGCATTCCGGCAGTTTGAGCTAATGAAACTAAAACTCCGAGTTGTGGACTTTTCACCACTACCCATTTCTTTGTATACCGATCGACAAATTCTGGAACGGTGCATTCAGTAATCAAGCGACCCTTACCGATCACAACGAGATCATCGGCCATGAGCGCCATCTCAGAAAGTAGGTGACTACTCACCAACACCGAACGACCTTGCGAGGCCAAATGCTTGAGCATCTCGCGAATCCAACGAATACCTTCAGGGTCGAGTCCGTTCGCTGGTTCGTCCAAGATGACAACTTTCGGATCCCCCAACATGACTGATGCAATACCGAGTCGTTGTTTCATACCCAGCGAGAACTGACCCACACGCTTTTTGGCGACGTCAGTCAAACCCACTAGTTCAAGAACTTCATCAACACGCTTGGTTGAGATGCCATTGCTCATCGCCAGCCAACGTAAATGGTTACGCGCCGTACGTCCAGCGTGGGCATTTCCTGCGTCAAGCAAAGCCCCAACTTCATGCAACGGTTGTTTCAATTTTTCATACGGTTGACCATCAAAAAGAGTGGTCCCCGACTGCACGCGATCAAGTCCGATCATGCAGCGCATTGACGTACTCTTGCCCGATCCATTAGGCCCGAGGAATCCGGTGACTCGACCTGGAGTGACAGTGAATGACAACGAGTCAACTGCGGTTGTCGATCCATACTTCTTGGTTAAACCCTCAACGGTGATCACTCACGTAACCTAATCCATTCAAGTACAGAAAACCCGCCAGGGCCATTTAGGTCAAGGAGCGCCTCAGCTTCACTGATTCGGCTGCGCATTTTCATCGCCCCCAAACCAGGTCGTGCCGATTCTTCATTCCAAATTCGCTTTCCCTCTTCAACAAGTTCATCAATACCCCATAGTTGCAAGAACTGCGATTGTGATCGCACCGAGTCTGGTTGCCCGCAAGTTGCAATGATCTGATCAATGCACACATCAGTTGTGATGTCTTGCGCACCAACGTTGCGTAAATAGTGGGCTCCCTTTTCATGGCCCGCATACGTACGTAACCAATCGCGCCATGGGCGTTGCGCGAGTTCGGTCGTTAAAGGAACTGCATAATCAATCACAACAAGTCGTCCATTCAGACGACTCAAGATGTCACTCACCCATTCGCCCGCTGCTTGTTGCCACGGAATGCGCGCACCAAGAATTGGTTTCGCAGGAAGTGCGAAAGCCGGTTCATCACTCAGTGGATACAAAACCTCACTGAAAGCGCCTGCACGATGCGTTACCCATGCTTCACGCCAAGCGCCGTCACACACCAACAAACGAAATGGCAAACTGTCGAGCAATTCGTTAGCTAGCACAACACCGCGCAACTCTCCACTGGGCAATGACTTCATTGACGTGACACCAGTGGGATGCGTCGCCCACTGTGCCTCACCAATTTCTACGCACACGTATCGCGAAACATCACCAGCCAAACAGTCTGGCTGCGCAGCAATCACGGCTCGAGCTAATCCACCCGGTCCCGCGCCAACATCATAAATATGAAAGTCGTGCGGGCGTCCCATGTCACGCCACCACGCATCAAGTGCACGGGCAATCACTGTTCCGAATAACGGACCAATTTCCGGAGACGTAATGAAGTCACCTCGACGACCAGCGCGGCCAACACCTGAGGTATAGAAACCTTGAGCGCCATACAGCGCTTCGTTCATAAATTGATCGAAACGAACCTGTTCATTGTCAGCCGCATCAATGATGCGGCCGATGTGTTCAGCGGCCGAAGGCACCGGTGAGATCGGCCAAATCGCCGAAACGCAACACCACACCTGGCAACACACCAAACACGATGGTTCCTGCAGTTGTGATAACCATGGCTGCAATCAACGAACTTGGTGTCTTCACTGCTGATGTCTCGCCATTGGGTGCGGGCTTCATCCAGATTTCTCGCATGATGCTTCCGTAGTAACCGAATGCGATCACCGAGTTGATGGCACCAATCACTGCGATGCCGTAACCCCAACCGCCGCCAGCTTCAAGAACTGCACGGAAAGCGGTGAACTTAGCAATCCATCCACCGAGCGGCGGAATACCAGCCAACGATGCCAAGAAGATTGTCATCAAGACGCCCAGGCCAGGTGCATACGAGAACAAGCCGCCAAAGCTGCTGATCTCACCGCTACGCGTTGTGCGTGATGCGGCAATCACCACGGCGAACATTCCGAGGTTCATCGCGGCGTACACAATCAAGTAGACAACAACCGACTGCAATGCGGGTCCGGCGGCATCGCCAGTTCCGGCAACTGCAAGTGGCATCAAGATAAATCCGCCCTGGCTGATACTCGAGTAGGCCAACATACGAATGATGTTGGTCTGACGTAACGCAACCAAGTTGCCCATCGTCATCGTGACGGCGGCGAGCACCCAGATGAATGGTTGCCACACATCTTTTGCCTGCGGGAAGCCGACATAAATGAGTGTCACGAGCGCAACAAATCCAGCGGCCTTACTGGCCACTGACAAGAACGCAGTCACCGGTGTCGGTGCACCTTCGTAAGTATCGGGGGCCCAGGTGTGGAACGGAACAGCCGAAACTTTGAAGGCAAAACCAACAATGACAAAGGTGATGGCAAGGGCTTGCACTCCACCAAACTTGCCTTCAACTGTTAGCTGACGACCAATTTCGCTGAGCAAAGTACTTCCGGTCACGCCGTACAGCAAGCTCATGCCGTACAACATGATTGCTGAAGCGAAAACACCGAGTAGGTAGTACTTGACACCCGCTTCGTTGCTCTTGCGGTCACGCTTGCGCCAGGCAGCCAACATGTAGGCCGGGATGCTGAGCATTTCGAGTGCAACAAAGATGCTCACCAAGTCGCGACTTGAGGCCATCATCACCATTCCGGTCACTGAGGTCAGCAACAACGTGAAGTATTCACCTTGGTAGTAGTCGCCTTCTTCAACATGGTTTTGCGATAGCAACACCACAACATATCCAGCGATTAAAAACAGTGCTTTCAGCGTGAGCGCAAACTCGTCAATGACATAGCGACCATCAAATAGTGATCGCACATTGATATCACTCACTGCCAAAGTGAGCACCGGCACTAAAGCTGCCAACATCACAAAGCCGGTCAGTGTTGCGGTAATCCATTTCTTGCTTTCACTGGTGAACAGATCAACAAGAATGATGAGGCATATGCCACCAGCCAACACGATCTCGGGCGCGATGGCGTGGTAGTCGACAGACGGTGACTGCCACGGAATCTGAGCGAGGATCGAAGAAAGCACGAATCAGCCTCCGAATGCCTTCAAGGCCACATGCACTGCCGGATCGATGATCTTGAACATCAGCTGCGGATACACACCGAAGACAACAATGGCCAACAAGAACGGAGTCCAAGCAATCCATTCGAAAACATTCACATCATGAATGTCGCTGCTGTGATCGTCGTGACCGTGATCAGCATGACCATGACCGTGATCATCATGTGATGCACCAGCAAATTCTGCCTTGGGTTCACCAAAGGCGGTGCGCTGGAACAGCCACAACAAGTACGCAGCAGCAAGAACGGTGCCGAGTGCAGCAATCACCATGTACACACGGAAAGTTCCTTCAGACAAACCCTTAGCTGGCGAGTACGTCGACAAGATCGCGGGGAACTCACCCCAGAATCCGGCAAGACCTGGCAAACCAAGTGACGCCATCGCACAGAAGCCCAAGATCCAACCGAGACGAGGCATCTGCTTGAGCATGCCACCAAGTCGTGCGATTTCGAGTGTGTGATAACGATCCTTCACTGAGCCGGCAACAAAGAACAACATGCCGGTGATGAGACCGTGAGCAACCATTCCGAAGATGGCGGCGTTGAAGCCCATTGGAGTAAGTGTTGAAATACCCAACATCACAAATCCCATGTGAGCAACTGATGAGAAAGCAATCAATCGCTTCATGTCGGTTTGCGCCAAACAACCAAGCGCACCGTAGATAATTCCGATGACGGCGAGAAGGCCGATCCAAGGTGCCCATTCTTTAGCAGCAGTGGGAAGAATCGGAATTGCGATGCGCACGAAACCGTAGGTACCGAGCTTCAACAAAATTGCAGCCAAGATAACTGAACCTTGGGTTGGGGCTTGTGTGTGAGCATCGGGCAACCATGTGTGGAATGGGAACATCGGAACCTTGACGGCAAAGCCGACAAACATTCCACCAAAGATCCAGATCTGTGCCGAACGTCCAAGCAATCCACCGTATTCAGCAAGTTGTGGAATCGAGAACGACGGCTCGACACCAGCCGGCAGTTGACCACGAACTTTGTAGAACAACGCGATGAATGCAACGAGCATGAGAGCCGAACCGAACATCGTGTACAAGAAGAACTTGAGCGATGCGTACTGACGATTTTCGCCACCCCACACACCAATCATGAAGTACATCGGCAACAACACCACTTCGAAGAACACGAAGAACAAGATGAGGTCTTGTGAGATGAAAGTTCCGGCCATACCTGTCTGCAAGATGAGCATCAAGATGAGGAATGCCTTCGGGTTACCCGGTGACGGAACGTGGTTCCACGAATAAACCATCACCAGCACCGTGACCACCATCGACAAGAAGTAGAGCGGCAAGCTCATTCCATCGAGACCAATCGTGTAGTTACTGGAAATGACTTTGATCCACTCGGCGTTCGCGAAGAACTGCAACTTGCCGGCTTGACTGAAGTCGAACTGGGTGAGTGTGTAGATACCCACTCCCAAGGTTGCGAGCGCGGTCACAAGAGCTACCAACTTGTGGAGCTCTTCTTCTGCCTTGGGGATGAACAACATGACAATCACGCCGACTAGCGGCAAGAAAGTGCCAACGCTGAGCACCCAGTTTGAATTTTGGAGTACGTCCATGCCGTATTGCTCCTCAGGTGTTGATGATGACGAGTATGAGAGCGCCGATGGCGGCCGCAGCAAACAGCAGCGCTCCGTATTGATTGACCTTGCCCGACTGCACTGGACGCAACGCTCCGCCTGTGCCCCGGGCTGCGGCGCCCGAGCCGTTCACCGCGCCGTCGACGACGCGCTGATCGATATTTCGATAGACCCAACCGGCCACCCGGCGGGAAACCTTGCCAACACCATTTACGATGCCGTCAAGAATGTTTTGATTCACCCAATACGCAGCAGCTGCGATCGGGTGTGCAATCGAACGAACGATGACCTTTTCGTATAAGGCATCGAGGTAGTACTTGTTCCACAAGAAGGTGTAACCACCGCGCAACACTTTGCTGCGCTCGGTGAGACCAACAAGGCGCTTGTTACGACGCGTGTAGTACTGCACGCAGAACATCCAGCTTGACAACAAACCAAACGCCACGATGATGAGGGACAGTGCAGCCTTTGACCACTTGAAGGGCGCATGGTGAATCGTTGGGAAGTAACAAGCCATGCCGGCTTCGGGTGCAACAACCGCGCAACCTTCTTCGGCTACTGCTTCTTCTGACGACACATTCTGAGCGGGGACAACAACAGCCTCGCCCGGACCAGAAGCCATGGTTCCTTCGATCGCAACATACTCGGCACTTGGTTCAACGTACTTCTTGAAGCGTTCCCAGTTTTCGCCAAAGGGAGTTGCGTTCGACAATCCAGCAACTAACGCCAACGCCGCAAGAATCATCAACGGAATCGTGATGAGCTTCGGACTTTCGTGAGGACCATGAGCAACATCGTGTGCGCCATGAGCATCATGCGAGTCGTGTGCATTCTGGGTTGCGTGGGCGTCATGAGAATCGTGAGCATCGGCATGCGCATCGTGTTCATCATGATGTTCGCCCGCAGCTGCGCCGCGAGCCTTACCAAAGAAAGTCAGGTAGGTCGCGCGAGTCATGTACGCAGCAGTCAAGAACGCACCACTCAAACCAACGATCATGAACGCGTTGTAACCGTTATGTCCAACGTTGTCGATGATCTCGTCTTTCGAGAAGAAACCAGCCAATGGGAACACGCCAGCCAAAGCCAAAGTTGAGATGATCCATGTGGTGGCGGTAATGGGCATCTTCTTGGCCAAACCACCCATGTCTTTCTTCATGTCGAACGAGTGATGCGAACCTGAGTGGCTCACTGAACCAGCGGACAAGAACAAACATGCTTTAAAGAATGCGTGGGTGAAGATGTGGAACACTGCGGGCAACCAAGCGCCGGCACCAAGACCCATCATCATGTAACCCAACTGCGACACCGTTGAATACGCCAACACCTTTTTGATGTCGTGTTGAACGAATGCCAAAAGTGCTGCGATCACGATGGTGATACCGCCAATGAGAACAATGAAGTTGATGTTGGTGTCACCGATCTTCATGCCTTCCCAGAACACCGGGTACAGACGAGCGACCAAGAACACGCCGGCGACAACCATGGTGCTCGAGTGCAACAGAGAACTGACTGGTGTCGGTCCGGCCATGGCGTCGGGCAACCACGTATGCAATGGGAACTGACCGCTCTTGCCGATACAGGCTACGAACAGAGCAACGGCACCCCATGTGAGAGCACTATGGCTTGCTTGACCCGACATGGCCCAAGCTGACAAACCACTGATGTTGAAACCAGAAACACCGAGATTCTTTTGGGTCCAACTATTAGCCGAGAAGAACAAGATGGCAGTTCCGATGAGCAAGCCCATGTCACCAACACGCACAGTGAAGAAAGCTTTGAGCGCTGCTCGCGAGTTGGCTTCTTCTTCCCACCAGTGACCGATCAACATGAACGAGCACAGACCCATGATTTCCCAACCAAGAATCAACTGCACCATGTTGGGAGCCAGAACCATGCACAACATGCCGGCCGAGAACAATGTCAGCGCAGCGAAGAAATGCGTGTAACGACGATCGCCACGCAAGTATTCGAGCGAGTAGATCTGCACGAGGCTTGAAATGAACGCCACGACCACCAAAAGGGTGAGGGCTAAACCATCAATGTGTTGACCGATACCAAAATGGAATCCACCACTTTGCCACCAGGTCCATTCGTGAATGACCGGCGAAACAAACGGCGCCACATGATGAGCACCTTCAGCGACAGCTTCGTGTGCACCGTCGACGACGCTGTTCACTCGTTGAATCCACTGCCACGCAGCGCCACCAGCAAAGGCCAGTGATGTGAGCATTGACAACACGCCAAGTTCGCTGCCCTTCATGGGCAACTTCTTGCCAAAGAAGATGATGAGGACGAACGCAACAGCTGGGATGATCGGGATCAACCAAGCGTGGTCTAAGAACCAGCCCGATGAAGCCAGAACTTCTGAGGTCATTTCGTGAGCCAGCATCGGTTAGCCCTTCATCTCTGACAAGTCATCGAGCGCAATTGTGCGACGGTTGCGATAAATCAAGAGCACGAGGGCCAAGCCCACACCGACTTCAGCAGCAGCGATGGCGATGATGTACAACGCAAATGTGTTGCCATCAACTGAACCGTGGCGAACTGAAAAGGCCAACAGGTTGATATTGACCGAGTTCAAAATGAGTTCGATCGACATCAACACCATCACGGCGTTCTTGCGTGCAAGCACGCCATAAACGCCGATGCAAAACAGCACGGCACCTAAAAGAAGGAATTGAGTAGTCAACATGGTCGGCCTCTCAGTCTTTCCGCGCCAAGACGATGGCACCAATGACGGCGACGAGTAATACAAACGACAACGCCCAGAAAGGCAACAAGTACGGTCCGAAGATGTCATCACTAATGACCTGAACCGGAACCTGAGTCATGTCACCCGGATTCTCGATGAGGCGTTCGCTACCGAAGCCATCAATAATCACGTACGACATCACGCCCAACATTAAAAGTGCGACGGGGATACCGAGCGCCCAGTTCTTGTTGTTGAGATCTGATTCGGCACCAATACGTGCTCGGGTGAGCATCGTGCCAAACAAGAACAGAACCATCACGGCACCGACGTACACCAAGATTTGTGTAATAGCCACAAACTCGGCCGACAGTAACAAGTACTGCGCAGCGGCACCCGACAAAACAATGACGAGCCACAACGCGGCATGCACCACATTCTTCACGGTGACGACGCGCAACGCGGCAACAATCATCAATAACGAGATGATGCCGAAGCCCACGTTCTGGGCAACAAGAAGATCGGCCGCGATCATTACTTCTTACCCTTCTTTTCGGCGCCAGCTTCGAGAGCCGGTGCTTCGGGAACAGTTTCCATCCACTCGCTCAACTTGGCCTTGTCATGCAATAAGTCGGCGATCTTGGGTTCGCTGTATTCGTATTCGGGGCTCCAGAACAAAGCGTCAAACGGACACACTTCAACGCAAATACCGCAGTACATGCAAAGTGCATAGTCAATGTCGAAACGATCGAGCTTGTTGACCTGACGCGGCTTGCCACCAGCACGGCGAGGCGGTGCCATTTCTTTGTGACCTTCGATGTAGATACACCAGTCGGGGCACGAACGAACGCACAACATGCATGAGGTGCAGTTGCCTTCGTGCAACGCGATCACGCCACGAGCACGAATCGGTGGAGCTTCTTTTTCGTGCGGATACTGCACGGTGTTCGCACCATCGATAGCGGTGCGCTTCAAGGTGTTCAGCGTGACGCCGAGACCTTTCAAGAGACCAGGGACCTTGGGCATCAGAAAGCCACCTTCAAGATCGCGGTGATCATAATGTTCACCAATGAAATCGGAATGAGAACCTTCCACGCAAAACGCTGCAGTTGGTCTTCACGGAAACGTGGGTAACTGAAACGCACCCACATGATGATGAAGGCCAAAACCATCATCTTTGTAAACATGATGAGTGGTCCGACAACATTCATCCAATCAGAGATGTCATCGATGCTCTTCCAGTCGAACCATGCGAAGGGGACTCCCCAACCACCAAGGAACAACACCGAGGCAATCAGTGAGAACACACCAGCAGTGGCGAATTCGGCAATAAAGAACGTCAAGAATCGGAAACCCGAATACTCGGTCATGTAACCAGACACGAGTTCTGATTCGGCGATCGGCATGTCGAAAGGAGTCTGGGTGAGTTCTGCTTGAACCGCGATCATGAAAATGATGAAGCCCGTGAACTGCGTGAGGATGTACGGATTACCCAACCCGTTCCAACCAAAAATCTCGCCGCCGTTCTGCGCAACAACAATTCCCTGCAAGTTCATCGTGCCGGCCTGAATGATGACACCAATGACGGCAAGCACCATCGGAAGTTCGTAAGCGATCAACTGACCAGCAGCACGCAAACCACCGAGCAACGAATACTTGTTGGCACTTGACCAACCTGCGATCAAAATACCGAGCACGCTCACCGACGAAACGGCCAACATGTAAAACACGCCAGCTTCGAAGTTGGTGAACCAGGCATCGGGACCAAACGGAACAACTGCGACTAACAAGAATGTGCTCGCCAAAACGACGAGCGGCGCAATCTTGAAAATAGTCCGATCAGCACGCGCTGGTGTGATGTCTTCTTTCTGCAACCACTTGCCAACTTCGGCAAACAATTGCATTGAACCGTAGGGACCAGCTTCCATCGGTCCGAGACGACTCTGCATGAACGACATCATCTTGAACAAGAACAAGTACACGATGGTGCCGGCGGGCAACAGAACAGCGACGAGTCCACCAAGGACGCGCAGCAACGACTGCACCCAGTACGGCAGATCGGCGGCAAGCAAAGCGTTCATCGATCGATATCTCCGAGAATGAAGTACAGCGACGCGAGGATCGTGATGATGTCTGGAACATAGACACCCTTCAAGATCCACGGCACGATCGAAATGTTGTTGAAACTTGCTGAACGAATCTTGGTACGGAACGGACCGAGGTCGCCCTTGCTCACGACGTAGTAACCCATTTCGCCGAGAGGGTTTTCAGTTGATACCCAAGCTTCGCCTTCGGGCACCTTGATGATGCGCGGCACCTTGGCCATGACTGGACCCGACGGAATGTTGTTCAGCAACTGATCAACGATGAGGGTTGATTCGCGAACTTCTTGCAGACGAATCCAGCAACGAGCAAAGCTGTCGCCATCGGGGTGAGTCCAAACTTTCCAGTCGACCTTGTCCCAAGCCATCGGAAGCGACTGATCGCGACGCAAGTCCCAATCAACTCCACTCGCGCGCAAGTTGGCACCCGACAAGCCGTACTGCATGGCGATGTCTTTTGGAATCACTCCGATTCCGCGAGTACGACTCTGGAAGATTTCGTTGCCGAACAACAGATCTTCCATTTCGGTACAGAAGTTACGCAGGGTCTTCATGACCGCGCGGGTTTCATCAATGAAGCCAGCGGGCAGGTCGTCCTTGAGTCCACCAATGCGGTCGAAGTTGGGGTGGAAACGTCCACCCGTTGTTGCTTCAATCAAGTTCAGAACATGTTCGCGATCGCGGAACGCCATGAATACTGGAGTCACAGCACCCAGTTGCACACCAAGGTCACCCAAGAACAACGACACGTTGGCAATACGCGACAACTCAAACAAAATGGTGCGAATCCACTGAGCACGCGGCGGTGCTTCAATTCCCATCAACTTTTCAGCAGCCAAAATGAACGGCACTTCATTGGCAAAACTTCCGAGCCAGTCGATGCGGTTCACGAGTGACGTCACTTGTGGGTACGTACGAACTTCGGTGAGTTTTTCGTAACCACGGTGCATGTAGCCGCACGACGGTTCGGCCCACACCACTTGTTCACCATCGAGGTGAGCAATGATGCGCAACGTACCGTGAGTTGCGGGGTGCTGCGGTCCGATGTTGAGAGTCATGCCCTCGGTTTCGAGTTCAACGTTGAGACGCGCATCGGCGGCTTGCGACGCGATGTACGCCAACTGGCGACGATCGATCAGCGATTCAGTAGACGTCATTCTGCGTCACCTTCTTCATCAGCAGAGCCACCAGGCATCGGTTCAACATCAACAATTCCGGGCCACGGCTTCACCATGCGTGCGAGCAATGGGAAGTCTTTGCGCAACGGATGACCTTCAAATTCAGTTGGCAAATACATATTGCGCAAATCGGGATGACCAGCAAATCCGATACCGAACATTTCGTGAGCTTCACGTTCGTGCCAGTTCGCACCAGCAAAAACTGAAACCCATGACTCAACAACCGGCTCAGAATCTGAAACATCGCACTTGATGTTCACGCCAACATGCAATGTCGGGTGCACTAAACGAGCAAGAACCTGCAAACGCGTAGCGCCACCGGCGTAACCCTGTTTCACAGTGTCATCACGTTCGGGCGGCGGAGCAGTCGGGTCATCTTCACCTTTGCCAAACGGTGATGGCATCCAGTCAATGGCCGACAAGAAACAGAAGTATTCGAAGCCCATGTCACGCAAAGCAACGCCAGCACGACGCCATGCATCGGTGCTCACTCGCACCCACACATCGTCGCCAGGCTTCACCAAACTGTCAACGAGATCGGCACCAATATGCGCACGAAGATCGTCAACAATGCGCTCACGCAAAGTGTCGCCAGGAATCTCAGCGATCGGAGTATCAGTTGATGACATTCAACTCACCTCGCTTCGCTGCAGCTTTCTTCGACTTCTTGGTTTCGCCAACAATGATCGGCTTGTAACCCTCGCCGCGCCAACGTGCGCCCATGTCTTCGTTCAAGATGCGCTGTTGTAACAACACAACACCTTCAAGCAATGCTTCGGGTCGAGGCGGGCAACCAGGTACATACACATCGACCGGAATGATTTGGTCAACACCCTTGGTGACCGAGTAACTGTCCCAATAAGGGCCACCACTATTGGCGCATGAACCCATTGAAATGACGTACTTCGGATCGGGCATTTGTTCGTACAAACGCTTGATGGCCGGAGCCATCTTGTCGGTGACGGTTCCGGAAATCACCACAAGGTCGGCTTGACGCGGACTTGCGGGAAGCGGAATCACACCAAGACGCATCACGTCATATCGCGGGGATGCAAAAGCAGCGCCCATCTCGATGGCGCAACACGCAAGGCCCCACTGATACACCCAAAGGGAGTACGAGCGACCCATGTTTAGTAATGAATTCAGCGGCTTTGGCAGCCGCCCGCGGTCAACGAGACCCATGTGACTCCTTGTCCATTACACCCAGCGAAGGACACCCTTGCGCCAGGCGTAGACGAGACCCAATAACAACACACCTACAAACACACCCATTTCAACTAAACCGAAACCGGCGTAGCGCTCGAGCTGAGTGGCCCACGGGAAGATAAACACTGCTTCAACGTCAAACACGACGAAGAGAAGTGCGAACACGTAATAACGAATCTGACTTTGCGACCAACCTTCGCCAACGGGATCAACACCGCTTTCGTAGGTGAGCAATTTTTCACGCGTCGGATTTGAAGGGCGGATCAAAACAGAAATCCCCAAAAGCAGGGACGCCAAAAGAAGGGCGATCAACCCGAACCAAAATACGACGAGGTAGGACCTCAAAAACTCCGACATCGCCGAAGACGCTACTACGGGCGACCCAACCACTCCTAACTTCTCTCCCTGCATATGGCTGGAAGTTCAGTCACGCCCGAGCGTCGCCGAGGCGACCGACTCGACAAACCAGTCAACGATTCGGTCGCTGTTTTTGCGACTCACACCGACGTTGGCACGGGTATCAGTCATGACCTGTTCAGGGGTCAGGCCGAGTCGGCTCAATTCATCGGTTCCCCCGCCAGCGGTCCAGCGCGCCAACATCGACTCGGTGGCCTCGGGGTGGAACTGGCTGGCAAAGGTCCGACCGGCCACAATGGCCTGCGGACCCGACTCGCTGTGGGCCAATTGGGTGAATTCGGCCGGCTTTTCAAAGACATCAAAATGCCACTGCAACCATGGTCCCGAGGCTATGACCTGCGGAAATGTGGTTTCGACCTGGTGCCAGCCCACTTCGGGACGGGTTGCGCGATGGACTCGACCCCCCAAAGCATGGGCCACCATTTGCGAACCAAAACAGATACCAAATATCGGGATTCCGGCCTGATGGGCGGCCCGAACAAGGGCCGATTCGGCGGCAACTTCACCCGAAATGTGATCCCAATAGACGCTCCACTCTGATCCGAGGAGCAAAATCAGGTCGTGACCAGCCATTTCTGGCCATTCGGCGGGATACTCGCGATGAGCCTCCGAGAAGGCAAAGCCGTGGTGGCGGAAACGCTCGCCCACAAATCCGGGGTCGGCATCATTTGAATTGGCAACCACGAGCGCACGCATATGTGCCCCACAATATGGGGATCACCCTGAGTATGGTGAACCATGCATGCCCGCCATTGAGATTTCTGCTGCCGATATCGCTCGTGCCCACGCCGCTGGCGCGGGGGTCGTCAAGCACACCCCCGTCACGGCATCGGCCGCGCTGAGCGATCGGACCGGAGGCGACATTGTGCTCAAGGCCGAAAACATGCAACGCACCGGAAGTTTCAAAATCCGTGGTGCGATGAGCAAGCTCTCTTCGCTGGGCGAGTTAGCAAAAACCGGAGTCACCGCCGGAAGCGCTGGCAACCATGCCCAAGCTTTGGCATTCGCGGCGCGCACTTTTGGAGTGCCATGCGAAATCTTCGTTCCAAAAAATGCACCCATTGCCAAGATCGCGGCATGTCGTGCTTATGGAGCAACAGTCGTTGAAGGTGGCGATTCATTAGATGAAGCGGTTGCCGCAGCGCGCGCCCGCGCCACCGAAAAAGGAATGCAGTTTTGTCATCCCTACGACGATGCAGTTGTCGTAGCTGGTCAAGCAACTCTCGGGCTCGAACTCATCGTTGATATTCCTAACTTGCGTCGCGTGCTAGTGCCCTTAGGTGGCGGCGGACTTGCAAGTGGTGTTGCTATCGCAGTCAAACAACATGATCCAACGATCAAAGTGATTGGTGTTCAAGTTGAAGCGTGCGCACCTTATGCGAACAGCACTCCCCCAACTGGTCCGGTATTCACCTTGGCTGATGGTATTGCGGTCAAGAAACCTGGCGAGATCACGCGACCACTCATCGAAAAATGGCTCGATGACATTGTTGTCGTTGACGAAGATGCAGTGGCCGATGCGATGGTGTTGTTAATGGAGCGATCAAAGTTATATGTCGAAGGTGGTGGTGCAGTTGGCGTATCGGCTTTATTGAGCGAACGTGCAGCGCCATCGCGCAGTGGTACTACTTGTGTTGTTTTGTCGGGTGGAAACGTGGATCTTGGTGTTGTGCCTGGACTCATTCGTCGTTTTGAAACTCAAGCTGGCCGACGGCTCATCGTGTTCGTCAAAGTGAGCGATCGTCCAGGTGGACTCGCCAAGTTGCTGACGATTTTTGCCGAAGTTGGCGCGAGTGTGATTGACATTGATCACGTACGCGATGGTGTTGATTTACATGTGCGTGAAACAGGGGTTAACGCAGTTCTTGAAGTTCGTGGTCCCGATCATGCCGAATTGTTAATCGACACTGTTCGTAACGCCGGCTACGACATCACCGCGCTGTGATTCTGGTGAGGATTTTTACTCATTTTGAGTAATAATCCTCACCAGAATCACAATGGATTATGACTTCCAGAAGATTGTTTTGAGTTCGCTGTAGTGATCCATTGCGGTCATTGATAATTCGCGACCGATTCCACTTTGTTTGAATCCACCAAATGGTGTGGAGAATCGCACCGACGAATTCGAATTGACGCTTAACGTCCCACCTTCAAGTCGACGTGCCACACGCATTGCTCGCTCAGCATCTCGGGTCCATACCGAACCAGATAATCCATACTCGGTGTCATTAGCCATTCTCAAAACATCGTTCTCATCGGTGAAAGGAATGATCGTGGCGATTGGGCCAAAGATTTCTTCGGTACATACTCGGCTTGTTATATCTGCGGTAGCGACGATCGTGCACGGAAACCAATAACCATTACCAGTTGGTGCCGATCCGGACCAGGTTGGTGTGACACCTTCAAGATACGACGACACTCGATCATGATGTGCCCGCGTAAACAAAGGCCCCATTGCTGTTTTTGGGTCCATCGGATCGCCCACCACAATCTTTTGAGTTTCGGCAATCATCAATTCGACAAACTCGTCAAAGATTGGCCGCTGCACAAAAATTCGTGAACGTGAACAGCAGTCTTGACCACTGTTGTCGAAGACCGCACCTGGAGCCGATGCTGCAACTGTTTCAATATCTGCATCAGCAAAAATGATGTTGGCACTCTTGCCGCCAAGTTCAAGAGTGACTCGCTTCAAATGCTCAGAACCGCCAGCCATAATTCGCTTGCCCACAGCAGTGCTACCGGTGAAACCAATTTTGCGCACCATCGGGTGTTCAACTAATCGCCATCCTGCTTCGGGTCCAGTTCCGACAACAACTTGCAACACACCTTCAGGAATTCCGGCTTCGAGTGCTAACTCACTAAGTCGCATCGCACTTAATGGTGTTGTTTCGGCAGGTTTCAAAATCACGGTATTGCCGCACGCCAATGCTGGCCCAAGCTTCCAACAAGCAATGAGCAATGGGAAGTTCCAGGGCACAATCAAACCAACGACACCTAGCGGTTCATGAAATGTCATCGTGACGCCACCAGCGACGGGATACGTATGACCAAGATGCTTGTCAACGGCTCCGGCGTAATAATGAATCACTTCAGCAGCCGTGTCGGCACACCACTTACTTGAACCAAAGGGCATCCCCATATTGCGCGTATCAAGTTCGGCTAATTCTTGTGCATGTGCGGCAATTGTTTCTGCGAAGCGCCGCATGATCTTGATGCGATCATTCGGTGCCATATCGCGCCACGCTGGCAGTGCGGCTTGCGCGCGAATAACTGCCTGATCAACATCGTGCGTCGTCGCTAAGGGAACGTCTTGTATCACCGAGTCGTCGGCTGGATTACGAAGTGTGATTGAACGTTTGGACATATTGTCCACTCTATGCTTCGGCAACGAAACCTTTGAAAGCCTTCATGTATTCAATGAATCCATCCGAGAGACCTTCTGCTTTGAGTTCTTCTGGATTGATGGGTAAAGGTCGCATTGTGAATTCCGCATCGGCACCAGCCAAACGCGCAAAATCATGATGCGCAATTGCCGCACGACCAATCACTGCGAAATCAGCGCCGTTGTCAACCGCCCACTGTGCGTCGGCTGCCGAATAAATCTTTCCGGCCACACCCAGTCGGGTATTGCCGCGTTCGGCATGAGCGAACAGTTGCATCAATGTCTTTCCGGCAAACTCTTGGTCAACTGCATCCTTGCGAATATCCCACATTGACATGTCGATGAAGTCAAGCTTCTTTGAATCAACGAGCCAGCCAAAGAGTTCGAGCATCTCTGAAGTCTTCAAACCAAAACGTTCAGGTGACAGTCGCACCGACAAGTTCAACGAGTCGCGACAGTCGCGTCGAATGCCGTCGATGATTGCTAACAAGAATCCAGCGCGATTATCGAGGCTTCCACCGAATTCATCGGTGCGCTGATTGATTTCTGGTGACAAGAATTGGCCAATCAAATAACCATGTGCTCCATGAAGTTCAACGCCCTCAAAGCCGGCTTTCTCGCAGCGAACTGCAGCGTCAACAAAAGCATTAATGGTTTCGTACACCTCGGCATTGGTCATCGCTTGAGCACCGGTTGCCGCATCATCGGACGGGCACATAGGAGCGCGTCCGATGAGGTCGGCTGGCGATTTTTGTCCAGCGTGATGGAGTTGCACAATCGACAAACTTCCATGGCTCTTGATATCTCGGGCTAGACGCTTGAGTCCAGGAATGTGCTCATCACCAAATGTTGCCAACTGCCCAGCAAACCCCTGGCCAGTCTTTTGAACATGGGCAGCACACGTCATGGTTAATCCAAATCCGCCTTGTGCGCGCATGGTCAACCAATGGTGTTCTTCATTCGAGAGCGTTCCGTCGGTATGACTTTGCTGATTAGTGAGAGGGGCCAACATAAAACGGTTGGCCATTTTGGTACCGCTGGCAAAGGACACTGAATCGAGCAACGAGGTCATATACCCATCTTTACCGCTGGCACTGCTGGCAGAATGATTTTGTGAAGAATCCCGTTGTATTAATTGTTGGTCGTGAGATCACTGACGCCACGGGCGTGCGCGGTCCCGCTTTTGGAATCGGACGCACATACGCACATGCCATTACCCGCGCTGGCGGTATTCCGATCATTTTGCCGCCCATCGCCGATCTTCATGACCAACTCGAAACTTTGTTGTCCCGTTGCGATGCAATTGTTCTGCACGGTGGCGGCGATATCGATCCGAAACATTACGGACAGGCCGCAACGACACCCGCGTTGTACGGCATTAATGCGAGTCACGATGAAATCGAATTAGCCGTGGCGCGTCATGCCATAGCCGAAGACATTCCTATGCTTGCCATCTGCCGTGGTCTGCAAGTGGTCAACGTTGCCCATGGTGGAACTCTGATTCAAGATCTCGGAACCGAAGATCATCGTCAGAAGTATCACCCTGTCAATCTCACACCCAATTCAAAGGTTGCCCAAGCAATTGGTGCACCGCAAGCAAAAGCCTGCCATTCATTTCATCACCAGGCAGTTGACACGCTCGGCCACGGGTTCGTTGTGTCTGGTCAAGCAATTGACGGAACGATCGAGGCAATCGAAAGCACATCAGCAACGTGGTGTGTCGCCGTGCAGTGGCATCCCGAAGACTCAGCGACCGAAGATCGACAACAACAAAATCTATTTGATGCGTTAATCGCATCTATCAAATAACCCCAGCGTTACTGGTGTGCGGGGCAATACGGCTTGTGGAAGCACCAATCGCATAATTTGGTCTTATTGCAGGCGAAGTTTTCAGTCGCACACGCCTGATCGATTGCCTCTTTTGTTTCAACGATGACACCCCGAGCAATAGCTAGTTTGACTGGTGTCACAGAAATTTCATGATTGGTGCTGTGCTTCAAGTACAACAACTGCAACTTTGATGTTTCTTCTTGGTCGGCCGATTCAAACATGAGTGCGTAAGCCAGAAGCTGGAAATACTTTTCATCATCAGATTTGAATCGCGGATTTGGAATTGCCCCGGTCTTGTAATCACTAATAATGATTTTTCCGTCGTCGTCAAAAAGAAAACGATCAACAAAACCCTTCATACGAACACCTTCTACATCAGTGAAGAGTTCGTACTCCATGCCGATGAGTTCGGTCTGCTGCGGATCTTCGATTTTCCACAAGTTAGTCATGCATTCAAAAGCTGACTTTTTGAATTCAGTAATCGTTCCGAGCTTTTTCTCTAGCTCATTAACTTTTGATTCCCATTCGCCGACGGTCCAACGCTCAGTCGCAGTTGCCTTCACTGACTCAACCGTTCGGGCATCACCATCTAGTTGGTAAAAGTGTTCAAGAACTTCATGAACAAAAGTGCCGAGATGAGTTTGCCAAGTGGGAGGCTCAACGATTCTGTCGATGCGCGAGAACTTGAATTTCATCGGGCAATCGCGATACGTCGAAATAGACGATGGCGAGAGGTACTCCGGTGTTTCCAACATGACATCAGTCTGTCATGGGGCTACTGCAGTTTCGGGGAGACCCCCACACTGAAATGAAGTGTCGCCTACTTGGCGAGTTGCAATGCGGCTTGTGAAGCGTCAATCAGCCAACTTGGCCAGACACCCACGAGCAACGTGAAAAAGGCAGATCCGGCGACGACAAAACCAGCGGTGAATGGCACCTTGATGGCCTCGCGCTTGTCATCGCCCGACTCTTCATCGCTCAACCACATGCTGATCATGATGCGCAAGTACAACAAGGCCGCAATCACCGAAGCAACCATGGCGATAATCGCAATGGCGTAACTGTGATTCGTAGCGGCTGCCTTAATGACACCGAACTTGGCAATGAAGCCCGATGTGAGGGGCATACCAGCCTGGGCCAACAAGAACACTGTCATCGCCAATGCCAACGCCGGTCGTTCTTTTCCGAGTCCACGGAATGAACCGATGTCGCTGCCATTGTCACCAGTACGAGTCACGAGTGACACCACGGTGAAAGTTCCGATGACCAAGACCGAATAAATCATCAAGTACATCAACGTCGCGGGTAATCCATCAGTGTCGCCACTGTGTCCGATTGATTCAATACCAATCATCATGAAACCAGCATGGCTAATTGACGAGTACGCCAACATGCGCTTGACATCGGTCTGCACAACGGCGAGGACCGAGCCCACTACTACCGACAAGATGGCCAGCACCCAAATCACTGGGCGCCAATCTTCAGCACGGCTCGGTAATGCAGTTGCGACAACTCGAAGGAGAGCTGCGAAGGCCGCAAACTTACCGACCGATGCCATAAACGAAGTAACTGGTGTCGGTGCACCTTGGTACACATCGGGAGTCCAGAAGTGGAACGGAACGACGGCAACTTTGAAGGCCAGACCAACGATGAGCAATGCAATACCAGCAAGCAGCATCGCGTCGTCACCCTTGACGAACACTTCGGTCGACAACACGCTGCCGATACCACTGATGTTGGTGGTGCCAGTTGAGCCGTAAATCAAAGCAATGCCATACAAGAAGAAGGCTGAAGCAAAGCCACCAAGAATGAAGTACTTCAAGCCACTTTCTTGGCTTTCGGCACGACGACGATGACTGGCAGCCAAGACATACAACGCAATCGAAAGGGTTTCGAGACCCAAGAACAACACAATCATGTCGTTCGATGCCGTCATGATCATTGCACCAAGGGCTGCACAGATGTACAACGCGTACACCTCAGGACCTTCAAGCGATTCACGACGCAAATATTCGGCAGTTGATAGTGAAACGAGCGCTAAGGCCCCCGCAATACCGATCCAACAGAACATTGTGAAGTGGTCAATTGAGATCGCATTATTGATGATGATGCGTGCACCGTCTTTGTTGATGTCGTGCCACAAAAACATTTCAACAATGAGTGCTGCGACCGCAAGTTCAACAGTTCCGATGGCATACCAAGCACGTGGCCAGGCTCGAGTGAGTGCCGCGAGCACCAAGTTGATCATCATGCCGCCGAGCAGGATGATGATCGGCGTGATAGCCAACCAATCGATTGACGGATAAGTCATGGTTTGAGCGCCCATCAGCCCTCTTCCCCTTCAGTTGTCAGAACCACAGGTTCTGGAGCAACGTAACCAGTCTTTTCTTCAACGCGAACCAAGATTGCTTTCACACTTGGTTCAATGCGATCAAGCATTGGCTTCGGATACACGCCACAGAAAATGATGAGTCCGATGAATGGCAACAACACCAAGCCTTCGCGCAGACGTAGTTCGCGGAAAGTTGAGTTGGCTTCATCGGGTTCGCCGTGGAAGACCCGCTGGTAAGCCCAGAGCAAATACAACGCTGCCAAGATCACGCCGGTCGCGGCAACGACAACCCACCAACGTGCAGTCGCGAAACTGCCGATCAATACCAAGAATTCGCCAACAAATCCGTTGAGGCCAGGCACACCGATACTCGACAACATCACGACCATGAACGCCGCAGCGAAAATTGGTGCAACTTTCTGCAGACCCTTGAGTTCTGAAATGAGGCGCGTATGACGACGCTCGTAAATCATGCCGACCAACAAGAAGAGTGCCCCCGTTGAAACACCGTGGTTGATCATCTGCATGACTCCACCACCCATGGCCTCGGCTGTGAAAGCAAACGTTCCGAGCACGATGAAACCAAGGTGAGCAACTGACGAATACGCAACAAGGCGTTTGAGGTCTTTTTGCATTGTTGCTGCAACTGCGCCCCAAATGATCCCGATCACCGCAAGAGTCAAGAAAATTTGACGGCTCCACAGCGCAGCTTCGGGGAACAAGTACACGCCAAAGCGCAACAAGCCATACGTACCGAGCTTCAACAACACACCGGCCAAGATGACTGAGCCACCCGTTGGTGCTTGAGTGTGAGCATCGGGAAGCCACGTGTGCAACGGGAACAACGGAACTTTCACCGCGAACGCAATGGCGAAAGCGAAGAACAACCAACGACCGGTGCTGGCTGCAAAGTTGGCGCCTTCGGCAATTTCAACAAGATCGAAACTCACATGTCCGAGATCTTTCTTTGCCAGCAGCGCCGTCGTGACAATTCCCACCAACATAAAGGCCGAGCCAACCATGGTGTACAAGAAGAACTTGGTTGCTGCGTAGATGCGCTGGTCGTAACCCCAACCACCGATCAAGAAATACATCGGTACCAACACGATTTCGAAGAACAAGAAGAACAAGAACAAGTCAAGGCTCAAGAACGAACCCATGACTCCGGCTTCAAGTAACAAGATCCAGGCCAGATAACGCTTCTCATCATGGTGCGGATCGCAACCAACAATCACCAGCGGGAACAAGATGCCCGTCAGTACAACTAAGAATAATGAGATTCCGTCAACTCCGACATGCCAGCCGATGTGCCACGACGAAATCCACTGATGTTGCGACGTGAATTGGTAGCCAGCTTCTCCGGTCTTGAAAGATGCGAGCATCCACAAGCCAAGTGCCCCGGTGAATACCGACGTCAATAACGCAATCAACTTGGTGATTTCGGGACGACGGTTAGAACTAATCAAAGTCAAAATTGATCCGGCAGCCGGAATCAAAATCAATGCAGTCAAAATTGGGAACGGTAGCGAACCGTGCATTTCGCTGGCCAGCAACGACATCACAGCACCACTCCTCGAACGAAGAACCAGACAAGTAAGGCGACAACGCCTAAGCCCACAGCAGCTGCGTAACTACGCACGGCTCCGGTTTGTCCTTTACGCAAGAAACCACCGGCTCCTTGAACAAGTTTGCCCACGCCATTGACTGCACCATCGACAATGGTGCGATCGGCCCAAGTGATTCCGTCAAAAGCTTTGCGACCAGGTCCACCCATGAAATTCGAAATGCTCTTGTCGTAGAACCAACCCTGAGCCATGACATTGGGTTCGATTGCCGCGAACTTCTTCTTTGAATACACCAGATACGAAACAGCGATACCAGTCAAAGCCACTACGACCGCGACAGCCAACAAGATGTACTTGTTGTTGTCGGCCCATGTTCCCGAAATATTCTTCTCACCAAACTCGGTCACCGGTGCCAACCACTTTTCAAGGAACTTGGTGTTGTGGTTAAAGGGAAGCTGCAATGCTCCGCCAACAATGGACAATCCAGCAAGTACAACGAGTGGTGCGAGCATGACTTTGGGGCTCTCATGCGGTTTGAAATCGCCATGGGCGCCGTGCTCTTCGCTCTGATCTTTCCAGCGGGCTTCGCCAAAGAAGACCATGATCACTTGGCGAGTCATGTAGTACGCCGTGAGCAATGCAGTGATCATGCCAACGACATACAGAATTGGGCTCTTAGCAAAGGCGAACAACAAGATTTCGTCCTTGCTCCAGAAACCGGCAAACGGTGGCACACCAGCGATAGCCAACCAACCAACGATGAACGTGATGGCCGTAATAGGCATCAAAATGCGTAGTGCACCCATCTTTCGCATGTCTTGTTCGTGATGCATTCCATGAATGACTGAACCAGATCCCAAGAACAACAGTGCCTTAAAGAATGCGTGGGTGACCATGTGGAAAATCGCTGCGACATATGCACCTGATCCAATTGCCAAGAACATGAAGCCGAGTTGACTCACCGTCGAATAAGCCAAGACCTTCTTGATGTCTGTCTGTGCAACCGCAATCGTGGCCGCGAACAATGCTGTGGCAACACCGACAACGGCAATGATGGTTGGCGCCCACGAGTATGCAATCGACAACACCGGACTAATGCGAGTCATCAAGAAGACGCCTGCAGTCACCATTGTCGCGGCATGGATAAGAGCCGACACTGGTGTCGGACCTTCCATGGCGTCAGGCAACCAGATGTACAACGGCAGCTGTGCACTCTTACCGCATGCACCGATGAACAACATCATGGCGATTCCCGTTGCGGTGACTGCAGATAGGGCACCTGATTCGGCAGCGTGATTAATTCCGGCGTAACTCAAAGTTCCGGTTGCACCGAAAGCCAAGAACATCGCCATCATGACGCCCCAGTCACCAACACGGTTAGTGACGAATGCTTTCTTGCCAGCGGTTGCGGCACTTTCACGGGTATGCCAGAACGAAATCAAGAAGTACGAACACGTACCCACGCCTTCCCAGCCAAGGAAGGTAACGAGCAAGTTCTCACCCATGACCAACATCAACATTGAGAACACGAACAAGTTGAGATACAAGAAGAACTTTGAGAACTTGGGGTCACCATGCATATAGCCAATTGCATAGAGATGAATCAGTGAACCGATTCCAGTCACGAATAACGCCATCGTGATGCTGAGCGGATCAGCCAAGAAAGCTAAATCAACATGTAACGAACCAATCGGCACCCACGAGAACGCCTTGAGAACATGATGACGCTCTTCGGTTGTTTTTGATAGCAACTCAAAGAACACGCCAACCGTGACAGCGAAAGATCCAGCAACCATTAATGCTGCCAAGATTCCGGACTTCGGTTCGCCCAACAAGCGACCGAACAACAGAATCAAAATAAAGCCAGCAAGCGGTAGCGCTGGGATTAACCAAATGAGATCGAGCATCGTTTTCCCCTCAGCCCTTCAGCGCCGAAATGTCGTCAACGTTTGCACCTGGGCGCTTACGCATAATGGACACGATGATTCCGAGACCCACAACAACTTCGGCTGCAGCCACAACCATCACGAAGAACACCGTGGTTTGACCACCAATGTCACCGAGTCGCTTGGCGAGGGCCACGAACGTCAAGTTGACGGCATTCAACATGAGTTCAATACACATGAACATCACGAGAGGGTTGCGACGGACCAAAACACCGACCGTGCCAATTCCAAACAAAACAGCCGCAAGCACCAAATACCACGTCGTGGTAGGTGTCGCCGCAGCGATCAAAGCTGACATCACTGAGACTCCTTTGACGTCGGCTTCACTTTGCGAGTGAGCAAAACCGTGCCGACAACTGCAACAACCAATAACACGGACGTCACTTCAAAGGCCACGACATAATCACCAAACACACTGCGTGACAGTTGACGGATATTTGAATCTGGATCAGTCATGGCCGGCTCGATAATGCCCGCACCACGAGTAGCAACAACATCACGCGATGTCACAACAGCCGCAGTTACTAAGCCCACAACTCCGAGCCCGACGATGACTGCGAGGGGACGTTGTACCTTGAAGGGTTCGGTTTTGAGATCTTCAGTTCGGTCGACGCCAAGAAGCATGATCACGAACAAGAACAACACGACAATTGCTCCGGCATACACAATGACTTGTACCGCCGCAAGAAAATGAGCTTGTTGCGAAACGAACATCACTGCAACACCGAACAGAGTCAAGATCAGACTCAGCGCAGCGTGCACTGGATGACTACGAAGGACTACTCCGAGTCCGCCAACCAAAATCATGGCGGCAGCAAGTACGAAGACCACTAGTTCCATCAGTGACCAGCCTCGTCTCTCTGATCTTGAGCTGGCTCGGGCGCGCGAACGCCGTAACCCAACTCGCCACTCCAACCAACGACACCTTCAAAAGTTGCATCGCCCGATGGCGCGGTGGCGCGCAACCAACCCGATGTCAAGACATCTTCACCTTCGCGCCAGTCTTCCCACGGCATTTGCTGGGGTTTGCCATCGTCTCCGACAACCAATTCAGCCTTGGTGTAAATCGCGTCTTTGCGGTTCGTGAATGAGAATTCAAACAACTTTGACTCGGTAATTGCCTCAGTTGGGCAAGCTTCAACACAAAGATCGCAGTGGATACAACGCAAGTAGTTGATTTCGTACACGAAACCAAAGCGCTCACCTGGCGATGTGGGATTCTCGGGATCGTTATCTGCACCGCGGACATAGATGCACTTCGCTGGGCAGACGCCGGCGCACAACTCACAGCCGATGCACTTTTCCATACCATCTTCGTAGCGGTTCAAAACATGGCGGCCGTGCAAACGTTCAGGCTTGGGAGCCTTCTCGTCCTTTTGCGGTTTGCCCTTTTTGTTTTGACGTCCACCTGAATACTCAAGTGTCAGTTTGTTGCGACGACCGACCTGAGCCAGCGTGACAAGAAATCCTCCGAGGTAACCCATCAGAACATCGCTCCTTCACGTTCGCGATTGGCTTTACTAACTTTCACAGCGGTCGACATCAGTGCGACACAACCAAGAATGATGACTGCAGCGACGATGGCGACAAGACCACGGTTCCAGTTTTCGTCGCGACTCAGGCGCAAAACTGCCATCAACATAAACCAACCGAGTGAAGTTGGAATCAAAATCTTCCAACCAAGATCCATCAACTGGTCATAACGGAAGCGAGGCAAGGTTGCTCGCATCCAGACATAGATGTACAAGAACACGAGCACTTTGGCGATGAGCCAAATTGAGCCTTCAATCGCGCCAGGAATTCCGGGGATGTTAAACAATCCTTGCGGGCCACCAAAGAACAACGTCACGATGACTCCACTCATAGTGATGGTGTTCATGAATTCGGCTAAGAAGAAAAGTCCGAAACGAATACTTGAGTATTCGGTATTGAATCCGCCGACGAGCTCTTGTTCGGCTTCTACCAAGTCGAACGGCGGGCGATTCATTTCTGCAGTTGCCGCCAACATGAAGATGATGAACGGAATGACACCGGTTGACACAACGTGCCAATCGGCGAAACTCGATTGGTGTCCAACGATGCCACTCGTTGACAAAGTACCTGCCAACAAAATCACTGTGGCGATGCTCAGACCAAGTGCTGCTTCATACGAAACCATTTGTGCCGAAGCACGCACCGATCCGAGGAGTGGATACTTAGAACCACTTGACCAACCGGCCAACATGATTCCGTACACGGCAACGGACGACAGCGCGAGCAACAACAACACGCCAACAGGCGGATCGGCTAGTTGCACACGCGTGACGTGACCAAACCAGGTGACAAGTCCACCTTTACCATGCGAGAAATCGCCACCGAGCGGAATGACCGACCACACCAAGAAGGCTGGGACGAATGCCAAATACGGTGCCAGTTTAAAAACAAATCGGTCAGCACGATCGGGCATCAAGTCTTCTTTGAAGAACAACTTGATTCCGTCGGCCAAAGTTTGCAGCAATCCCCATGGACCCGCTTTGTTTGGTCCGATGCGGTTACCCATGCCAGCGATTGCTTTACGTTCGAACCACACCATCAACATGGTCGCGACAAGTCCAAGAACAAAGATTACGACGACTTTGAGCAAGATGATGACAAGTGGTGCCCAAATCAAATCGCCAATAGCGATTGGATCGAGTCCGAGAATTGAAGTCGTGTTGTTCACAGTGTCTCCACCTTCACATCGTTGACCGAACGTGACGAATCAATGAGTTCGCCAATGTTTGAACCGCTTTGAGCCCACGCGGCCCAAACAGTTCCGCGAGTCACTGATTCATCAGCAACGATCGGCATCACGATTGATGTGCGATCGTTTGAAACCTTGACCTGCGCACCAACCGAAGCACCAAGTCGATCAAGATCAAGCGGATGCATGTGCAATGACGAACTTGTCGCTAATGGGGCAAGCGACGGCGAATGCGCAACGTTGCTTCCGTTGTCGTACAACTTGCGGCTGACGACTAAACGATAACCAAAACCAGGACGATCAGGCACAGCTGGTGCGGTGACGGCAGAAGCGTTACCGGTTGAACGTCGCAACAAAATTCCGTCTGGGTTGATCGCAAGTGCAGCACGAGTTGCATCAGCGAATGACGAAACTTTGCTCACTAAGTGTTGGTGAACTTCTTGTACCGAACCAACACCCAAGTCATGGCCTAAGTAATCGGCAAGTTCAAGTGCAATCATCCAGTCGGGGCGAGCCGTGCCATGAACATTGACCTTGCGGTTGAGTTGCGTGACTCGTCCTTCAAGGTTGGTCGTGGTTCCATCTTTTTCACCGAAGGCAGCAGCCGGCAACAACACGTCGGCGCGCTGTGATGACGTCGAAGCAAAAGTATCAACGGCGATGACATGCTGAACAGCAGCCATGGCCTGTCGCGCAAGCTCGGTGTCACGCACGTCAGCAATTGGGTCGGCACCGAGAAGAATCAAACAGTTGATTTTTCCAGCAGCAGCTGCACGCAAGATTGAAGTTGTTGATCCAGTGACCAAACCACTTTCAATCGCACCACGCACATTGCCACGGCGCACGACTGGCAGAACCGACGCATGAGGGGCAACAGCCATCACTGCATCAAGTGCAGCCATCGTGAACGAATCGTCTTCGGCCAAGTTGGCACGACCGACGACTACGACAACTGAACCCTTGGCAACTTGAGCTGCGATTGTTGCTTCAGCCAAAGTGCCAGCAACAACGGCAACTTGGCTGCCTGGTTCGTAAGCGACTGATTTCCATGCATAACGCGTGATGCCGGTTTGCTTGGGTGCGAATTCAATCAGCTTGCTGCGCTTCTTTTCAGAAGCATCGCGCAAGCGCAAATACAAAATGGGCAACTCTTCTTTAAGGTCTGGCGACAACAAGATGACCGTTGTTGCGTTAGCCGCTTGATCGATGGTCGCCTGGTTGTATGCATAGACCGAGGCGGGCAAACCATCATCGAGCTGTGCATCAACGTTGGTGACGCCTAAAGCCTGAGCAAACAACGACCATGCGTAAGCATCTTCGTTGGTTCCGCGAGCGCCACCAAGAATGGCGACACTTTGTGCTCCACCTTCTTTGATTGACTTCGAAATCAGATCAGCCGCAGTTGACAACGCAGAGCTCCACGATGTTGGAACCAAAGCGCCGTTGTGCTTCACCATTGGCTCAGCCAGACGCTGATCGCTCTTCACTGATTCAAAATTGAAGCGACCCTTATCGCACAACCAACCGTGGTTCACCGGATCGCTGTCAACACCTTGGTAGCGCAACAATTCATCGCGGCTTGATTCAAGTGTGATTCGACAACCCACCGAACACGTGGTGCACGTGCTCTCGGTCTTTTCGAGGTCCCATGGACGGGCCTTAAATCGGTACGGCTGGGCAGTGAGTGCACCAACTGGGCAAATCTGCACAGTGTTGCCCGAGAAGTACGAACTAAATGGTTCGTCGGGGAAAGTCTGTACTTGCGTGTTGTTGCCACGTGACGTGAAGTGAATCAACGCATCGCCGGCAACTTCATCCGCAAAACGCGTGCAACGATCACACAAGATGCAACGCTCACGATCAAGCAAAACCAGATCGCTGATCGGGATCGGCTTTTCGTAGTGGCGCTTCTCTTCGATATAGCGACTTTCGCCAGGACCATGACTAAACGCCTGATCTTGCAATGGGCATTCGCCACCCTTGTCGCACACTGGACAATCAAGCGGGTGATTCGCCAACAACAATTCGACGATGCCTTCTTGTGCGCGCTTCACTTGATCGGTTTCGGTGCGAACAATTTGGCCTTCGGCAACTGGGGTCATGCAACTGACCACCATCATCGGTCCGCGTGGACCTTCGACTTCAACCAAACACTGACGGCACATGCCGACAGCGCTCATACGCGGGTGGTAACAGAAACGCGGAATGTAATCACCACTGCGATCAGCAGCAGCAATAATCAATTCGCCTTTACGCGCCGCAACGGGTTTACCGTTGATCGACATCGTGATGGCATTTGGGTCAACCGGTGCCGCGTTTTCGATGTTGGGTTCAGTCGTGGTCATGACGCAGCTCCAACGGCGGTAACAGGGATCGTATTGCGCTTGACGATCTTGGCTTCGAATTCTTCACGGAACAAAACAAGTGCCGAGTTCACTGGTGCATAAGCCGACGGTCCGACGAAACAAATGGTGTTCATCTTGTACGGGAACGGAACGGCACTGATACCCAACTTCGCATTGGAGGCGTGTGGAAAATCTCCGGGACAAATTGATGTACCAACTTCAATGAGCTGATCGAGATCGGCCATCGTGCCTTTACCGTCAACGACTCGACTGAGAATTCGCTCAAGCCAAGTTCCGCCTTCGCGACATGGAGTGCACTTACCGCATGATTCGTGGGCATAGAAACGAGTCAAGGTGAGAGCAGCGGCAGGAATGTCGGTTGTCTCATCCATCACCATGACCGCACCTGATCCGAGCATCGAACCAGCAGCGCCAGCTTGTGGTCCTTCAAAAGGAATATCAAGTTGATCTTCGGTGAACCAAGGTGCCGAACCGCCACCAGGGACAAACGCCTTCAACTGGTTGCCGTTACGAATACCACCACAGAATTCTTCTTTGTACAACAAGTCGCGGAAGGTAGTCACACCGTTGATGATTTCGTAGACACCGGGACGATTGACATGACCGCTCACTGCAACCATTCGTGTACCTGGTGAAGTCTTAGTTCCGATTGCTGTGTAAGCCTCGGCGCCGTTACGCAACAACCATGGCAAGTTCGCCAGAGTTTCAACGTTGTTCACGATCGTCGGCTGACCGTACAGACCAATCGCTGCGGGGAAATACGGGGGCTTCAAACGCGGCATGCCGCGATTGCCTTCAAGACTTTCAATCAACGCAGTTTCTTCACCGACGACGTATGCACCAGCACCCCAGTGCAACACGATGTCAACAGAAAACTTTGAGCCCAAAATGTTTTTGCCGACATATCCAGCGGCGTAAGCATCGTTCAATGCAGCAGCAACACGCTCTTGTGCCAACGCCATTTCGCCACGGATGTACAAGAAGCACTGCGATAGTCCGGCCGCGTAACACGCGATCAAACAACCTTCAATCAATTGGTGTGGGTCGCGTTCCATGAGCAAGCGGTCTTTGTAGGTACCGGGTTCGCTCTCGTCACCATTGACAACTAAATAACGCGGATACACACCTTGTGGTGTGAGTCCCCACTTTGTGCCAGCGGGGAAGCCAGCTCCACCACGACCAAGAACCGTTGCGCTCTTGACTTCGTCGTGCACTTCATTAGCCGCACGACCAAGTGCTGCACGCAAACCTTGATATCCATCGGTTGCCAGGTATCGCTGCAATGTGTACGAATCTTCGTATTCAAATCGTGATGTCACGATCTTTGGACGATCTCCGGCAATAAAGCCAGGAGCGTGGGCGTATGTTCCGCTCATAGCGCAGCCTTCCCATCGAGCCATGCCGGCGCTTCAGTCACAGATTCGGGAGGCACTGCACCAACACCACGATCGGCAGGAATGTGCTGACGAACTTTTGCAACTGTTCCGTGATCTGGGATTTCGGCAGTCAAACGACCAGCCGACAAATCATCGATCAACGAGTCAAAACTTTCTGGCGTGACCCGGAAGCGATAGCGATAGTTCACTTGCAGACATGGAGCTTCAGTGCAAGCGGCCTGACACTCGGCATGTTCAAGAGTGAACATTCCGTCGCTCGTTGTTCCGCCAGCCTTGACGCCAAGCTTGTGTTCAGCATGATGCATGAGTTCTTCAGAACCCATCAATGCACACGACATTGTTCCGCAAATGTTGACGAGGTATTTGCCAACTGGTTCAAACTTAAACATTTCGTAGAACGAGGCGGTTCCATACACTTCGGCCGATGTTGCACCAACGAGTTCACCAATATGAACCATTGCATCGTTAGTGACATAGCCGTCTTGTTGCTGTGCGAGATGCAACAACGGAATCGTTGCTGAACGCGGTCGCGGATAACGACCGATGATCTCTTTAGCGAGACGCACGTTGTCTTCTGTTAAGCGGGCCATCAGCGATCGACCTCTCCTAGAACTGGGTCAATAGACGAAATCACTGCAACCGCGTCGGCAACTAAACCACCGCGCATCATGTGCGGTAAGGCCTGAATGTTGACGAAGCTTGGTGCGCGCATATGGATGCGATAGGGCTTCGGGCCACCATCGCTCACGATGTAGCAACCAATTTCGCCACGAGGACTTTCGATTCCTACATACACTTCACCTTCGGGAACTTTGAAACCTTCGGTGAAAATCTTGAAGTGGTGAATCAAAGCTTCCATTGATTCATCAATGCGAGCACGCGGCGGAGGCGTGACTTTCTTATTTTGAATGCGATAGTCACCAAGTGGCATGGCATCAAGAATCTGGTACACGATGCGGATTGATTCACGAATCTCGTTAATACGAATGGCGTAGCGGTCAAAGGCGTCGCCGTAAGAGCCGACGATGACATCGAACTCAACTTTGTCGTAATGCAAATACGGCTGATCGCGACGCAAGTCCCAGGCGACACCAGTTGAACGCAAGATCGGTCCGCTGGTTCCGAGTGCTAAAGCTTCGTCGGCAGTAATCACACCAACACCTTGCAAGCGCTCACGCCAGATGGGTTGATCGGTCATCAAGATGTCGTACTCGGCCAAACGACCCGGCAACATTTCAAGAATTGCAAGAACATCATCGCGCCAACCGGCTGGCAGGTCAGCCGCAACTCCACCGGGGCGAATGAAGTTGTGATTCATACGCAGGCCGGTGACCTTTTGGAAGAAACGTAAAACTTCTTCGCGTTCACGCCAGCCGTACAACATCATCGAAACTGCACCGAGGTCCATGCCGTTGGTGGCTAGGAACAATAAGTGACTGCTCATGCGGTTGAGTTCTGACAACAACATGCGCATCCATATGGCGCGCTCTGGAATGTCATTTTCAATCCCGAGCAATTTTTCAACTGCCATCGAGAAAACGAGTTCGTTGTTGAGTGGACTCAAGTAGTCCATACGAGTGACGTTGGTGCCACCTTGCATGTATGTGAGTTCTTCACCCGTCTTCTCCATGCCGGTATGCAAGTAACCAATGATGGGCTTGCAACGTAAAACTTTTTCACCCTGAAGTTCGAGCATGAGTCGCAAAACACCGTGAGTACTTGGGTGTTGTGGTCCCATGTTGATGATCATGGTTTGATCTTCGTCGGCGTCAGCCGGAATCTGTCCGAGCTTGGCGGCTTCGGCTTCACTCATGCGCAGTACCGAACCAACTTCGCGCAAAATTTCTTTCGCACTGATTTCGCTACGAGCCCGCATTTCTTGCGCGCCTTCGTTGGTCTTGAAAATATTTTCAACCGATGTCATGAGTTCGACCCCTTGAATTGCACCGGAATGCGACCGATCGAATAATCCTTACGAAGTGGGTGACCATCCCAATCTTCGGGCATCAAGATACGCGTGAGATCGGGGTGCCCGTCAAATGAAATACCGAACATGTCAAAAACTTCGCGTTCCATGGCTTCGGTTCCGGGCCACAAATCAAACATTGAAGCAATGCTCGGATCAGATTCGGGAACTTGTACTCGAACACGAATACGATCGCGTGTAGCAATCGCTGTGAGGTTGACCACAATTTCAAATCGTTCGGCTTCAATACCTTCGGGCAAGGTGCGACCCGAATGAGTTAAGTAATCAGCAGCGGTGAGGTCGCTACACATGACAAATCCGCCATCGAGCAACTTCTTCATGAGCGCTACATATTGAGCACGAGTTGGGTGCACAACTTGCTGACCCCGCGAATCGCTCAACAGGCAACCATGCAATTGTGGTTGCGGTTCTGGCGTTACTTCAACATCACTCATGACGACGTCCATGAAGTTGCGGGACGACCAAGCGATACGGGCACTGGTGAAGTCTGAGCAGGAATTTCGGTGATGTGAATATTTGCACCTGCGCCACTCGTGGCACGACGGCGCATGATTTCACCATCTTCAATCTTCTGGTGCAATGTTTCGATGGCGTGAATCAAAGTTTCAGGTGTTGGCGGGCAACCTGGGGCATACACATCAACGGGCACGATCTGATCGACACCTTGAAGAATTGCGTAGTTATTGAACATGCCGCCACTCGAGGCGCACACACCCATCGAGATCACCCATTTGGGTTCCATCATTTGGTCGTATACCTGTCGCAATACGGGAGCCATTTTCTGACTCACGCGACCAGCAACGATGATGATGTCGGCTTGACGCGGCGAGGCACGGAAAACTTCCATACCAAAGCGTGCGATGTCGTAATGCGGTCCGCCGGCGCCCATCATTTCAATAGCGCAACAGGCCAAACCAAAAGTTGCACCCCAACTCGAACGACTACGTGACCACTTCACCAGATCTTCAATTCGACCGGTAATGAAGTTGTGTTCGAGACCACCAAGTCCATCGTCGAGTACGTTGCGAACTACACCCATATCGAATCCCCTACTTCTCAGGCAGCCTGGTCGTTATCGGAACGGCCTTCAAGACCGACGCGACGAATTGTCGATGTTGACGTACGCGTTGCAGAAACACCATCGACCAGTCGACGAGCCTTGGCAACCGGACCCCAGTCAAGGGCGCCGCGCGCAACTACGTAGACAAAAGCTAAAAAGAACACCACGCTGAAAGACAACATTTCCCAAAACGCAAAAGCACCGAGCTCTGCTCGGTTGACTGCGTACGGATAAATGAAAATGATTTCAATGTCGAACATGATGAACAACATCGCCACGATGTAAAAACTCACCGGGAAACGTTCAGGTGGTTCGCGCGTTGGCACAATTCCACATTCGTAGGGAGCTTCTTTAGCTGACGATGGCCGGCGGGGCGCCAACAATCGTGAAGCAACAAAACTCAGCGCACCGAACAGAATTCCGAGAACTGTGAGAGCGAAAACTGCGAGGTACTGGCCCATGCGTTATACCTTCGCAGGAACGGACGAACCCGAAAGGTGCGCCGCAAGAATTCGATCACGACGGTGCAACATGAGGCAACACAGCAAGAAGATGATTGCTGAGCCAATCGTGATGAACAGTGCCGGCTGACGCTTGGTACCAAGATCACGAATCATGATGACGTACTGATGAGGTTGACTGCTGTCGACGACCGGACGAGCAGGCGCACGACCTGGCTCATCGCGTTGTGGCAGTAAAGGCGCTATCTCAACGAGTGAATAGTGCGGCTTATGTAAGAAGGCTATGAAGTCAACTGAGTCACCAAATTTCGGGTAGCGCTCACCACCACGTTCGTACACAGCTACTGCTTCGTACTCGCCCGCTGCATACATCTTTGATTGGACTTCAATAATTTCAGTAGCTGCAGCAATGGCCTGTCCACGACCTTGATCGTCGGTGGGAAGCAATTTCCACTTTTCATTTTCAAGTGCAGTTGCTGCGGTTGCCGCAATTTCTGGATACGTCGCATCTGCCGACACCGTGACCGGTCCATCAATGACACCAGCTTCGTGCAACAACTTCGCATCACGAACAATGGTGAAAGGATCGGCCGGCTTCCACGAAGGTTGCGTTCCTTTCAGACCGATTCCGTAGCTCATCCAGATGATTCCCATCATCATCATCCAGCCAAACAATCCAGCCATGGCAACCAAAAATCCCAAGCGGGCACCAAGGTTCGTGCCAAGAAGTAGATAGACGCTGCCGCATAGGGCAACTGCTCCAATGATGACTGTTAGTAGACCGCGAAGTTCGGGTTCCCAACCAATACTCAGAAGTGCGCTCATAGTTCGTTCCGGACGTAGTTCACGATCTGTTGGATCTGTTCATCGGTGAGAAGGTCACCGAACCCAGGCATACGTCCAGAACCTTGGCCCTGAATTCCGTATTTGGCGCCGTACTTCGAACCAGCTTTGATGAAGTTGATCATCTCTTGCTCAGTTGCGAAGTGTGTGTTGGTTGCTCCACCAGTGAGGTTCCAACCAAATGCACCCGAACCAGTTTGACCAGGTTCGCCCCAACTCCAGCCAGGTGTGTGGCAACGAGCGCAACTGTAGGCACCTGAACTGAGTTCGAGATTAAACAACGCTTCACCGATTGAACCATAGGTTCCATCGTCGACTGTCTTTTGTGCAGCCGCTTGAATTTTCTCTTGTTCGGTCACGGGCAAGTGGCCGCCTTCGCAGTTCAACGGATTGGCATCGGCAACGACGCAATCTTCACGCGGAATCTGAATGCTCTTGAGGTAGGCAAGCAAAGTATCGATCTGTTGCGCGTTCATTGGTCCACCACCGTCAATACCCCACGGTGACATCGGCGAGAACGGGCGACCGTACACCAGAATGAAACGAACTTCGCTTTCATCGAATCGGTAGAACACCGTGTTGAGGGCCGGCGCCTTCCACGTGACTGCCTTAACTTCACCAGTCTTTGAATCGGTCACGGTGTACGGAGCAGCACCACCGGCACCATTCATTCCACCGTGGCAACCTGCGCAGTTGAATCCACCTTCGGCGGTCGGAGCGAAGAGACCCGAGCCCCACGAAATGAAACGATTGGCTTTACCTTCAATGGTGTTGGCTTGACGGCTTGGTTCAGCAAGCCAATAAGCCGGCAGACCGATAGTGATCGTGGCAAGTAAAAGCACACCGAGCAACTGCATACGCTGCAAGCGATGACCTTCGAGTTCTTCGTCGTCGTAATACGCCTTACGGTTGGCAGCAAGCTCGATTTCTGAACCGATCTCGGCTTTGCCGGCCGATCGATTCATCACGGCATAGACAATCCAGCCGACCACGAAGATCAACGAGATAACAATGGCAATGGTGTTGGTAGCTGATGCGGCAATCATGATTAGTGGTGTGCTCCTCCGGAAATGCAGTGCGGCCCTTCGGCTTCCTGCCCGGTTGTGTTGGTACCAATTGCTGGACCATTAAAAACTGTTCCAGTGTCGACAATGACGTTTCCGTTAGCGACCGTGACTCCGAAGCGATCCATTCCGCGAGGTGCGGGACCAGCTTTCTTTTCGCCAACACGGTTGTACTGCGAACCATGACACGGGCATTCAAACCATTGCGAACTCTTGCACTCGGGAACACGGCAACCAAGGTGCGGGCACTTCTGGTACAACGCCACAATTCCGGCTTCCATTCCGGCGAGCACTGGACCTTGCTTGGCGTAAGCCTTACGCGCTTTCGGCAAAGCATCGGCGGGATACGCGGTCAGCCATGTACGCGCTTCGGGCTTGTACACGAATCCCTTATCGCTACGAATCTGCACAATCAAATCCTCGAGGCGTCCAACGGTGACCTTTGAACCGAAGCCTCCACCAGCGCGTGGCCACAAGAAGGCGATGCATGCAACACCAAAGGACGCGATGCTTGTCGTCATCAAAGTAATTGCAGCACGGTTAAAGAACTGACGACGCGAAACATCGATTGCATCTTGATCGGGCGCTTCCCAGGCAACGGGTGCAACTTCGGTGGCCTTAGCAAGTTCGGATGAACGAGTTGCAACTTCTGTTGATTCGTACGCTGCACCAGTCGGTCCAGCGCCCGACTCGGCCTTGATGGACTTGTCGCGCTTCACGGTTTCACGTGACAACGCGCCAGCGCCGCGAACATCGGAGCGACGAGCCGACGTCACAAGGACGACAGCGGCCAACACCACAATGACTGCGATGGCAATAATGATTGTTGCTAGGGGTGTCATAAAAGTTTGATCCTCACAACTCGAAGAACAGGCCGTCGCGCCATGGGAAGACGAAGTTGAATCCGGGACCACGGAAGAACGAACCGATCATCACGAGCACTGCCCAGAACATGAGGTGCACTGTCATGATTGAAGTTGCGAACTTGCGATCTTCGGGTTTGTTCGATGGGTTCTTGTCAATGTACGGAGCAAGAATTAATGCGAACAAGGCAATACCTGGAACTGTCACACCAGCGACCATGGGGTGGAACATGGTGAGCAATTCCTGCAAACCGAGGAAGTACCAAGGAGCCTTTGAAGGGTTCGGTGTGCGGTTGGGGTTGGCCAACTGCAACAGCGGTGCGTTCACGAAAATCGAGAAGAAGAACAAGAACGCAGTACAAGCCAATGCTGCAACAAATTCAGCTGCCAACAAGTGCGGCCACGTGTGGACTTTGTCAACTGGTGTTGCTTTGACGTCTTGAATTGACCCCGACTTAACGACTGTCAACAAACGCTGAGTGTGTCCACCAGGACCAGCACCAACAGGAATTCCACCAGCGGCTGGAGCAGCGGCAACGAGGGCGCCAACTTTTTCGGCAACAGCAACTGCGCCACCTTCGCCATCAGCTTTTGTCTTGGCAGCTTTGCTGCGCTCAAGTAGATGTGCAGGAATACGCGGATCAGCAGCCGGTGCATCACTGGCAGCCGGCGCAGCAGCACCGGCATCAGCAGCAGCCTTATCGCGAGCAGCTTGTGCTCGCTTCAGGAGGTGTTCGGGGATTTCAGTCATGTTGAGTCAAGTCCTTTCAAGCACCGGTCACAAAGGACCTGAGATGCCGCCGTCCTTACGGACACGCCAGAAGTGGATAGCCATGAAGATCACGATGACGAAAGGAAGCATGAGTACGTGCAACACGTACCAACGCAACAAGGTTTCAGAACCAATTTCAACACCACCGAGCAACACGAAACGCACTTGCGAACCAAACACTGGCGTATAGCCCATCATGTTTGTTCCTACTGCCACGGCCCACATGGACAACTGGTCCCATGGCAACAAGTAGCCGGTGAACGAAAGCAACAAGGTGAGTGTCAACAACACAACGCCGATAACCCAGTTGAATTCGCGCGGAGCTTTGTATGCACCGTGATAGAAAACGCGAGCCATGTGCAAGAACACGGAGAGCACCATTAAGTGCGCGCCCCATCTGTGCATATTTCTCACAAGTAATCCGAACGCCACCGAAGTCTGAAGACTGCTGATGTCATTCCATGCCGCAGTGGCTTCGGGTCGATAGAAGAACATCAAGAAGATGCCGGTCACGGTTAACAAAATAAAGAGGAAGAAGCTCAGGCCTCCGAGACACAAGGTGTAACTGACCTTGACTGCATGGCGCTTCACCTTCACTGGGTGCAAGTGATATAGCACTGAGTTCATGATCACGTATGAACGGTTACGCGGACTGTCGGTGTAGCCCTTACGGAAAATAGAACCAGGACGGAAGATTGAGTTCCAGGCTTGACTGCCTTGTACTCCATCTACCGTTTTATTCAGCCGCTCTTTTGCGGTGGGTCGGGGATCTTCGATGACCTTAGCCATGTGCTTGTCTCCTAGAAACGCATTCCGTAGGCGTAACCGTGGTTTGCGGTACGGGTGTGTGTGTCACCGGTTGCAAGTGCTGCACCGGCCTTGCCGAGAATGATGACGCCGGTCGGACACCGATCGACGCACAGTGCACAACGCGTACACACATCATCATCAATAATAAAAAGAACATTGTCGTTGGGATCAATTCCTGGACGCTCTGTTCCTGTGGCTTCGACCACAGCATCGGGCGTCACCATGTGAATGCACTTCCACGGACAGATATCGACGCAACCCTCACACATGATGCATTCAGATTGATCGATATGAATGAACTGCTTGGGTTTCACCGCCTTGGTGAGATAGTCCGCATCCACCTCGACCAGTTGGTACTGGTCGGTGAATGGCATCATCGGCGGATTGGCGTCGGTACGGGCCATGAGTTATGCCTTTTTCACCAAAGGACGACCATACGTTGATTGCTCAACATCAGTTGACTTCTTTGTTCCCCGCTTTTGCCACCATACCCAGGTGTAAATCTGCACGCCCAAGAGCACGCCGTAGATCCCGGTGACAAGAATGTCGCCAATCTGTAGGTAGTTGATGTCAAAGGGGAAACTTCCGCCCTTTGCCTTTGATTTGAAAATCGAGCCCGGTCCGAGGAACGGTTTATCAGAACGCCAGCCGAGTTCGTTTTGCACATGTACGAGCCACTGGTGAGGCAAGACACCATACGCAATGAACATGACGAAGAATGCGTAGACCGAACCAATCATCGCTTCGCCCCATGACACTGGTGTGCCGATCGGACGACGTTTTCCGTACACAAAAATCAGACCAGTCAAAATGATGGTCAATACCAAGGAGAATAGGAAAGCCTGATTCATTCCCGGCCATTTCAGAATGTTTATAGCCAGCATGCAGCCGGTCATCCCTTCTATGCCCTGTAACGAGGTCGATACATGGTCGTTGCACGTAATGGTTGGTGGTTTGTTATTTCTAAATTTGATTCCAAATGTGGATCTGACAGCTACCGCCACCAGGACCACCTTGAACCTTAGTCGCCAAGGGTCACGCGCGCCCCAACTCCTTGAAGTTGGACCGAACAAACTTTCCTGACGGCCAGTGACCGCCTACGAGTCACCGAGTAGAGGTCTATCAGCACACCCACCCTGTTCAGCATGGTTGTGCGCAAGTTCACGGTACTGAAATCGAGCAACGCGTGACGGGTTTCCTGAGAGAAAATGACGAGGAATTCCGTCATGGGGTCGCTCGCCCTCTAGTGTTCTTACCGAAGTCGGTCACCAATTGGTGTCCGTCAATTATTTGTCGTGCCCCACGCCCGAAAGGACTGGCCTGTGACCGAGATTCCCGAGCACCTATTGAAGCGTTCCCGCGAGCGTAAAGCTGCGGGTGGAGACGCATCCTCAAGCGAGGCTGCTGCGTCGACGCCGGCAACCACTGCCGCTGCCCCGGTAGCGAAGGTTGTTGCAGAAACCCCAGCAAAAGCTGCAGTTTCAAAGCCCGATCCTGCCTATATCAAGGCTGCCAAGACCCGTGGCCGCATCCCGTCATGGGCGATGGCCACTTTGGCCCTCATGCCCATTTTCTTGTTCATGTATGTCCGTGGTTTGCAGCCCCAAAAGGCCGAAGCCAGTGGACCAGTCGCAATCGGAATTGCGAACTATGGCGCCTGCGCCAGTTGTCATGGTGCCGACGGTGCTGGTGGAGCCGGTCGAGTACTGAAGGGCGGCGAAGTTCTCAAGACTTTCCCGCACATCGAAGACATGTTGAACTGGGTCTACAACGGCACCGAAGCCTTTGAAGCCGCCGGAGTTGCCAGTTACGGCGACCCCAACCGCGAAGGCGGAGCCCATTACCCCCGTTCGTACAACGGCAGTGCGATGCCCGCTCAGGGTGCCAAAAATGGCGGAGCGATGACCGAAGCACAGATTTTGGGATTGGTTTGCCATATTCGTTATGACATTTCAGGTGCTGATGCCGCTGGTGAGTGGGCCGCAGAGTACGAAAAATGGTGTGCCCCAACCAGTGCAATCTTCGCTGGTCTTGAAGGTGGAACCATGACTTTCGACAGCCCTGAGCTGAAGATCGGAACCGCACCACGACTTGGAACCACCGCTGGCGCCGAAATCATGGCCGCCGGCTGAGTTGAGTTGATCGGCCTTTCGAGGTCTGTCACTCATCCAGCTTGACCACGGGCAGAACCGTCAATCGGCGATGACCCTGACACCATGAGCAACCATCACGACGTACTGATCATCGGAGCTGGCCCTGCTGGCGCGGCCGCTGGATATTGGCTTGCCGCAGAAGGCCTCGATGTCGTCATGGTTGACAAGAAAGTCTTTCCTCGCGAAAAGACCTGCGGAGATGGCCTCACGCCGCGAGCCGTGAAGCAAATCAATGACATGGGACTTGGCGACCAGTTGGCGCAATTCCATCGTTATGACGGACTACGCGCCACGGGTCATGGAAAAGCAATTGAATTGCACTGGCCCTCACATCCGATGTACCCACAGCACGGTTATGTCGTGCGTCGTCGCGAACTCGACACGATGGTCGTGCGCAATGCCGTTGCTGCCGGTGCAAAGTTGTTAGAAGGACACGAAGCACTTGCGCCAGTTCTTGAACGCGGATTTGTTCGCGGTGCAACAGTCCAAGCAAAAGATTCCGAAGCTCCTTTTGATATCACGGCGCGCTATGTGATTGTCGCCGATGGTGCCAATAGTCGATTCGGTAGATCGCTCGGAACATTCCGCACAAAAGAATGGCCATACGGAACTGCAATTCGCACGTACTGGGAAACTCCTCGACATGCCGAACCCTGGATTGAGTCAGCACTTGATGTGAAAGATCGTCAAGGAAACCCCATGCCTGGCTACGGGTGGATCTTTCCGGTTGGCGATGGCACTGTGAACATTGGTGTTGGTTTGTTATCAACGTTTCGTGACTTCAAGAGTGTCAACACCACGCACTTGTTAAATGAGTACGCACACATGATTGCGGATCGTTGGGAAATCAATCCTGATCAACCAACTGGTAAGGCAACATCAGGCCGCATACCTATGGGTGGTTCAGTTGGACCAAAGTCTGGACCGACCTATCTCGTCGTGGGCGATGCAGCCGGCAGTGTGAATCCATTTAACGGCGAAGGTATCGACTATGCGTATGAGACTGCGCGCATGGCTGCTCAAGTTTTGACTGAAGCAATTCGCAACAATGATCCGACTGCATTGCAGCGCTATCAAACCATGATTGACGATGAATACGGTCAGTACTTCAAAGTAGCCCGTTTGTTCGCACGCATCATCGGTCGACCAGCCATCATGCGTGAACTATCACGCGTCGGAATGAATAGTCGCACTCTCATGGAATGGGTGCTGCGCATCATGGCTAACTTGCTTCGCCCCGACGAAATTGGTCCGGCAGAAGCCGCATACAAAGCAGCCGCGGCAATAGTGCGACTTGCACCAAACGCGTAGTTAATACTGTATTTATTGGCCGATACAACGCACTGCTGAAACTTGCGACTGCGCAAGATCAACAATCGTGACATGTCGATCGGCAAATTTTTGTACGAATGCCGTGAGGTTTGGAGTTTCTTCTTTGCAGCGTCGTACGACTTTGTCGAGCAACGGAACTTCCCAACCATTCGTGAGTTGCGCATAGGTCACGCCGTCGAGCAACGTTTCAATGGCCGGCAATTCAAGTTCGGTGGTTCCTTCTGCTGGCGCGGCGACCAAAGCAAACCACACCACTCCATCGCCAAGAGTGTCAGCCAATAACACGCAGGCATTCAATGCATCAGGAAACAAACATGATGATTCAGCCAGCGTGCCGTCGGCCAATGTCAATACTCGTCCGTCTTGCAGAACTGCCGTTGCATCACCGTGAGTCATACCACCTGATACCGACCAAGTTCCATCAGAACGTATCGTTGATGTTTGAGCAATCAAGTCAATGCGTCGTGAACTGGCATTCTGCAAAACGGCGGTTGAACTACTGCCACCTTGACATGCCCACAACAATGCAGTCATCGCAAAGAGCACACCTAACGCGGCCCAATATCGCCAACTGAGAAACTGTCGCACCCTCTGATCGTACGGCTTCAGGCAGTCACTGCGCGGGCAGCTCGATGGAAACGCTCCGCCAAATCATTCATCACGACGTCGGTATGGCCGAGCCCAACGAAGATTGCTTCATAGGCACCTGGCGCCATCGCAACTCCTTCGTTTAACAATGAGTGAAAGAGCCGTGCATATAACGCTTCATCGGTTTGCTTGGCTTCATCAAAATTGATGGGCAACCGTGAACCACCAAGTGCATTACCTAAATAGATACCAACCAATGTGCCGACACGCGATGTGGTGACTGGTAAGCCCGCTGCACTTGTGGCATCAGCAATCAGACTGGCGAGTCGTGTGGCGCGCGTTTCAAGTTCGGTATAGACGTCGGGCGTGAGTTCGCTCAAAGCCGCTAAACCTGCTGCGGTTGCCATTGGGTTTCCTGCCAAAGTTCCGGCGTGGAAAACTTTGCCGAGCGGCGTGAGATTCTCCATGACATCGCGTCGGCCACCAACAGCACCAATCGGCAATCCACCACCAATCACTTTGCCAAAGCACGTGAGGTCGGGCTTCACATTGAATCGACCTTGAGCACCATCGGTGCCTAAACGGAACCCAGTGATGACCTCGTCAAACACCAGAAGTGCGCCAACGCGATCGCATGCTGCCCGTAGGCCTTCGAGAAATCCAGGCGCCGGCGCAACCACGCCCATATTTGCCGCAACTGCTTCAACAATGACGCACGCAACAGTGTCATCTATTTCAGGAACAACGTTGTAAGGAGCAACGATGGTGTTCGCAACCGCTTCAGGGGGAACGCCGGCAGTGCCAGGCAATCCAAGTGTTGCAACACCACTTCCGCCAGCGGCCAACAACGCGTCAGTAGCACCATGAAAGTTGCCATCAAAGATGATGACTTTTGAACGACCAGTCAGACCACGAGCCAATCGAACAACAGTCGATGTTGCTTCGGTGCCCGAGTTCATGAACCGAACACGCTCACATGACGGCACACGCTCACTAATTGCTTCAGCCAATTTCATTTCACGAGGTGTTGGCGCACCAAAAGACGTTCCGTCGGGAGCAGCATCACGCAACGCTGAAGTAATCGATGGGTGGGCATGGCCCAAGATGACTGCGCCATAACTTTGCACTAAATCGACGTACTGCTTTCCTTCAACGTCATACACGTGCGCACCCGCACCACGAGCAACAACATAAGGTGAACCGCCTACTGCTCTAAATGCGCGAATCGATGAATTCACTCCACCAGGAATCACGCGGGTTGAACGCTCGAATACTTCTTTGTTTGACGGTGTTCCGGCACCGGTACATACGATCGGATTGCACCCAGCTGCAACGCATGCCGTGGCATCGCAATAAGGAATGACTGACGCTTGTTGAGTTGTCATGAGTTTCAGCCGTTCGCTAATTCGGCATACCAGCGTGCCAAGTACGTCAAAATAATGTCAGCGCCAGCACGCTTAATTGCAGTGAGATGTTCGGTCGCCACGACATCGTGATCGATCCAACCATTTGCGCTTGCTGCCTTAATCATTGAGTATTCGCCACTCACGTGATACGCAGCAACAGGAACATTCACGATTGAACGAACCGCGGCAATGACGTCGAGATATGCCAGTGCTGGCTTAACCATCACCATGTCGGCGCCTTGTTCAATATCGGCTTCTACTTCGGTGAGAGCCTCGCGCGCGTTGCGCCAATCCTGTTGATAGCCCTTACGGTCTCCACCACCAACGATTTGCACATCAACTGCATCACGGAACGGGCCATAGAGACCTGAGGCATATTTTGCCGAGTACGCAAGAATTGACGTTTCGGTATGTCCAGCACCGTCGAGTGCGCTACGAATAACGCCGACTTGTCCGTCCATCATTCCGCTCGGTGCCACGATGTGCGCACCTGCGTTGGCTTGAGCGATGGCTGCCTTGGCGTAAATCTCAAGTGTCTTGTCATTGTCGACAGACCCATGTCCATCAAGAATTCCGCAGTGTCCATGACTGGTGTATTCATCAACACACAAGTCCGACATCAACACAACGCGGTCGCCGAGATCGGAACGTAAATCATTCAGTGCAACTTGCACAACACCATTTGGATCAAATGCTCCAGATCCGATGTCGTCTTTCTTGGCGGGAATGCCAAACAAGATGACTGACTTAATTCCGAGATCAGCAAGTTGTCGCACTTCTTCTCGCAAACTGACTCGCGAATGTTGCACAACACCTGGCAGCGATGTAATCGGAATGGGTGAATCAATTCCTTCGCGCACAAACAATGGAGCAACGAGATCATTGACATCAAGGCGTGTCTCAGCGACGAGATCGCGCAAAGCCTGGGTGCGGCGCAAACGACGCGGACGTGACACGGGGAAGCGTGCGGACATATCCCCAGCCTACGGTCGGTCGGTGCTTAACGACTCTCCAGTGCCTGAGCCGTCGCGTTGACAAGGCCCGTCAAAGTCTGCTCAGAAGCCACAACCACATTCTCGAGACCCAATTCATTGAGCGCATGTGCGGTCATCGGACCCATGGCGACTACAACTTTGGGCATGGTGATACCGAAAACTTCGTGCCAAGCATGGACCGACGAGGCCGACGCAAAGGTGATGGCGTCGGCGTGAGAAATATCAGTACTTCGGTCTACGGAAGGGGTGACGGGAACAGTTCGATACGTGGTCACTCGATCGATAGTCCACCCTTTTCCGCGCGCTGCAATTTCAAAATCGGTGCCAGCCGATTCGGCAACTGCTAATAGAACTCGTCCCGAACCAGAAGGGAAACTTTCACCAAGCGACCGACCAGTTTGTACTTGAGGCACTAAGTCGGCTCCGCCAACTGCGTCAGCTGTTGCAGTGCCAACAGCAGCAATTTTGAAATGTTGTTGTGAAGAGTGGATACGAGATGCTGCTTCGCGAAATCGATGCGCACCCTCGGGCGATGTCACAACTACCCAGTCATATCGCTCGATGTTGTCAATCGCTTCTTGTAATGCGATGCCAGCGTCTCGTGCATCAACTGTTGTGGTGACTGGAATCTCGAGAACCGTCGCGCCTGCATCGATCAACAAAGAAGTTAAGCCGCCTGCCCGCTCGGCGGCGCGCGTCACGATGATGGTGCGACCAGCAAGCGTGGGCAAGTCAGTCGTCATATCTCAGCCGGCGACAGCGTCTCGGGCAACTTGTGCCGCACTTCGTGCCGCGACAAGTAATTCCTCATGTGACGCGGTTCGACCAGTTGGCACTGTGGCGAAGTAATGCTTCGTTCCATCGTCAGATGCCAAGTACACCAACATTTTCTCACCATCGTCGTACGCGCCAACTGGTAATGAACATCCACTTCCAAGTTCGGCAAGAAACGCTCGCTCATGTTCAACTGCTTGACGCGATGGCGCATCGTCAATTGCCGCCAAGAAATTTCGCGTGTGATCGTCATCCATGCGGCACTCAATTGCCACGCAACCCTGGCCAACTGCTGGGACCATCACATCAACTGCGATGTATTCGTTGACACGTTCAGTCCAGCCCAAAATCTCGAGTGCAGCGGCAGCCATCACGATCGATCCATCGGTCGGAATTTTCTCAAGACGCGTGGGGATGTTGCCACGTAACTCAACAAATTGAAGGTCGGGGCGTACCGCCGATAATTGGGCGCGGCGACGTACCGAGCCGGTCGCGATCGTTGCTCCTTGGGCTAAGTCGGCCAGCGAACGGCCTACTAATACATCACGCGGATCACGGCGCTGGCCAAAGGCCCCAATACACAAACCGTCAGCGGGTGTTGAGGGAAGGTCCTTCGCACTATGAACTGCGATATCAGCTCGACCAGCGAGGACCGCGGCTTGAACTTCTTTAACGAAGACACCCTGACCGCCGATGGTGTGCAAAGGAACATCTTGTTTTTGATCACCAGTGGTATCAACAAAAACGAGTTCAACAGTTAAACCGTTGTGTGTGGCTTCAAGTAATTGAGCGATAGCCGATGCTTGCGTGCGAGCCTGTGCCGAACTACGAGTCGCAATACGAAGCACGCTCATCGTGTCACTGCGATCATTATGAAAGGTCGAAGAGATCGCGAACGGCCGCAGAATTGCGCTCGCCACGTGGAGTGCCAGCATCGTCTTTCAGCCGCACCGACATGTCGTGCAACAACTTGGCCACGATTCCCTTAGTGACCGCATCAACTGCATCTTGTTGCTCTGGTGTGAGAGATGACAGTTTCTTGTGTTGACGATCAATTTCAGCGGCACGCACTGCTTCGGCGCGTTCGTGCAATTGAGCAACAAGTGGAGCAGCCTGACGCGCCGTTGTCTCCATATTGAATCGTTCAATCTCTTGCACGATGATGTCACGAACAGCGAGTGCTTCAGTCGCTCGCTGCGCTTGACCGCGGGCTGCCCAATCGCGCAGGTTGTCGAGATCGAGCAAAGTGACGCCATCAATATGGGCCACATCAGAATCAACGTCGCGCGGAACAGCAATGTCAACAATGAATAACGGACGATTCGCCCGTTGCGACATCGCGTTCTTCACCATGCCGGCGTCAATCACTGTTGAACCTGCACCAGTACAAGTCACAACTACATCTGCGTCACTGAGTGTTTCAGCCAAGCGATAGAACTCGGTAACCGAACCTGAAACTCGATCAGCCAATGCCTGTGCTTTAGCAATCGTGCGATTAGTGACAAGTACTTGTCCAACACCAGAATCTGCCAAGGCAACGGTGACACCTTCACCCATATCGCCAGCGCCGACAACAAGAACAGTCAAGCCGTCAATTGCACCGAGACTTTCGCGAGCCATGTCGACAGCGGCATGACTGACACTCGATGTGTGGCGTCCAATTGAAGTTTCAGTGCGAGCGCGCTTTCCGGTTTCAATCGCGTGACGGAACAAGAGATTCAAAGTTGACAGTGCGCCACCTTCGCGTTGCGAACGCTCCCAGGCGGTACGAACCTGTCCGAGAATTTCACTTTCGCCGAGCACTGCTGAATCAAGTCCGGAAGCAACTTCAAAGAGGTGACTGATTGCCGCATCATCGTGCTGGCTATAGACATGTGGAATTAACTCGTCGGCCGAGAATCCGCCGAGGTCACAAAAGAAATCGCGCAGGTCTCCATACGCTCCGTGAAACTTTTCAGCGACTGCGTACACCTCGGTGCGGTTGCATGTTGACAACACCACAACTTCACGAATGTTTGGCCGCGACATCAAACTGTGCACTGTTTTGGCAATTGCGTCGTCGGCAATAGTGACCCGCTCAAGAAGGGCGAGGGGCCCAGTACGGTGATTCACCCCGAAGACGACGATCGACACGGTTCTTACCTTATTCCCTGAGACCTTTTGCGGTACCTATGCACACAGAATCTTGGTCGACTTCTGAACTACGCGCTGGCGCTCTTGGACGACACAATGGCGGCTTGGCGAGTCTGGCGTTGCTGCTCGTGGTAGCTCAAAATCTGTAATTCGAGGGCTAAATCGACCGTTCGGACCGTAATTCCGAAGGGAAGAGTCAAAACAACGGGCGAAAAGTTCAAAATGCTGGTAATTCCGGCCTTGACCAGACGTTCAGCCGCATCTTGAGCGGCATCAGCAGGCACGGCCACAACACCAATCGACACTTGCCGGGCCGCCACGACTTGGGCGAGTTCGTCAATATGGCGAACCCTCACCCCGCCAACCACTCCGCCGATTTTGGCTGGATCGATATCAACGACACCGGCCACGGGAAATCCCTTTTGACCAAATCCGCCATAACCCGACAAAGCCTGACCTAAGTTGCCCGCGCCAACGATCACGACGGGCCATTCATGATTCAGACCCAGTTCGCGTTCAATCTGGAAAACCAAATAGCGCACTTCATATCCGATGCCACGGGTTCCGTAACTTCCGAGGTAACTCAAATCTTTGCGAACTTTGGCGGCATTCACTGCAGCGAGTTCGGCAAGTTGTTCAGATGAAATACCAGTCGTTTCGTTTTCGACGAGGTCGTGAAGAATCCGAAGATAAATCGGCAATCTCGCAACAGTTGCATCAGGAATTCGGCGTCGGGGGCGTTCGGCCATAGAGAAAACGCTACGCGTCACCACGACCGATGGTGAACTCTCACCACGTAAACCTGTTGATAAACGATGGTCATCGGTCACCGCCACGCTGTCAACTTTTGTGACGCCTCCTCGCAGGACGCCCGCTCTGCTCTAACCTCACACTGTGACACTGAATGCTGCTCTCGCTGCCGCCGCAACAATGGTGGCTCTCGCGTTCAGCATTTCAACTTTCGATCGCTGGTTACGACGACGACGTCCGCACGACGGCGCGTGGAGTTTTTCACTTTTACTTTTCGCACTCGGGTCGATAGCGCTGTGGTGGGCCGAAGCTCGCGGCTGGAGTCTTGGATCGTTTCGTGTTTTCTTCTTGGCCGGTGCTGTCCTTAATGTTCCGTGGCTGGCACTCGGAACGGTGTATTTATTGTTTGGTCCGCGCATCGGATACATCACCAAACAATGGCTCATCGGTTTATCGGGTGTTGCAGTAGGCGTGGTGCTCATCGCGCCCACGAAAAACAATGACCTTGGGCAACAAGCTTTGCCGCAAGGAAGCGAATTGTTTGGCGTGGCACCGCGTGTTTTTGCCGCGGTCGGATCTGGTGTTGCTGCTGTGGTGATTATCGGTGGTGCCGTGTGGTCAATCATTCGTGTTGTTCGGGGGCGTGTACCTGCTGTCGGCGAAGCTCAGCGACACATCACCAACGCTCGACGGCATGCAACGAGCAACACTTTGATCGCACTCGGCACTTTGGTCTTATCTGGTAGCGGAACGTTGGCTGGCCGCATGGGTGAAGATCGAGCCTTCGCAATTACCTTGCTGGTCGGAATTGTTGTTCTGTTCAGTGGATTTTTGGTTGCTTCAACTCAAGCAAGCAGTTCACAGCGAACGGCGCAACAACTTGCCGAAGGTGTTGCGCGGTAATTCGTCAACAATCAATACCTTGTTGGGGCACTTATAACGTGCAACATAATCATGGCAATGATCAATAAGTGCATCTTCGTCAACTGATGCACCTTTTTGCAAAACAACAAAAGCCTTAACGGCTTCGCCAGTTGTTGGATGTGGAACACCGACCACACCTGCTTCAAGTACTGCGGGATGACGCTTTAATACTTCTTCAACTTCGGCCGGATACACATTGAATCCCGAGACGATGATCAAGTCTTTGGCACGATCGACCAGATATAGATAACCATCATCATCAACCATTGCCACATCACCGGTATGTAGCCATCCATCTTTGTCGATCACTCGTGCAGTTGTCACCGGATCATTCCAGTAACCAACAAAAACGTTCGGACCCTTCACAAGTACTTCGCCGCTATCACCAACCGGTACATCGTCGCCTTCAGAATCAACAACACGAACTTCAAGACCTTCAACTGCACGACCAACTGAACCTCGTCGCGGTTCAATGCCGACTGAACTCGTGACAACAGGTGCTGCTTCGGTGAGACCATAACCCTCACGTAATTCAATATTGAATTTTCGCTTCAATCGTTCAGTCGCGTCTTCGGGCATTCGGGCCGCGCCAGTTAATGCCATGCGCACAGTGGCAAACGCCGAAGCGTTGACACCTTCCATCAACGAGATCGCTACCCATACAGGTGGAGCACCAGGAACAATGGTGATGTTGCGTTCAATAATCGTTTCAACCGCAGTGACTGGATCAAAGCGTTGAACTAACACGACACACGCTCCGGCCATCAGTGACATTCCTAAAACCACATTCAGACCAAAGATATGGAACATCGGCAATACACCAAACACCACATCGCCTTCTTTGATGTGATCACTTGTTGAGTTGTTCTGACAAATATTCTCGAGCAAGTTGCCGTGCGACAAGGTGGCCGCACGAGGCGACCCTGCGGTACCACTCGTAAAAATCAACACTGCCGGCGTCGGTGCAGGAAGACTCACCCATTTCGTTGCTGGACCATTGAGCAAATCATCAAATAGATGAAGGTCGGTTGCGTCACCTAAAGAAGTTGAACTCAACTGATCGGTCACGATGACATGCCGCAATGAGATTAAACGCGAACGGTTGATTCCTTGGAAAGAAGCAACGCCCGATGGCTCTACGATGACCGCGATCGGATCAACACTGATGAGTTCAGATTCGAGTTCAGGACTTGGGCTGAGCGGATTGAGTGGAACAGCAATCGCGCCGGCACCAATTGTTGCCAAGTAGGCAATCACAAATCCGCGACCATTTCCGCACACCATGGCGACGCGATCGCCAGCTTTGATACCGAGATTCATTAACGAGCCGCGAAAACCTTCAACCTGATCGCGGAGTTCTCCGTAGGTTGTCGTACGACCCTGACTAATGAATGCTGGGACTTGGGCGTCATGTGAATCGATGATCGATGCCAAGTTCATTGCAAGCTCCTGATCTACAAACGCATCAGCGAAACGATCCCGGCAAGAAAGATTGCACCTAACAAAATTGCAACTGTCAATGTGGTAGCCGGACGCATGACCTCACCTTAGCGATTATGGAGTGGGGCGCAGCGCAACTGGGGTTGAGATGGCTGGTTCGTCGCCCCCAGGTTGCAATGTCACTTGCTGACCTTCGCCCAGACCTAGTTGCTCAGCGGCCGAACCGCTATCGACTGCCACACACAACAAGCCAGATGAATCAACGACTAACCCGGCAGCACCCTGGCCCAGTTCGGCGTACGACCGCGCCACCACAAAGTTACGTGTGGTGTCACCAAATGAAACTCGGACGCGCTCAACAGGATTGACCCAAGAAGTTTCCAGATCATCAAGACTCACATTGAGTTGGCAGTTGCCAAAGCGATCGACCCACAACACTTCACCCTCGAAGCCACCATTCTCTTCGCGTGGGATCGGAATAATGCCCGGCAACAACAACGACGGATCAATTTCGGTGCCGACATCAAAGAGATCTTCACCATTTGCGAGCAACGCAGCGATTGGCGCAAAGACATCGCGCGCAACAAAAGTTGTTCCGGGCGTTGCTAAGTGCAACTCATCGTGATCAAGCACAACTGCCCGTTCAGCCCCACCAGCAAGTGCGACTCCTGGCGCTAACACTCCGTTATCGGGACCAATGAAAATTCCGGCACCACCGGCAACTTCTACCGCAACAAGTCGACGTTCGTTACTTGCACCCGGATCAACTGCGGCAATCACAATTCCTTCGGTGAGATATGGAACAGCTCGTGCTAACGACAACGAAGCACCACGCGTATCAAACGGTGCAATGCCGTGAGTGAGATCAATGACCACTACTTGCGGTGCTGATTCACGAATGACCGCCTTCACGACACCGACGTGCTCTGACTCATAACCCAAGTCAGATAAGAACGACACGGTGTCATAGGTGCGACTCACGAACGACAGTGTGTCAGTGGTTCACCAGAAAAATGCGATCAAAGAATGCGGCCTAAAGATGTGGCCCGAGAATGCGACAGGGCCGGTGTCAACCCCCCGATGACACCGGCCCAGTCGGCGCTGCTCTTTCGAGCGCGTCTCCCAGCTTTTCAGCTAGCGGTCATGTGACCTGCGACATACCCTAGACCCGCTTTCCACCAAATGTGAAAATTTGCGCAGAAGTTTTTTCCAAAAAATTCTGCCCTGATTTCGGGGGTTTTGGCGAGGGCTCTAACGGTTGCCCAACTCACGACTGCGGTCAGTTGCAGCTTTGACCGCCTGAATGAAGGCAGCCCGCACGGCTTCAGACTCAAGAACCGAAACGCCAGCCGCTGTGGTGCCACCGGGCGAGGTCACACTTGCTCGAAGATCGGCCGGAGCCTCACCTTGGGCGAGCAATTTTGCTGAACCGACAAACAACTGCCGCACCAGAGTTTCGGCCGTCGCCCGAGGCAATCCAGACGCCACACCAGCATCCATCAGGGCTTCGGCAACCAAGAACAAATAAGCCGGACCACTGCCCGCCAAGCCCGTCACCACATCAAGTTGAGTTTCGGGGACCCGCACAACCAGTCCAACCGAACCAAGCACAGCCTCGGCCCACGCAATATCGACCTCGGTGGCATGTGCCCCACCAGCAATTGCCGAAGCTCCTTCACCTACCAATGCCGGCGTATTAGGCATCGCACGAATCACTGCAACGCCAGCACCGCACGCGGCCTCAAGCGTTTTGATCGTGACACCAGCGGCAATTGATAACACGCGACTTGCCCCTGCTGTGACCGCTGATTGCGAAGCGGCCGGAACATCGGGAGGTTTCACGGCAATCACTGCCGAACCACACGGAGTAATTAGAGGAGAAATCGTGACGCCAGGGAACATCGTCGTGAGTTGTTCACGGCGTGCCGCAATTACTTCGACGATCACCAATTCGGAAGGTGACACGAAACCCGAAGCCAACAAGCCGCCCGCTAAAGCTGCGCCCATATTTCCGCCACCGATAATGGCCAGAGTTGAAGAACCCGTGGTGTTGCTCATACCTTCACGCTAACGCGATTGGCGGTCTCGCCGATGCCGACTTCCCGATCAACACCAGCGAGACCACTGCAGTGTGGGATGTGGCCGCGCCGTGACGGTGATTATTGGTTCTTAAAACGCGATGCAAAGCCAATCGACAGCAGCGGGCGAAAACATTGTTCAACGTGGGCATATATCGAGCCAACTATGCGATCAACTTCAGATTCAGTCAGACCTGACAGTGGTAATTCGCCACGCAAGTACACCGCGTCTTCAAGACCCAAAGAGAAATGCGCACCGATCAACTTGTCATTACGACGCAACAGGTTCTCATTGAATTCGGCAATGTTCTCTTCTGGTGCAGGCATTACATAGGTCTCGTAACGCAAGGTGCGTTGACCGAGTGTGAGCCATACCGTAATGAAGTCTTTGGTATCGCCCTTCATGCGTACATACCACCGCGCGCGATAGGCCGGATCGGGGTCACCGTGATCGATCGCCAAAATGACATTGTTGTCAATCTTCATATTGGCTAACCACTCATCGATCTGTCGTTCGATGACGGCAAGTGACGGGTCGTTAAAGAGGTCGCTCACGAGCAATTCACGAGGGCGCGTGATGTGACATCGGTGTACACGCGACGCAAACGTGCCGCGGCAAAGCTCCAGGTATAACGACGACCACGTTCGGCCGCAGCGGCACTCATCGATGATGCAAGCGCTGGGTTGTTCAACAGTTCAGTGGTGTATTTCGCGAACATCTCTGGATCGCGATCGGCAACCAGATAACCCGTGAGTCCGTGATCGACCAATGACAACAATCCACCGACAGCATTTGCAATCACCGGGATTCCACAAGCCGCTGCTTCAAGAGCAACAAGTCCAAAACTTTCGGAACGACTTGGTACCCACACTGCATCGGCCGCACGGTAATACGTTGACAACATGTGGTGAGCCTGCGGCTCTACGAAATGCACTTGTTGGGTGAGGCCCAGTTCATCAATCAATGCATTCACTCGGGCAACTTCGGTGTCACCTTGCATTCCGCTGGCTCCACCAACGACATACAACGACGCATCGCGGCGATTCAATGCAGCCAACGCTCGAACCGCAACATCGACGCCCTTCAGTGGCTGAATGCGACCGACAAATAACAACACCGGGCCGTCATTCATACCTAAAGCAAAACGCGCACCGCGCTTATCGCCAGGTGTAAAGAAAGCGTGTTCGACACCGGGTGCAACAATTTCAACAAGTCCCGGAGGATTGCCATACAAACGACGGAATTGATCTTCTTCTTGATCGCAGCTGACACAAATCGCGTCCGCACATCCGATGATTTGCGCTTCGGCACGTTCACGACGTTCGGGTTCGGGGTCTCCGCCTTCGGCCTTCACTCGCGCCAAGGTATGGAAAGTTGTTACTAACGGAATACCGAGTTCGTGTTTGATGGAATGTCCGGCAACGCCCGACAACCAGTAGTTGGCATGCACCACATCGGCTGCATGAGCATGCCGAATATTGTCCAAAACAAAATCGGTAAACGTGGGAACCATGCCTTCAAGTTCTTCTTTCGGCAAATCAAATCGACCGGCTGGCACATGAACGACACGGTGATTGGGCTCGACCAAAACCTCTCGCGGCAAACCACTGCGCCACTCACGCGTGTAAGTAGTGACTTCCACGCCAGCGTGAGCAAGACCCGCAACAAGTTCGCGCACGTACACGTTCATACCGCCCGAATCACCAACGCCTGGCTGAGCCAGTGGCGAGGTGTGGAAAGAGAGCATGGCTACACGCGTCACAGAAGACAAAAACTATCGGTGGTCAGCGAACTTTGCCTGAACGTGCCCCAAGAAGGGACTTAAGTTGATGCGTTAGTTCTGTAAAAGAGTGTCGACCGAGGCATCGCCATCGCGATAGCGACGTACTAATTCGGCGGTCAGGGCATCAATACGGTCAAACAACTGCCGACGAATCTCAGACTGCGTTGACTCAAAAGCCTTCAGGCCTGACTCGAGCACCTGCAAGCCGGCATCGTCAAGGTCGGCCATATTGTCAAAACCCAACTGATCGCACAACGCATCAAACTCGGTGAGCAACGGATGATCGGCGCTCACTTCGGTGTCACGCGGAGGGCGTGCCGAGCCAGTACTGGGAGCCGGTCCAACGCCCGAGCGAACGATTTCGGCAACTGACACTGCGCCAGTTCCATCGGCCTGATGTTGCCGAACAGCAATCACCAAGTCAACGCGACCTTGAGCAAGTCGACGCACAAACGACACCGCATCTTCTTGTTTGCGCAGCGCATCACGTTCGGCGCGTAATTCGGGCAAAGCCAATGACGCGGGATCACCTGATGATTGATCCCCCATATTCTTTGGCATATTCATTGGCATCCTCCAGAGACGGGTGGCAAAACCGCTACTTCATCTTTATCGCTCACGGTGGTTGAAGCCGGTACCGCTTCACCATTGAGCCAAATTCGGCAAGTCGGTAGCAAGTTGGCGAAATTTTGCCCATAGCGAGCAACAGCGTTAGCAATCACTTCATCGACAGTGGACCCATCGACGGTGTCGCTCGAGGTGCCGGCCACTTCTCGGGCTTGAGCAAAGAGACGCAGAGTTGCCACCTCGCCGAGCGTACCCGCACTACCCTCGTTGGTTGTGTCAGTCGAACCACTCAACCAACTTCGAACCCGAATCTTGGTTCTGCGACATGGCCAAAGCGAATGGAATGCGACAGGTCGTTGGCAAGGCCGAGCCGACCCACCGCTCACCGCCCACGGTCTCGAGCAAGCCCGACTCGCCGGCGGACTCATAGCCACCGAATGCCCCACTTTTGACGTCGTCGTCACGAGCGATCTTGAACGCGCTCGAGTCACCGGACAAACCATTGCCTCTGTCATCGGTTGTTCGGCCCACCGACTTGATCCGCGTTGGCAAGAAAACGATGCCGGTGAATGGCAGGGTCTGACCCAATCTGAAATTCGTACCCAATGGCCTGGCTACCTCGAGTCCGATCGCCGTCCGCCCAATTTTGAATCGGTTGCCTCGACGACCTCGCGTGCTCAAGCAGCCCTGAACGACATCGTGACGCAAAATGCCGGCGGTTGTGTTTTGGTGATTTCGCACGGAGGTGTCTTACGCTTGATGCACGAACACCTCGGTGGCGGTGAACAACGCTTTCCTAACTTGGCGGGTTCATGGTTTGAACACACTCCCAACGACGGCTGGAAATGTGGGTCGTTGCTATTTCCTTTGCAACTCATCGCCGATGAACTTCGCAACACCGGTGCAGTCGAATGAGTGACATGACAAGCAGCACCGGATCAGAAAATTCTGAACTCAAACTTTTTGACGACTCACCCGTTCAACTCGAACCATTTCAGGTTGAAGTCGTTCGCTCAAAAAAGCGTCGTCGTACCGTCAGCGCACAAATGCACGGCGATGTATTGCGCGTTTCAATTCCGAGTTGGATGAGCAAGAGCGAAGAAGCGAGCAACGTCGCCGAAATGGTGCGTCGCTTTAAACGCAAAATTGCAACCCAAGAAGTTGATCTCACCGATCGCGCTCGCATTTTGGCAAAGCGTTACTCGCTACGTACACCCGACAGCATTGAATGGGCAGAAAATCTCACATCGGTATGGGGGCTTTGTACACCGTCAACAAAAACCATTCGCATGTCCACTCGCCTGGTCGGTTTTCCTTCATGGGTCCTTGACTACGTGATCATTCACGAATTAGCGCACTTACATGTGTCAGGTCACGGTCCTGATTTTTGGGAAATCACTCGGCGCTACGAAAAGACCGAACGTGCCATCGGATATCTCATCGCGAAAGCAGGAGACACCGAGGATGACAATGATGTCATTGATTCACGAGATGCAGCCACGCCGTGACAACCAAGAAATACCTTGCTGATCGGTTTCTAGACGATACGTATTCTGAAGAAACTCGACGCCATGTTTTGACACTCACTATTGCGCGACTGACATCAAACGCCTGTTTCCGCTACGCCCCACCATTTCTTGCAAGCATTTCTGACGATTTCCATATCAGTTTGTCGCGACTTGGACTCGCGCTCATGATCACTGAGATCGCGATGGGCATCTCGCCCGTACTTGGTCGACTCGTCGATCGCCTACATCGTCGTACTGCGATGGCCGGTGGATTACTCGCAATTTCTGGTGCTGCCACTATCGCAGCGGCAAGTCCATCGGTATGGATTTTTGTTCTTGGCATATTGCTGATTGCCATCGCCAAATTCATTTTCGATATTGGTCTCGCGTCGTGGGTGAATGATCACGTTGAATACGAAAAGCGCGGCCGTGTTATTGGCATCACCGAAACGTCATGGGCACTCGGTCTACTTATTGGTGTGACTGCAATGGGTCTGGTGGCTGCCGCCAGTTCATGGCGCTGGGGTTATGCCGTTGGTGCGATCAGTGTTGCCGTCATGGCCCTCATTGTGATGACTCGTCTTGACGGTCACGATGTCGCTGGTTCGCAACGATCGCGAGAAACCGTTAAACCCAAGATGCCGCTTAATGGTTACTGGATCTTTGGCGCGATGTTTTTCTTAATGGCCGCGAGCCAAACATTGTTTGTCACTTTTGGTTCATGGCTCGAAGATCAATTTGGTTTTACCGAGGCCGGTATTTCGGCAGTGGTCTTTGGTCTCGGAGCATTTGAACTACTCGCGTCGGTGACGAGTGCTCGCCGCACCGACACCTGGGGCAAAGAGCGCAGTGCAATATTCGGTGCCGCACTCATTTTCCCAGCGGGCCTTTTGCTCACTGTCGGCCACAACAACCAAGTCACCGGCTTGATTTTGTTGGGCATTTACTTACTTGGTTTTGAATTCTCTATCGTGAGCATGCTGCCATTAGCCGCCAACCTCATCCCGGCTTCACCTGGACGCGGATTAGGAATTGTTCTAGCCGGCGGAACTTTGGGCCGTGCAAGTATGTCGCTCATTGCTACTGCGGCCTATGACAAATTCGGTATCAATGTTCCGGCTTTCATCGGCGCAATCTGCGCGGCCGGAATGATTGGGTGCATCGTCGCTTACGGGCGTACAACTCAACGCGCAGCTTGATTAACCGCGGTAACCATTCGTAATTGGTAGTCGACGATCTTTGCCGAACGCCTTTTCAGAAACGCGCACACCTGGAGGGCATTGACGACGTTTGTATTCATTGATGTCAACAAGTCGTGCAATTCGGCGCACGATGTCTTCGGGATGTCCCATCTCAATAATCTCGGCTGCGGTGCGATCTTGTTCGACATACAACGCCAAGATTGGATCAAGCACGTCGTAGGGCGGAAGACTTTGATCGTCGCGTTGATCGGGACGTAGTTCAGCTGACGGTGGCTTGGTAAGCACCGACTCGGGAATGATCTCGCGACCAGCGCGCTGATTGACATACCGACTTAAACCAAACACATCGGTCTTCAATAAATCTTTAATGACTGCATAGCCACCAACCGAGTCGCCGTAAATCGTGAAGTATCCGACCGCAAGTTCGCTCTTGTTGCCCGTTGTCAAAACCATCCAACCAAATTTGTTCGACAAGGCCATCAAAATTTGTCCGCGGCAGCGGCTCTGCAAATTCTCTTCAGTAAGGTCGGCCGGCTTACCCTCAAAACTTGGGGCAAGCATCGACAAGTACGCTTCAAAAACTGGCTCGATCGAAATCGTTCGACAATCAATACCTAATGCTTCAGCCAATGCATACGCATCAGTCTTTGAACCATCAGACGAATAACGCGATGGCATTGCCACACCATGAACATGTTCAGCGCCTAAAGCATCAACGGCCACAGCGGCAACAATTGATGAGTCGATTCCACCCGACAAACCAATCACCACATCGGTGAACTTGTTCTTGCGCACATAATCGCGCGTACCTAATACGAGGGCCCCATACATTTCGGCATAACGATCACTGATTGGTGCAACAGATGCGACTCGTGGTTCGTCAGTATTGATCTCAACTACTGTCAATCCACTTTCAAATTGCGCCGAACGACTTAACAAAGTTCCGTCGGCGGCAAACACCATTGATGAACCATCAAAAATGAGTTCGTCTTGTCCACCCACTTGATTGACATACACAATCGCGCATTTGTTTTCAGTAGCACGCGTGCGCAACATTTCTTCACGTTCAAGCAACTTCCCACTATGAAAGGGCGAACCGTTGATATTGATGTTTACTTGTGCACCCGCACGAGCTTGCTGACTGACAGGACCATCGGCACGCCAGATGTCTTCACAAATTGACACGGCACACTTCACACCAGCCACATCAAAAATATGGTGCTCACCGCTACCTGGTTCAAAGGTGCGCTCTTCATCAAACACGTCGTAGTTCGGTAACAACCGTTTGTGATACACGTGTTGAATCGCGCCGTTTGCACACACGGCCGCGGCGTTATAAATCACAGGTCGACCCGAGGCCACTTGATTACCAACGCCGCTGTCAACAAAACCAATCACTGCAACACACGAGCCGGTCAATTTCGCGAGGTCTTCAACCACAATGCGGTTGTCGCGTACGAAGCCAGGTTTCAACACCAAGTCTTCGGGTGGATAACCCGTCACCGACAACTCACTAAACGCCACGACATCGCAGTGGGCCGCAACAGCTTGCGCATACAAGTCGGCAATCAACGTTCGATTACCCGCCAAGTCGCCCACGGTGGGGTTCATCTGAGCCAAGCCGACGCGCAAAGTTGCCACATCTGCGAGGCTAACCGCACCGCCAGTGTGGGCGTTCGGAAGGTTTGCGGTTACCGTTACGACTGCGGTTTGAGTTCGTTGTTGCGCCGTGAACCAAAGATGGTTCACACAGCGTTCACAATTGGGCAACGACCGAGAAATGCCCCCCTGCGAACCTTTCGCTGCCCCGTACAACTAACCCGGCATCGCCGGACCAAATCCCTGGAGGACCAAGTGGCCTATCAAGCCGAATACATCTGGATCGACGGCACCGAGCCGACACCGTTGCTCCGTTCAAAGACCAAGATCTTGGCGGACGACGTCACCACCCCTCCAAACTGGGGTTTCGACGGATCGTCAACTAATCAGGCATCGGGCGACAAGTCCGACTGCGCCCTGATCCCCGTGTTCACCTGTCCCGACCCCATCCGTGGCGGCGACAACATTCTCGTTTTGTGTGAAGTCACGTCGGCAACCACCGGCAAGCCCCACGCAACTAACACCCGTGCCGCGTGCGCCAAGGCTGCCAAGAAGTACGCCTCTGACGAAATGATTTTCGGTATCGAGCAGGAATACACCATGCTTCGCCCAGACGGTCGCCCCCTCGGCTTCCCCGTCGGTGGCGGATTCCCCGAACCGCAGGGTCCGTACTACTGCGGCGTCGGCACCGGCCGCGTCATTGGTCGCGAGATCATCGAAGAGCACACGCAGGCTTGCCTCGATGCTGGTCTCATGATCGAAGGCACCAACGCCGAAGTGATGCCCGGTCAGTGGGAATTCCAGATTGGTGCCGCTGACGCACTCACCGTTGGCGACCACATGCATGTTGCTCGTTGGTTGTTGCACCGCATCGCCGAAGATTACGACGTGGTCATCACCTTGGCCGCCAAGCCGCAAAAGGGTGACTGGAACGGCGCTGGTGCTCACACCAACTTCTCGACCAAGGCCATGCGTGAAGACAAGGACATGAAGGCCATCACTGCTGCATGTAACGCCATCGGCAAGAAGGTCATGGAGCACGTCACCAACTACGGTCACGACATCGAAAGCCGCCTCACCGGCAAGCACGAAACCGCTCCGTGGAACAAGTTCAGCTACGGCGTTTCCGACCGTGGTGCTTCAATCCGTATTCCGTTCCAGGTTGAAAAGTCTGGTCGTGGCTACGCCGAAGACCGTCGTCCGAACGCCAACATGGATCCGTACACCGTCTGCCGTCTCCTTCTTGAGACAGTTTGCGGCTGAGGCCACACACCTTGCCTCGACTCATCGAGGTGCAAGCAATCTGAACTGGGGGCTGGGGAAACCCGGCCCCTAGTTTCATTTTTTGGGTCATTTATCAAAACAGCAAAGGCAGACTGAAACCATGAACATGCTGAATCAACAGCGTGACTACGTGCTTCGCACCGTCGAAGAGCGCGGCGTCCGACTTATTCGTTTGTGGTTCACCGATGTCTTGGGCAATCTCAAGAGCTTCGCCATCAGTCCGGCCGAACTTGAAAATGCTCTCGAAGATGGCATGACCTTTGACGGTTCATCAATTGATGGATTCTCACGCGTGCAAGAAAGTGATGTGCTCGCGATTCCCGACCCCAACACATTTGTGATGTTGCCATGGGCCGACAACAAGGCGCCCGAAGCGCGCGTGTTCTGCGATATCTACAACCTTGATGGTTCACCATTTGGTGGCGACCCCCGTCAGGTATTGCGCCGCAACTTGCAGCGCGCTCAAGCAATGGGACTCGATTTCTTGATCGCACCCGACATGGAGTTCTTCTATTTCGCTCCTCCCGAAAATGGTCAGCCACCTAAGCCGCTTGATGAAGCATCATTCTTTGACCTCACAACGACCGATGTCACGGGCACATTGCGTAAAGAAACCATTCGCACACTTGAGACCATGAGCATTCCGGTTGAGTACTCGTTCCACGAGGACGCTCCGTCGCAACACGAAATAGATTTACGTCATACCGATGCGCTCACCATGGCCGACAGTGTGATGACTTTCCGTTTGGTCGTGAAAGAAGTTGCTGCAGCGCAAGGTGTGCATGCAACGTTCATGCCCAAGCCGCTTGAAGGTGTGCAAGGTAGCGGAATGCACTTGCACTTGTCGTTGTTCAACAACAACGGCACCGACGACAGCGACAGCAACGCTTTCTATTCACCTGATGACGCTTACAACTTGTCCGACACCGCCAAGAAGTTCATGGCGGGCTTGTTGCATCACGCCAGTGAAATCACCGCAGTCACAAACCAAACAGTCAATAGCTACAAGCGTTTAGTGCCTGGTTTTGAAGCACCCGTGCACGTGTCATGGGCTCGCAACAACCGCAGTGGACTGATTCGTGTGCCTGTGCCGAAGAAGGCCAATCCGTCGGCGACTCGCATCGAATATCGTTCACCCGATCCGGCGTGTAACCCTTACTTGGCGTTCTCGGTGATCTTGGCTGCTGGGTTGCGCGGTATCGAACAGAATTACGAACTTCCCGCAGAGGCCGATGCCAACTTGTTTGAAATGCATGATGGCGATCTCGACAAGTTAGGTATTGCACAATTGCCGCAGTCGTTATCTGATGCGCTCAACGTGATGGAGTCATCAACGTTGGTGCGAGAAGCTCTTGGTGAACACATCTTCGAATGGTTCTTGCGTAACAAGCGATCTGAATGGCGCGGTTACAAAACGCAAGTGACCCCATTTGAACTTCAGCGCTACTTAAAGAGCATCTGAGCGAGAACATCATCATGGATCTCATCGCAGTCTTTCCCGAGTCACCGTCGCCAGAACTGGCGCGCACTCTCGACATGGCCGGCTTTCGTTGGAAGGCTTTTGGTTCTGCCGATGCCGTGATCAAGGCCGAACCAACCGAAGGTTGGCTTGGTGCCGTTGTGATGGCCGACGACGATATGGAAGGCGCATGGGCGGTTTGTCGCGCGTTGCGAAAGCGCGACGGAATTCAAGTGCCGCTGATGTTGTTAGTGACTGGTGCGCAGTTAGACGATCTCACATTGCGTGATGAGTTGTTTACTGACTTCTGTTTGTTGCCGTTTCATCCGCGCGAACTTGAAGCACGCCTCAAGCATGTGTTTGCACATATGTCGTCAAGTATCAAACCCGATGTTGTTGACTACGGTGGACTCGCCCTCAACCTTGAGACCTATCAGGCGTCGATTGACGGTCGCCCGCTCGACTTGACCTACATGGAATATGAGTTGTTGAAGTTTCTTACCCAGAACCCCGGCAAGGTTTTCACTCGTGAAATTCTGTTGTCGCGAGTGTGGGGATACGACTATTACGGCGGCGCGCGAACCGTTGACGTGCATATTCGTCGACTACGAGCCAAGTTAGGTGAAGAGCAAGCGAACCTGATTCAGACAGTTCGCAGTGTTGGCTACCGCTTCGGCCAATCCCGCTGGGGCAACTAAAACAGTTTTAAAAAGTGCAGTGTATATATTGCACTTGAATTATGTACATGGTGCACGAGTGTGATTGAATTGGATACTTATGATGCCTCTAATTTCGTTTTTCACGTCCCAGAATGTCCGCAAAAATTTCAAAGTCTTGGTTTCAATGACCGCAGTTATCGGACTTCTTTCGGTTACCTATGTCGCGTCGAATTCGTATCTTTCAGCTTCTCCTGCCCACGCTGCCTCGACGAGCGGTCCGATTTCAAGCATCGACTTTTCAAACTCAACATTGAATGAACGGTCAGGACAATCGCAAATATTTGACGCTTCGTTGATTCCTGGTGCTGATGCAACAAGTGGTGTCACTGCAACATTCTCCACTGGCACCGCAACTTGGGTCAACGGAACCAACAGCGGATCGTTCACTTCAGGCGTCACGACACAAGTCCCAGTGAAGCGTGGCCGAAAT
>CAIQJP010000025.1 GCA_903872155.1 uncultured Actinomycetes bacterium | reverse complement strand
TGCACGCACCGTTGGTCGCTTGTCGTATCCACTTGGCGGACACAGTTACACCGTTGGTCTCACTGGCGCACCAGGTGCCGGCAAGAGCACGCTCACTTCGTCGATCATTGGTCACCTGCGCAAGATGGATCTTGAAGTTGCAGTGTTGGCCATTGACCCGTCATCGCCATTCACTGGTGGCGCAATCTTGGGTGACCGTGTACGTATGCAAGACCATGCAACCGACCGCGGCGTGTTTATTCGCTCAATGGCAACGCGTGGTCACCTGGGTGGCTTGTCGTTGGCAGCACCGGAAGCGATTCGTTTGCTCGATGCAATTGGTCGCTTGTGGGTTTTGGTTGAAACCGTGGGCGTTGGCCAGGTTGAAGTTGAGATTGCCGGCAAAGCCGACACGACTGTTGTTGTGGTGAACCCAGGTTGGGGAGACTCAGTGCAAGCGAACAAGGCTGGTCTCATGGAGATCGCCGACGGGTTCGTCATTACCAAGGCCGATCGTAAAGGTGTTGACGAAACTCGTCGCGACCTTGAGCAGATGCGTGATCTTTCTGATTTGCCGCATGAAGCATGGCGTCCACCAATTGTGCCGACCATTGGTTCAACAGGTGAAGGCGTTGAGGCGCTTTGGGATGTCGTGCTGCAGCATCGCGCGCACATCAGCAGCACTGGCGAACTCGATCGTCGTCGTCGCTTTCGGTTGCGCGAAGAGTTGCGCGAAATCGTGGCCCGTCGTCTCGAACAAAAGGCCCGCGAGATTTGCACTGGCGATCGCTGGGATCAGTTGCAAGACGGAGTCATCGAGCGCTCGCTCGACCCGTGGAGTGCAGCCGACGAAATGCTCAAGGCCGTCGGCGCCTAAGTAAAGGACCAAAACAATGGAAGATCTCGTTCTGCTCGAGCGTCGCCCTGATGGGGTTGCCGTCGTCACTCTCAATAATCCAAAGGTCAATGCCTTAAGCCAAGCCATGTTGGCGCGCATTAAAGAGATTGCTCTCGACCTCACCGCCAATCCACCGGGCGCAGTTGTGATCACCGGAGGCGAGCGCATTTTTGCTGCTGGTGCCGACATCAGCGAATTTGGTGGAACTGCTGAGGGCGATCGCATCGGACTCGGATTTCACAGTGCCCTTGATGCTGTCGCTGCCATTCCGCGTTTTGTGATTGCTGCAGTGAGCGGTTACGCGCTTGGTGGCGGTTGCGAACTTTCCATGGCCTGCGACTATCGCATTGCTGGAGAAAAAGCAGTGTTTGGCCAACCCGAAGTATTGCTCGGCATTATTCCTGGCGGCGGTGGAACTCAACGTTTGCCGCGTTTGGTCGGTTCGAGTCGGGCCAAAGAAATTGTGATGACTGGTCGCCAAGTGAAATCAGACGAAGCTTTGCGCATCGGTCTCGTTGACGAAGTTGTGCCGAACGATCAATTGCACGAACGTGCATTGGCATTGGCGGCCGAAGTTGCCCGTGGCGCATTGCAGGCCCATGCCGCCATGAAGCGAGCGATTGACGAAGGTATGTCATCAACATTGGCTGATGGTTTGTTGCTTGAACGTCAACTATTTACTGATGTTTTCGCAACCGACGACTCCCAGATTGGCGTCAAGAGTTTCTTAGAAAATGGCCCAGGAAAAGCCTCTTTCACTGGCAAGTAATCACATATCGGCGCGGGCAATTTCGTAAGTACCGATTGTTGCTCGAGCAATTGCGTCCCACGAAAATCGGGCATGCAAAACTTCTGCACCTTGAGCCTGCATTTTTTGCGAGACATTTGGATTCATCAACACGCGTTCAATACGAGTTGCTAATTCTTTGGCATTGCCGGGTTCAAACATCAAACTTGCTTCGGTACCTTCCATAATCTCGGCAAGTCCACCAGTGCGCGCCACGATGGTTGGCGCGTTGGCGGCCAAAGATTCGAGTGCAACAATGCCAAATGGTTCGTACAAAGACGGAATAACCACGCATCCTGCTTCGTGTAATAGCGAACGCAATTCTTCGTCCGATACGTAGCCAGCAAGATGTACAAGGTCACTCACGCCCTCGATATCGACTTGGCTTTGTAACTCTGGCAAATACGGACCACGTCCAGCAATGACACAACGAATACCGGGCACTCGGCCACGTAAACGTCCAATCGCCTGGGCCAGCACCTGAAATCCCTTTTCGTATTGCACGCGACCCCACGCGAGTACCAACATGTTGCGTTGCTGCTCACCGTGAGGCGCCCACTCAGATACATCAACACCATTGGGGATGAGTTGCACTTGGTCGGGCATCAATTCAAAACCATCAATCACTTCGCGTTGCATAAATCGTGAACAACAAATGACACGATGCGATGTGTTCGCAATCCATGATTCAACTGAATGAATCGATGTGGGGTTGCCATCGGGAACATTTCCGCCGTGGCGTCCACTTTCGGTTGAATGAAACGTCGTGAGAAGCGGAACTGCGCACATTGTCGCGAGCGAATGAGATGCCCAAGCGGCGCGCCAATCGTGGGCGTGCACAACATCTGGTCGCCAAGTACCGAGATAGGCAAACAACGCGGTGAGGTGATGATTGCCAGACGAGACGAATGCAACTGAATCAGGATCGGGCAACCATGGCAGATCGACATCGGCACGAATAATGCGTACTCCGGCAACAATCTGATCTTCAACAACTCCGGGAGCGGCCAAGGTAAAAATGCAGACCTCGTGGCCATCTTTGGCCAACGACTTCGACAAGCCTTCAACATGCGCCCCGACTCCACCGACGGTCTCGGGTGGAAACTCCCATGTCACCAGCAAAATACGCACAGCATGACGGTAGCGCGCTTGCGCTCGTAGCCTTGCGAACGTGAATGAGTCAGTGCCCAATCTGCCCTGGTGGAAAGACGCAACATTGCGTCCCGCTATCGCAGCCTGCCTCACGTTGAGCGCAGCAGTTGGGGTCTTTGGTTTTTCTTTTGGTGTTGGTTCGGTGGCAGCAGGTTCGACCGTGTTACAAACTTGTGCCTTGTCGTTACTGGTATTTACTGGTGCTTCGCAGTTTTCGGCGGTGAGCGTGATTGGTGCCGGGGGATCAATCGGTTCAGCACTGGGTGGTGCCTTATTGCTTGCAGCGCGTAACGGTGTGTACGGACTCGCGATGTCGCGTCGACTTGATGGTGGGCTGGGGCGCAAGTTGCTTGCTGCACAGCTGACGATTGATGAAACAACTGCAATGGCGGTTGCTCAACCCGATCGTCGTGCGCAACAGGTTGCCTTCTGGGTGACTGGCGTTGCCTTGTATACATTTTGGAATATCGGCACATTGATTGGTGCATTAACTGGCAGCGCAATTGATCCCAAAACATTTGGTCTCGATGCAGCATTCCCCGCCGGTTTCATTGCCATGGTCTGGCCACTATTTAGTGATCCTCGTGCCAGAAAAGCTGCCGCTATCGGGGGAGTTATTTGTTTAGCGACTGTTCCGTTCACTCCGATCGGCGTGCCCATTTTGTTGTCGGTGTTCGGTGTGCTCGTCGGTATACAAAAACCTGTTGACGCTCCAAAACTCGAGGTCGCGCCATGACTTGGACGCTCATCATTTTGTTAACGCTTGGTGCCTACGCATTTAAAGTCACCGGACTTGTGTTCCTTGGTGGTCGTTCACTTCCGCCAGTATTTGAACGCTGCCTGGCGCTTATCCCTGCCGCTGTCGTCACCGCGCTCGTGATGAAAGACACTTTCACGAATGGTCAAGAACTTGTACTTGACGCGCGTGCGTTAGGCATTGCTGTTGCCGGAATCGCCGCGTGGCGCAAAGCGCCACTCATCGTTGTGATTGTTCTAGGCGCTGCGGTGACCGCGTTAGTACGCCAGATTTAGTTATTTCTTTTCGACGAGCGCCTGCAACTTTTTGAGGTTGCGTCGCCAAATTGCTTTCATCACAATATTTCCACCGACAACTTCGCCGATTGGTCCACCCAACCACCACGGGAATGTGAGTTTTTCGCTCCACGTGAATTTTGTGTACTGACCATTTCCTATTGGCTCGATCGTGAACACCCCGGTGCCAGTCACGATGCCCACGTGTTTGACACCCATCGATTTTTCGGGAACCCATTCGGTGATTTCCATGCGATCGGTCAACTTGATCGGACCAACCTTGGTGTCGCAATCAAAAGTGGTGCCAACTCCACGCGTTTGTGAGTTGGTGAAACGAATAGCGACGGCATCGGCCATCCAATCAACATGACGTTCAACCGGTTCAACGATTTCCCACACTCGGGCGGGACTAGCGGCTAATTCGATCGACACTGTGATTCGGCTCATGCCGACAGTGTTACCTAGATTCGGCGCTTGTGCCTACTCGGCGCAATTCGGCGGCGGCTTGTTCGGGCGGAACAATGTTGATCATGACGCCCGTACCGCGTTCGAAACCAGCAACAGTGGTCAATTTGGGGAACAAGTGGATGTGCCAGTGGTACGCGCCGTTGTGGTGGTGCGGAGCAGTGTGAAAAACCAAGTTGAACGACACATCGTCGAACAAGTTGTTCAAGTACACCAACGAATCGCGGATAGCCCGACCGACACCGGCGAGCTGTTCATCAGTCGAATCGGGCAAATGCATGTCGTGATGGCGCGGGATAATCAAAATCTCGTACGGGCCACCGCTCCACCATGGGCAGATAGCAACCGCATCTTCGGTAGCAAACAAAACTCGTTCGCCCGACACCAATTCGGCCTCAACGGTTGCACACAAAATGCAACCGCCTTCGAAACGAACAAAGGCTCGCTCTTCATCAAGAATTTCACCGGGCACGAAAGGTAATCCGAGCAACTGACCATGCGGGTGGGCGAGTGATGCGCCTGCTTCGCGACCGTGGTTGACGATGACTTGCGTGTAACGAATGTTGTCTGTTGCTGCGTGATCAAGAAGGCGCTTCTTGAGCGTCACCATCATGTCGGCGCACGTGGCATCGGAGAATTCGATGATGTTGCGAGTATGGCTCGGCGTGAACACGAAGACTTCGTGAGTGCCACTCGCTTCGGCCATGACATGCACGGGGCCGAGGTTGCGCACAGCTAAAGAATCTTCACCAGCGAACGCTGGGTACAAGTTGGGCAGTACGCGCATACGCCAGTCGTCTTCGTTGCCCGTTGAATCGATCGGAGGAAGTGAAATTTCTTCGCTGCCAGGGCAGAAAGGGCACGGACGACTGGGGTCGGACTCGACTGTAGGTGTGCGAGTAGCGAAATCGGTGGGGCGCATGGCCCGCTCGGCGACGATGGTGACCCATCGACCCGTCAGAGGATTCAGACGTAGTTGACTCACGGTGCTTTCAGGATAGGAGATCTTGGGGCGATTTGGCGTTCATTATGAAGAATGAGTGTAAACCGAGACATGAGTCTCGGCATCGGGAGTGAACGGTTCTTGGTTCATATTCACCCAACGGTGGCTGAGTCGTAATCCGACAGTTGCCGCCATGTCATCAAGTTCGTGGGGATACGAATACCGAATGCTCCATGGGCGAAGGCGGACTCCGCCAGCTTCGGTGAATTCGACGAATTGCCCATCAACATGTTGTGCCTCGGGGTCGTGCATATCGACCGACAACACAACTCGATCGGCTTTCATCGATCGCACGCCGACGGTGCTGCCAGCTGGTCGCTGGGGATCGGGAACGATGGCCTCAACGACAAAGACTCCACCAGCTGCGAGGCGAGTTGCAACATTGGCGAACAAAGTTTGCTGGCGAGCGAAAGTTTGCACACTAAAGATGGTGTTATAGGCGACAAAGATCGCGGCGAAGGGTCCGGCTGGCATGTCATCGACCATGTCGCCCTTGATCGCTTCAATGTCAAGCCCACGATCGGCAGCCTTTTGTTCGAGACGTTGCAACATGAGACCACTTGAATCAATTCCCGACACAGTTGCTCCGGTTTGGGCGAGTGCAAGTGCCAAGCGACCCGTGCCAATACCTAATTCGTGAAAAGGTCCACTTCCAGCGAGCTCTTGCAAGGTGCGAACGGTGGCATTGACGTCGCTGACATCTTCGTACCAGTCGTCGTAGACATCGGCAAACGAATCGCCATATGTTGAATCGTCGTAACCCTTCACGCGTTCTCCTTCACCTCATGAACGGTACTCTGAAGGGATGAGTTCTGGCCTTGTCTATCTCGATCATGCGGCGACAACGCCCATGCGTTCCGAGGCAGTCGAGGCCATGTTGCCCTTTATGACCGAGGTCTTTGCCAACCCATCGGGTTCGCACCGCTTTGCGCGTCAGGCTCGAAAGTCAATTGATGAGGCCCGCGATGTGATTGCCGATGCCATTGGTTGCAAGCCTGGCGAAATTGTTTTTACGGGTTGCGGAACCGAAAGTGACAACACGGCAATTACTGGTGTCATTCGCCGCACGCCAGGTGTGGCCGTGTGCTCGGCGACCGAACATCATGCGGTTTTACATTGTGTTGAACACGCAAGCGGAGTCGTCGTTGGCGTCAACGAACTTGGCACTGTCGATCTTGAAGCGCTGCAGGCAGCTCTCTCGCCAGAAGTCGCGAGTGTTTCGGTGATGGCAGTGAATAACGAAACTGGAGTAATCACTGACTTGGCTGCGGTTTCAAAAATTGTGCGCCGCTATGCACCGCAAGCGATGTTGCACACCGATGCTGTGCAGGCCGCATGTTGGATTGATTTGCGAACCATTTGGCCACTTGTTGACACCATGGCGTTGAGTGCGCACAAATTTGGTGGTCCAAAAGGTGTTGGCATTTTGGTGGTACGTGAAGGAAAGTATTTCGAACCCATCGTGTTGGGTGGCGGCCAAGAACGTGATCGTCGCAGTGGAACTCACAATGTGGGTGGCATCGTTGCCGCCGCCGAAGCATTGCGCATCACCGATGTCGAGCGAAGCAGCGAAGTGGCGCGCATTGGTGCACTGAGCGACAAGTTGTTCACTGGCTTATTAGCAATCGAAGGTGCCCATCGCACGATTCCGGTCGGATCAAGCGTGCCCGGCGTGGTTCATATCTGTTTGCAGGGCATCGAAAGCGAGTCGTTGCTGTACTTGCTCGATGAAGCCGATGTGTGCGCTTCGGCGGCCTCGGCCTGTGCCAGTGGGGCTATGGAGCCCTCGCATGTTTTGGCAGCGATGGGGCTCACATCTGATCTCACCATGGGTGCATTACGCCTGAGTTTGGGGCATACAACCACCGACGGTGACGTTGATCGGGCAATCGAGGCAATCACCGACGCAGTTGGTCGAATACGGGCCGTACAAAATCGCCGTAGCCTCTAGACCCATGAAGGTTCTCGTAGCGATGTCGGGCGGCGTTGATTCGTCGGTTGCTGCTGCATTGTTGCTTGAACAAGGTCATGAAGTCGTTGGTGTCACGATGCGCCTCTGGGGCGGCGACAGCGACACGGGTTGTTGCAGCGTGAGCGATGTTGACGACGCTCGTCGCGTGGCTCAACAGTTGGGCATTGACCATTTGGTCTTTAACTTCACCGAAGATTTTCATCGCAATGTTGTCGAGCCCTATATCAACGATCACGCCATTGGCATAACGCCAAACCCGTGCATCGAATGCAACCGTCACCTCAAGTTTGATCGTCTGCATGAGCGCGGCATTGTTTTAGGTTTTGATGCCGTTGCGACCGGTCACCATGCGCGCGTCGTTCAAGAAGATGGTGTCTGGAAACTTCTGCGCGGCCACGACATGGCTAAAGATCAGAGCTACGTCGTCCACATGATGGATCAACATCAGTTGTCACGCACTTTGTTTCCGGTTGGCGAAATGACGAAGACCGTTGTGCGTGAACACGCAACGCGCCTTGGTATGCGCACTGCG
>CAIQJP010000024.1 GCA_903872155.1 uncultured Actinomycetes bacterium | reverse complement strand
GTATTGGTGAGAACAACTCGATCGATCCGTGAATTCGTCAGGCGCTCGACGGCTGGTCCCGATAGAACTCCGTGGGTCGCCATGGCCCAGACCTCGGTTGCACCCTTATCAAGCAGCAGATGAGCAGCCGAAACGATGGTTCCGCCAGTATCGATCATGTCGTCAGTCAAAATGCACAGGCGTCCTTCGACCTCACCAATGACATCAAGGGCCTGAGCCACGTTGGTGCTGCCCTTAGGGCGGCGCTTGTAGACGAAGGCCAAGTCGGCGCCTAGATCGGCTCCGAGGTGTTGCTGCATACGCTCAGCAACCTTGATTCGGCCAGCATCTGGCGAGACGATGACCGGGTTCTTGGCATTTTCACGAATGTATTGCTCGATGACGGGCATGGCAGTCAAGTGGTCGACTGGGCCATCAAAGAAACCTTGAATCTGTCCGCTGTGGAGGTCGATCGACACCATGCGCTTGGCTCCGGCCGCCTTAAAGAGGTCGGCGATCAGGCGAGCCGTGATTGGTTCACGTCCTTCTGCCTTGCGGTCTTGGCGGGCATAACCATAAAACGGACAAACTGCAGTGATGCGCTTGGCCGACGCACGCTGGGCGGCATCGATCATGATGAGTTGCTCCATGATCGAGTCATTGATGGAACGACCGTCGCAGCCGAAATGGCTTTGCATGATGAAAACGTCGGATCCACGGACGCTTTCGCTAAAACGAGGGCGTACTTCACCGTTGGCAAATTCAACCAAGTTGTGCTCGCCGAGCTCAATACCTAGATAGCCCGCTACTTCTTTGGCGAGAGCCGGATGCGTGCGACCCGAATAGAGGGACATGCGCTTGGTTGTGACTTTGTCAATCTGGCTCAACGGAGTCCTCCATTAATGACGGGTATTCAAATCTTTTTTGAATCGGCGGTGTCTGAATCATAGAACGCACCGGTCGTCTGACCATCAGCGACTCGTGAGCCAGACGATAAATGTGCAAAAGGACCGACGTGGGCGTTGTTGCCAATTTGCGAATTGACGGCACTCGTGTTCTCGACGGTGGAATTTGTTCCGACGACACAGTTGTTGAGTCGAGTGTTTGGCCCGATTTGAGAACCTGATCCGATACGTGTCTCACCTTGCAACATGGTCCCGGGGTAGAGCGTGACGTCGCGCTCGATATGAACGTCAACATCGATGAAAGTTTGACGCGGGTCGAACATCGTGACTCCGTTTAACAACCAATGGCGATTCGTTCGGGAACGAAGTTCGCGTTCGGCGAGAGCTAATTGCCAACGATCGTTGACTCCTTGCGTTTCGGGTGCATCAGCAACGACGGCGCCAACTTGATGTCCCATGTCGGCGAGGACCGCCACAACGTCGGTTAAGTAATACTCAGATTGAGCATTGTTCGGTGTCACACGACGTAACGCTGGGCCAAGCAGGTCACGACGAAAAGCATAAATTGAGGTGTTGATTTCGTTGATTTGGCGTTCATCTTCTGATGCATCGCGTTGTTCAACGATGCGCAATACCCGACCATCTTTTGCTCGAACGACTCGTCCATATCCGGTGGGGTCATCGAGTTCGGCCATGAGAACAGTCGCAGCATGACCGCTTGCTTCATGTTGCGCAACCAAATTGTCAATTGTTTCGCGTCGTAGTAGCGGAGTGTCGCCTGGCAAAACCAGAATCGTTGACATGTCGTCATGTTCGGCTGGACGCTCATCAACAGGGCTTGTATGAACAATTCGGTCAAGAGCTGTTAAGCCAACACTGACGGCATCACCGGTGCCACGCTGAACCACTTGCGAAGCAAACGAAACATTGGCCCAACTTGGTGAATCGGTAGTGACTCGAGCAGTCACTTGATCGGCGCCATGACCGACGACGATCACCGTTTGCGTCGGTTGAACACCTGCCAAAGAGTGAATGACATGCATGACCATGGGTCGACCACAAATGAGGTGCAGCGGTTTGGGCCGCTCGGATCGCATGCGAGTGCCTTCTCCGGCCGCGAGAACGATGGCGTATAACGACATGACAATGGCATATCACACGAGATCGGGGATTTCCCACTAGATCTCACGCCGTTTCTTCTGACTGCACTGGCTCCGGGGAGAGGGCTCGAACCCCTATTCGCGGAATCAAAATCCGCCGTCCTACCATTGAACGACCCCGGAACGATCGGAGGCCTTGTGAGCTACCAACCGTCAATAAAGTTATCTGCATTCGGTCGAATTCAGCCGACTTTGAACTTGCCGTTTGGATAGAGGTCCCGAACTCGCTAGCGTGTGAGGTCTGTCATTGGAGAGGTCCTATGGGTTCGTTAATTAAAAAGCGACGTAAGCGCATGCGTAAGAAGAAGCACAAGAAGATGCTTCGCCGTACTCGCCATCAGCGTCAACGCAAGTAATTCATCACTTCTGATTTATTTGAATCACTGCCCGGTTCTGGTTTCAACGACCTGAGCTTCGGGCAGTGCTTCGCGTAATCCCTGACCTACTTCAGATGCCGTATCGGCGATGAACCAGGTGGCCCCACTTCCCGCAAGTGTCGGTACGTGACCTGTTGCTTCGATGATGCGATCGCGCCACGTCACCAGTTGGGGTTCAACAACGAGTGCTGCCGGCTCAAGATCGTTAGGTCCGTCGGCGCGCGGATGTCCCAAGGCATCCCACGCTTTGTAGACCAACGGCGTACTGACGTGCAGTGGCGGAATAATGAGTGTGATGTTGCGCCGTTCGATCGGCATGGGCTCAATGATTTCACCGATTCCAGAAACGCGGGCCTGACCACCGACGACACAAAACGGAACGTCGGCTCCGATTGCGGCACTAGCTATGACGTCTGCGGGTGCTGTGCGTTGTGCCCAACGAAAAATTGCTGCGGCGTCGGCCGATCCGCCACCAAGGCCGCCGCCATGTGGAATGTTCTTGGTAACAACAACATGCGCGGTGCGGTCAACGAAGGCGAGAGCGCGAGCCACCAAGTTGTCGGCATCAGCAGTAATACCTGAGGCGTAAGGACCAATGAATTCGAGACCTTGCTTGCCTTCGGTGATGTGTAAATCGTCATGTAAGTCGAGGGTGGTCATCACGGCATCAATGAGGTGATAGCCATCGTGGCGAACACCGGTAATGCGCAAACTCAAAGTGAGTTTCGCCGGAGCGAGAATGCGGTGTTGCGCAGTAGTCACGGGTATATGTCTAGTCGTTATGAATGGTGATTCTTTTGAATCTCAGTGGCAAGTCGTCCCCATTGGTGAACGTCTAGTTCTTCTGGGCGGGATTCTGGAGATACGCCGGCTGCCGCAAAATTTTCTGGGGTAGCAATAGCCGCTAATGATCGGCGCAACATTTTGCGTCGTTGACCAAAGCCAGTTCGGATCACGCTGAAAAGTTTCTGTGGCTCGATGTGGGGGCCGACAGCGGGGGTTTCGCGACGAGTGATTTCAATAATGCTTGAAGTGACTTTGGGTCGCGGAATGAAAACGCTTGGCGGAACATCACCCAACACGCGTGCGGTTGCCCAGTAAGCAACTTTGACGCTGATTGCGCCGTAATCAGATGAACCAACACTTGAAGCCAATCGAAGAGCAACTTCTTTTTGCACCATGACAACGAACCGTGAAATTTGCGGAACCGCATCGAGCAAATCGGCAACGAGTGGAGTGGCGACGTTGTAGGGCAAATTCGCAACCACAACGGCTTTGCTGCCAGGCGGAACTAATTCATTCCAATTAAGTTCGAGCGCATCGCCAACGACTACCGAAACATTGGGTAGGTCTTTGACAACATCGCGCAAAACTGGGGCAATGCCGTGATCGATTTCAATTGCGGTAATTCGCGCTCCAGTTTCGGCGAGCGCAAGTGTTAACGAACCAAGTCCCGCACCGATTTCAACGACATGATCATTCGCACTGACATTGGCCATGCGGGCAATTCGTCGAACTGTGTTGGGATCGGAAACAAAGTTTTGTCCGAAGGCTCGACGAGGTGCCAAGCCATGGCTAGCTAACAACTCGGTGATATCGCGATGTGAATGGGTCACGTGATCTCAGAAACTAATTTGCACGGGGATCGGTGCATCAATCAGATCGGCGATCTCTAAAAAGACATCGGTGTGGATCAAGATGATGTTGTTACCTGGAAGAGCCTGAATCGAAACGTTGTTGCATTCAAGACTGCGACCGTTATTGAGATTGGTGACTGTGATGATCGCACCTATAAGCGCATGAGGTGTTGCGCACGGACGTAGTCCGAGCAAGTCGCCCTGCCAGCGGATAAATGAAGCCGTGCCTTTGACATTTGACCCAGATGGCGGCGCGGGAACATTAACAGTGATGATCTCGGGCGCTTGTGAACCATTGTTTTCGGGAAGGAATGCTGGTTCGGCAGGTTCGGAGTCGGCAGGAGCAACTGAGACTGCGGTCGCCAAGGTACTTGTGGTATTCGCCGAAGATGATGAGTTGTTGCTCGCGAGCAGCAATGCAGGAACCGCAATCAAGGTGATTGCAGCGGCAACCACGAGGCGACGGCGTTCGGTGAGAGTCAACATCAGTGAATTCAGGTTATGAAGTCAGCAGCGGGAACGCAATGCAGGCATTGTGCGTCGTGACACGGGCCATCTCAACAGGGTTGATGTGCTTCAAATCCGCGACATGGGTTCCGACCACAGCAACGTTGGCGGGTTGATTGGTGCGACCGCGGTGAGGTACGGGTGCCAAATACGGGCTATCAGTTTCAACCAAGATGCGATCGAGAGGGCACAAGGTTGCAGCTTCGGCGACATCTTGAGCGGTCTTAAAGGTGACAATTCCGGAGAAGCTCAAAAAGGCGCCGATATCTAAACAGCGGCGCGCTTCATCAGGCCCACCGGTAAAGCAGTGAAAGATTGTTTGTTCTGGTGTTCCCTCGGCGCGCAAAATGTCAAAGGTGTCATCCCATGCATCGCGAGTATGGATAATGAGCGGCAACTGAAATTGATGAGCCAATTGAATTTGCGCAGCGAATGCAACTTTTTGTTCATCGCGTGCCGAGTGCTCGTAGTAATAATCAAGTCCTGCTTCACCGATAGCCACAACGCGTGGCGACGTAATGAGTTCAATGATTGTGTCAACGCCATGAACCGCTTCGTGTGGATGCAGTCCGACGCTGGCCCAGACATCGTCAAACCGACTCGCGCAGTCAATGGCCGCACGTGATGATTCAGCGTCACATCCGACAGTAATGAAGCGTGAGACCTTGGCAGCCCGAGCATTTTCGAGAACCCCAACTGTGCCACCGAGGTTCTTGTTACCCTCGCCGTTGTAGCGGTCTTCATCAAGATGGCAGTGAGTGTCGGTCCACATAGAAGTGCTTGAAGATTTTCAGTCGAGTTTGCGACGAGGAAAGAGTGGTTCGCCTTTATCAATCGTGGCACCGCCGGGATAGCCACCCCATGTCACCGATGTTGGCACGCGTTGATCACTTACTTGCCCAGGCATTCCGATACGTTCCCAAATCGTTTGCATCGTGTCGGGAATCGCGGGTGATGCAAGGATGCACACGATGCGCAACGCTTCAAGTGCGTCACCCATGACAGCATCAACTTCGGGGCCAGGTTCGGCCTTCCATGGTTCATTGTTTTCGAGGTGAGCATTCGTCGCACGAATGAGCTGCCATGTGGCTTCAAGTGCTCGGCTTGGTTGAACATCGGCCCAACGAGACATCGTCTCGGCGACTGCTTCGGCGGCAGCACTTGCCAAAGGACTGTCGAGACGTGGCGCAGGTGCGATGCCGTTGCACTTTTTGCCGACGACAGTAGCGACTCGGCTCAATAAGTTGCCGAGGTTGTTGGCGAGGTCGGAGTTGTATCGACCAATGAGACCTTCGTAAGTAAAGTCGCCATCGGCGCCGTAAGGAGTTTCGGCAAGAACGTAATAACGGAATCCGTCAAGGCCGATGTCATCGATGAGATCGAGCGGATTGACAACATTGCCTGTTGTCTTTGACATCTTTTCACCGCCAACAAGTAGCCAGCCACCAACAGCCCAACCTTTTGGCGGTTCAATGCCGGCCGACATCAACATTGCCGGCCAGTACACGCAGTGGAAGCGAATGATGTCCTTGCCAATCAGGTGATAATCAACGGGCCAATGTTTGTTGAAGTTGGCGTCGTCGGTTCCGTAGCCGATAGCGGTGATGTAGTTGGCGAGGGCGTCAAACCAAACGTAGGTGATGTGCTTGTCGTCCCATGGCAATGGAATACCCCATGAGAAACTCGTCCGGCTAATACTGAAATCGAGAAGACCCTGTTTGATGAAGCCGATGACTTCGTTCATTCGATAGTCGGGCACGATGCTGCTCGGATGATCGGCATACCACTGCAATAGGCGATCGCCATAACGCGATAAGCGGAAGAAGTAGTTCTCTTCTTCGACATGTTCAACTGGCTTTTTGTGAATCGGGCAATTGCCATCAACTAAATCGTCTTCGGTGAAGTACGCCTCGCATGGCACGCAGTAAAGGCCGCTGTATTTGTCGAGTTCGATATCTCCGTTGTCGTAACACGCTTGCAAAAGTTTTTGTACACCGACGCGGTGACGTTGTTCAGTGGTGCGAATGAAATCGTCATTACTGATGTTGAGCTTTTTCCAAGCGTCAGCAAATAGGGGAGCGATTGAATCGGCGAAAGCTTGTGGTGCCATGCCGGCAGCATCGGCGGCCTGTTGAATTTTCAAGCCATGTTCGTCGGTGCCAGTTAAGAAGTGAACTTGGTCGCCAGTCAGGCGGTGCCAACGCGCCAGTGCATCGCCAATAATGGTGGTGTAAGCGTGGCCGAGGTGTGGCTTGGCGTTGACGTAGTAGATCGGCGTCGTGGCATAAAAGCCGTGTGACGAATTTTCAGAGGGTGAGACCACGACCTTGAGGCTACGACCTCACTAGCGTGACTTTCATGTCAATTGAAGATCTGGGGAATGTTGTTGGGGAAGCGGGCAAGACCGAACCTCGGTTTGAGTTTGATCGAGCAACCCAAATTTTTCGCGAACAATCACCAGATGGTTCAGCGGTGTATTCGACCAAAGTGCATCCCGGTTGGGACATTATGGGCAATGCCAACGGCGGATATCTCTTGGCATTAGTTGGCCACGCCCTTTCTGATGCAACGGGACGACCCGACTGCATCACCATTACTGCGCATTACTTAGCTCCGTGTCCAGCTGGTGATGCGCGAATTGTGGTGACCCCGGTGCGTTCAGGTCGACGGTTTGCGACGGCAACCGCATCGTTGTTTTTGTTGACAGATACGGGTGAGAAAGAAATCATTCGGGTGCTTGCTACTTTGGGCGATCTCGCCAATGATCCGGGAGGGCCGTCACATATGGACGAAAATGCATCCTTCCCACCGAAAGGATTGTTGCCATTTGAGGAATGCGTCGGAATGGCTGATTCGGCAGAGACCACTTTTGCGTATATTCACGGGCGTCTTGGCACTCGGGCGAATGCCGGAGATGTGAGTTTTCGCAATGGTGTGAAATCTGGACAAGCCATGATTCGAGGTTGGTTTGCGTTTAACGATGAACGCCCAATTGACACGCGAGCGTTGCTGTTGGCAAGTGATGCGTTCCCGCCATCAGTTTTCAATATTGATTTGCCAGTCGCGTGGGTGCCCACGGTTGAACTGACAGTGCATACGCGAGCAATTCCGGCACCCGGTCCGGTGGCATGCATCTTTTCAACGCGCTTTGT
>CAIQJP010000023.1 GCA_903872155.1 uncultured Actinomycetes bacterium | reverse complement strand
CAGCCAGTGATCCAAGCCGTACTTGCCGTTGAGGACCGAGAGTTTTACAACCACCACGGTGTCAATATGCGCGGTCTCTTTCGAGCGACGTTGTCAAACTTTGAAGGCGGAGCACGCCAAGGAGCATCAACAATCACCCAACAAGTGGTGAAGGTCGAATATCTCGGTGGTCTCGAACGCGATGGCCGCTACAAGTTGTTGCAGATCATCTATGCGCTCCGTCTTGAAAAAGAACGCACCAAAGACGAAATTCTCGAGCGTTATCTCAACACGATCTACTTCGGAAACAACACCTACGGAATTCAAGCCGCTTCCGAGGTCTACTTTGGCAAGAAGGTTGAAGACCTTACTCTGGTTGAAGGAACCTTCTTGGCAGGTCTCATTCAGGCGCCAAGCAGTTACGACCCGATTCGTCGACCGCAACAAAGCAAGCGCCGATTTGGTCAAGCGCTTGATGCTGTCGTTGATGTTGGTTTGATGGAGGCTACTGAAGCCAACTCGATCAAGCTTTGCCTTGATCCACCCGAGGATTCAACAGCGATTGCCCAATGTGCGAATAGTTGGCAGGTCCCAGAAGTTGTGCGGACGATCGCTGAAAAGAAAATTACTCGTACTCACTTCAGCGAAGAAGTGAAGTCGTATTTGTTGAACAAGAGCAATCTGTTGGGCGAGACTTATCAGGAGCGTTACAACAAACTTTTCCGAGGTGGTTTGAGTATCTACACAACGCTTGACCCAGTTGCGCAGTCTGCAGCCGAGAATGCGCGTGCAACGCAACTGCCGTCCAATACGGCCGGGATTGAAACAGCAATCCTGACGCTTGATAGCAAGACTGGCGCTGTGCGAGCGATGGTCGGAGGAAAGCCATTTGTCGCCGGACGTAACGAAGTGAATATGGCGCTTGCTCCACGTCAAACCGGTTCAAGTATCAAGATGTTTATTTTGTCGGCGGCTATTCAAGCTGGTGTGCAAAATGATGACCTGCTCGACGGAACATTGCCATGTACTTTGCCAAACCCAGACGATCCGAAAAATCCATTTGTGGCCGAACAGGGTGTGAGCCGTCCGCTTGGTCCCGTCGAAGAAATGACGTGGTACTCAATTAACTGCGCCTTTGGGCGACTTTCGCAAATGGTCGGTCTCGATCGCGTCGTCGATACGACGTACCGCATGGCGCACAACTTGTATCTGTATCCCGAACGCAATCCAGCAGAACGTGAGCCGTTGCGTCCGTATGCATCGTTTGCAACTGGCGCAAATGAAATGAGTCCACTTGATATGGCATCAGGTGCGCAGACTCTGGCGAATAATGGCGTGCACATGGATCCGTATTACATCGAGAGTATTTCTGGGCCTGATGGAACCGTTCTTTATCAACATCAAGATGATGGCGTCGCTGTACTGACTCCGGACGCAGCTGCGAAAACGACGAACATCATGACCGGCGTTTTGGTTTCGGGTACGGCGCGACGAAGCGCACTTGAAGGCCGCGTCGCTGCCGGAAAGACTGGAACGCAAGACAACAACACGAACTCGTGGATGGTTGGCTTTACTCCCGAACTTGTGACGGCAGTGTGGGTAGGTCATCCTGATAAGTATTTGCCGATGGTCAATATTCCAGAATTCTTAGCTGTTGGCGTCGACAACGTCATTGGTGGAACGTTCCCAGCGCGCATCTGGAAAGCCACGATGGATGCAGCCCTGGTTGGACAACCAGCGACATTTTTCCCCACACCATCTGCTAATCCGCGAGCGTCAATGCGTCTGTATTTGCCAGGAACTGACTGTTTAACTCCAGTGACGGCCCCACCTACTGAAACCTCAACGCCGAGCGAGACCATCCCGGCCGATCCGACGGCGACGACGGTGCCGACGACCACGACAACGAGTACAACAACCACTTCAACGACACTGGTGCCGCCGGTG
>CAIQJP010000022.1 GCA_903872155.1 uncultured Actinomycetes bacterium | reverse complement strand
GAAATCTCGCGTTTGTCGGCCCGCGTTGGTCAAGAACGTTTAGCGCTGATTCCGTTGAGTTTGTATTTCAAAGATGGTCGGGCAAAGGTTGAATTGGCACTCGCCCAAGGACGAACCAAAGGCGATAAGCGTCAGGCATTGGCGAAGAAAGATGCCCAACGCGATATTGATCGCGAAATGGGACGCCAACGCAAAGGCAATATCTAACGATCGTCACTCTTTCATCACCTTGGTTTTTCTGGTGGCAGGAATGGGGGCTTTTCCGTTAGTTTTCGCCACCAGTTTCTGTCACCAGTTGGGATGCTCGTCGCTGGCTCGTGGTTGACTCACTGACGTCGCCCACACACCGCCGTTCTCTTTCAGGTCTGTGATGTGTGCTCAGTCAACGTTCGTCTCCCCCGACCAGCTGCGCATCCCAACTACTCCCAAACAGCTGCCAACTGACAACTCGCTGTATCAACTCACGACTCATCATCTACGTGATTGTGAGTTCTCGGGTTTCGGGATTGAGTTCGAGTTTCCAGCCGCCTTCGTGAGCGGCGTGGTGATGTCTTGAACACAACGGGACCATATTGTTCAGATCGGTCGCACCGCCATTTTCCCAATAATCAATGTGGTGCACGTTGCAGTGATCAAAAATCACTTCACAATCAGGAATCGCACACGTTGGATAGATCGCTTCGAGTGCCCGTCTTTGGTGAACGGTCGCTAATCGTTTTGATCGGCCGACATCCATTGGAACGGATTGCCCGTCAAGCACAACCGGCAGTATTTCGGCTTCACAAGCAAGTCGGCGCACTGTTTCAACAGGTAGATCGGCTCCGAGAGCGGTACGGCAGGTGCCACCGGCATGCAAACCGTGCTGCAACGTTTTGAGATCAACATGAACCACGATTTCGGCACGGGCCGGGACGTCAGTTGCTGTTTCGCTGGCGCCGTTGACCAGAGCGATGAGGGCTTGGGCTTGGCGGTGATCGTTTGGTTCGATCCATGGCATCACTTCAACGGGGACTTCTTTGTCTCCTGAGTGAAACATGGCTTCAACGAAACGACCGATCTTTGATTTCAAAATCGAGGCGCTGATCGGATCAAACTTGCCGCTGACCGACAAACAACCATCGGCCTCAGTCCGCATCTTGAAGAAGGTCTCACGCTTCTGACGTTCGAAGGTTGAGAGGCCATCGTCAGCAACGACCGACTTGGCGGTTTCTTTCACTAACTGATCAAACTGCGACGCCGTCATCGTGGTGGACGCTTCAACCAACTCAGGAAGATGCGACATGAAAGCTTCTCGTTCTGCGCCAGCGATCTTGAGTCCACGGCCTAAAGCGTCAACATGAGCCGCAGTCGTGTCACCAGCAGCCAACACAGCACCCATCTCAGGTGCAACTTCAGTGACAAGTCCACGTGAAACGACTTCTCGAGCTTCACGAGAAGTGAGACCACCATGAGCAACTAGTTCACGCTCAGGAATCACAAACGTTGGTGTCACCGGGTCGTGCATCAACGAAATCATGCGAGCGTTCGCTTCGAGCATCTGTGCATCAAGTTTGGCTTGACGCACTCGAATGTCGGCCATGAAGGCGCGTAGTTCAGCGATATTCATTTCGCTGATTGCGACAGCTTTGTGACCTAATGCTGGTCCACTCCACTCGAACAGAAACTTCAAAACAACCCCGATTTCATTGACTATTTAGAGACTTTTACGCTACGAACGTATGTTCTAAAGATACAAGAAGGGTGTTGCAAAGTCAACGCAGCGAACAACAAATTTCAAATTTATTTGTCAAGAAAATTGGGCACCTAAATCATGCGTGGTCATCCCGGAAATCTCAAAATGGTGTGAGCCCAAAGCTTCAGTTAGTACATGGGCCGACAACTATCTCGTCGACTACCTGTAGGGTGATGAGTGCATTGACGTTATTGGGGCTGACAGGTTTCGACATGAGTTCCGGTGGCCGAGCGTGCGACCCGATTTGCTCAGAATCGTTAAACGGGGCAAAAACAGAATTGCCAACCAGCAGTTCGCTCTTGCCGCCTGATTCTCAGGTTGTAAAGAGACATCGTGACCAGAAATGGCGCACGGGGCCGATCCACCGCAGCCCGGCAACAGAAGCGGGGGATGACAGCTAGAAAGAACGCTGACCGCGAGAAAGTTCGCTGACCGCACGCAAAGACGTGCCGTGGTTTTCTAGCAATAGGAAACATCCGACCCGTCGGTGAGATTGCGTCAGTCTCGAAATCGGGAATGGTCGTATCACGAACGCTCATCGCCTGATGGACGGGGGTTCGATTCCCCCCAGCTCCACTAAGAGGTGTTATCGAATTACCACCCCACCAGTTAGCGAAATAATGAGGCGCCTGGTAGCCAGCCGGGCGCGAGGCAGCAACGGCGCACCGCCGCTCGATCGGCGACGGACAGCACCCAGCGGGCATGAAGAAGGCGACTACTTCGACTGCTTCGTCCTGACCGAGACGCGGCGGCCTTTTGGAACTCGAATGCCCACCACCTTCGAGTTCCTCCCAATTGACCGACGCCCAAACTGAGGCGATCACCGATAGCGAACCTAAGAGGTCCTTCTCAATCCGACTAGAGTCCAACCGCATGACGACGTTGATGCGCCGGTTACCGGCCTCTCCAAAGGCCGTGATGATGACCGTGTTCAGCATCACGGCCCTATTCGTCCTTGCTCGCCTCGTTGTGGCGGGCGAAGGCAACATCTCGAGGTTTGTTGTCGCGGGCTCGACATTTACTGACCCTCTCGACCCTCCGCCGATCCACATCGTGTCAAACGAAGGATACGACGGCCAGTTCTACTGGCGCCTAGCCGCCGACCCCACGGACCTTCGGTTGGAGTTCTCGAATGGAGTGCGCCTTGACCAGCCCCTCCGAGCGTCCCGCATCCTGTACCCAACTTTGTCGTGGCTGCTGGCTGCGGGCCACAAGGAGTGGATCAAGTGGTCGCTGATAGTCGTCAATATTGTCGGCATGGGCACTGCCGCATACTTTGCATCTCTTCGCGCCGCGAGTGCGGGGCAGCGAGCAATTGTTGGACTTCTGGCGGTTTCGGCATCTGGGTTGGTGATGAGCGTCTCCCGCGACCTGACCGAGGTTGCAATGGTGGCCTGCCTCATGGCGGGGGCCCACCTCTTGCACCAAGGGCGCCATGTCCTCGCTGGGGTTAGTTGGGCGGGCGCCTTGCTGGCCCACGATCAATCGCTATATGTTCTGATTGGATTCGCAGCCTGGTTGGGATTTAGTTCGATGAGGAGTCGATCCCTCAACGGGAGGCCCTGGATTACCGCAGCGATTCCTGCAGTTGCTTTTGCCGCTTGGCAAGCAATCGCCAGGACCCAACTTGGTGTGTTCCCGGTGCTTGATTCTCGCAACCAGAGCGTTGGCATACCGGGCGTAGATTTAGGCAGCGCTATTCTCGACTGGGTTAGAGGGGGATTCCTAGACAACAAGGTGCTGCTGCCGCAGCTAGTCGCACTTGTCAGTATCGTCTGGTGTGCGTGGAAGAGAAGAGGACTGATCGCAGCGAACGATCAGTGGATGCTCTTCTCCTGCGGCTCGGCATTGCTTGGGTCACTGTCACTCTCCAAGAACGTGTGGGTGGGTCCGGCCGACTTACGTCAGGTTGTGCTCGTAGCTGTGCTGTCATCTCTGATTGTGATCAGCTCCGGCAAGCCCCCTGGTCGGTGGGTGACCCTGGCGGTACCCGGTGTGTGGATTCTTACTGCCGGCTTTCGAGTCGTAGCGATCTAACAGAGTCGGCCGCTCTGCAACTGACTCCAGAGTTCGCGACGACACGCGCCGATGGAGCGATGCCGTGTGAACGAACGCCGATTTGCGTGTGATGGCCCAGCCGCGGCGGTCGATCTGTAATCCCTCCGAGCAGTGCTTTCATCTATTTCGATAACACCCCACTGCGGGGTGTTAGCGGGTTTTACCGACAACACTTGGCGTGTCTCCGCAACTTTCGAACGGGCCATCATCGGCGTGAAAACTGGTTAAGGAACGACCAGATTGCGCGGCTCGCATCGAAGTCCATGTACGGCTCGCCAACCAGAGCCGCCGATCCAGCCATCGCGGCTTGGTGACCCATCCACGCGTGGCTCGCGCCAGCGACCGTCACCAACTCGATACGCGATCCCTCTTCGCAACCCGACCACACCAGGTTCTCGACATCCTCGTTGGACGTCATCGTGTGGTCGCTCGGATCGGCGATGCAATCGAACTTCATCGACATCTCCCTCACCGCGTCCCGACCGGATCTGAACTCGACACCTGAGACGCCGGTTCCACGACCACCGTCGATCGGATGATTGGTATCGGCCAGACCATGAATGTGCAGGACGGACACCGGTTCCATCGGCCGGCAGTCATCGATCCCGAGGCTGCCCGCCTGCACTCCGATCGCCACGATTCGATCCGATAATTCGCAGGCCAGTCGGTACGCCATGATCGCCCCATTGGAGTGTCCCGCCGCGAACACACGGCTGGGGTCGATGTCAAACCGCGCCGTCAAGAGATCCAGCAGGAAGCGAACGTATGCCACGTCATCGACGTTTCGATCAGCGGCCGGACCGCAGCAGTATCCGCCATTCCACGTCTGCAATCCGGGACGCTCGGGGATCGCGCGAATCCCGTCGGGGTACACCACCAGGAAGCCGTTCGCTTCGGCGAGTTCGTCGAAACCGGAGTTCGCCGCGAACTGCCCCGATGAGCCCAATCCGCCGTGAAGTGCCACGAGTAGCGGAACGTTTTCGCTTCCCACCGCGACCCCCGTCGGAACGTAGAGCCGAAAATGGCGTCGTCGGCCGTCAGGTGTTGTCACCCATTCGTCGGTGACCGTTCCAACAGCCGCCGTGGGCGGAAGTGCGTTGTCGTACGGGTCGTATTCGGAGGACGGCACAGTCGACGAAGTGGACGATGACGATGAGGTCGCCGAAAAGTCCGAAGGCGCGAGCGTTGTCGACGTTGAGCCAATAGCAGCCGACGAATCATCACTCGGTCCGGCGGACGTCGAGCAGCTCGAGATGGCTCCGAGCAGACACAGCGACAGGGCAACGCGGAGCCGTGGTTTTCTAGCAATAGGAAATATCTGACCCGTCGGTGAGATTGCGTCAGTCTCGAAATCGGGAATGGTCGTATCACGAACGCTCATCGCCTGATGGACGGGGGTTCGATTCCCCCCAGCTCCACCAATATGGCATCTATTTATAGCGAGCTAAGAAGGCTTCAATCGGAACGTTGAATCTCTTGCTACTAACGCTCACATCTTGCGTGGAGAGCACCGAGAACCAAACGGCGGACACGATCGCCACCGAAGTAAGAACCTGCATCCATTTCAATTCACGACGAGGTCCAGTCGGGTACCGTCCGATGAGTACCAATGCGGCAAGAGTGATCACCAAAAATGTGGCGATGACCACCTCTGGCACAAGTGGCCATGTTCCAGACAAACGGTTACGACGCGCGATCTGGAAATCGTCAACTAGTTTCAACATGCGATTCAAATCGCGATCGTTCACAACATCAGCTTCTTCAATAGCGATAACTGCGCTACGAATATCCAGAGCTTGCTGTTCGGCGGAGTCTCGTTTCACTTCGGGCGCTGCGCCCAATCCTGAATTCTTTGTGCGCTGCTTTCGGTCCAAATTGCTTGAATCCTCCATAAAGCCACGAATTCCATCTTTCGACAACTCGGTGTCATGAATCGTTTGAACATAAACATTGATTTTCGAAACTGCTTCTTGCAACACTGGATCGGTTTCGTAATCAAGAATGGTTTCGGTTAATGCTGCTAATGAAGAAATCTCTGTCTTCAAGCTTGAGTTAGCCAAGCTTGCGCCTTGCCACGCAGTGACGTTTGCAAACGAACCGATGAAAATGAACGCCGCTCCCACGAAGCGCATTCCGGTCGTCATCACATTGTCGTCGTCTCTACTGACGTCAGTTTGCTTACGAGTCGCAATAGTCAATGGAACCACAATGACCAAAGCGGGTAAGACCACTGCCATCAAGCGAACGATTAGCGATGATTGCAAAAGTGACTGGTACATCGTTTTTAGACAATACTCAGACAGCCTCAAAACTTCTGCTTAGAAAAGTTAATGCAAGATGAATTGAACTGCGTGTAACAACCCGGTAATGGCTGAGGGCGCTACAGCAATCCGAGGGCAAGGCCGGCAAGTGCCAGGTGATACGTCACCATGATTCCGACTGGTTGCCACGAGCGTTCTTTGACGAATCGATGTTCGGCGATGAGCGAGTCAGACAACATAAAGAATGCTGCTCCAGCAATACCGATCGCAGTTCCGCCAGCAATTGCACTGATAGCCATGGCGGCAATCACCATCATGTAAACGACCACGGGAACAACTAATTCTTTGTGGCCAGATGTTGAAATTGATTTCACGAAACGACGTGCTAGGAAAAGCGATGTCGGGATAACAATGACAAGGCCTACTACGAGTCGAGTGGATGTCACATCTTGAGCCAACAAGCTGACCGCGAAGCAGATTTGCGCGATTGCAAACGAGGCCAGACCAGGCACAAATGCATCACGCGGGAGCATGAGAAACACATCGCCCAACAAACAAAAGACCAGAGCAATGATTCGCCACGTTTGCGGAAGACTTTCGGCGTTGGAAATTGCGATAGCCACAGCGAGAAAACCAACGGTGGCAAGAGGTTTACACACATACTCAAATGATTTCTTCGCAACATGAACTGCCCACCAGTCTCCTATCGAGAAAATTGATGCGACGACGAGGAAAACCACCACTGTGCTTGTCATGTTTCTATTGTCCCCCACTATCGGCGACTAGCGAGGGATATGAAGAAACATTAGACCAATGACAAGGAACTGTTACCGCCTAGAACTCAGGCCAATCCTCATTAACACTGAGCGACCACTTAGGTTCACGTCGTTCAAGAAATGAAGTGACGCCCTCACGCGCGTCGGCTCGCCCCATCAGGTGCACATGCAAATCGCTTTCAGCCTGATTCATTTGCTCAGCCGTCATCGCAAACGACTCCCACAACAAACGCTTGCTGAGCGCCACCGAAACCGGAGCGGTATTCACAGCAATGTCATGGGCCACTTCTAAGGCGTGCGGTAAAACTTCATCATTTGCAAAAACACCTGATGCAATCCCCAACTCAACTGCTTCCGTTCCGTTAAAGGTTCTTCCAGTTAGCAAGATGTCGGCGGCCTTGGCGACCCCTACTAGTCGCGGCAATGTCCAGTGGCTCATGGCATCGGGCAAGATTCCTCGGCGAACTTGCACAATTCCGTATTTCGCGTCACGTGCGATGAAACGCAGATCACAATGCAGAGCAAGTGTTAGGCCGATGCCTATTGCATGACCATTAATCGCGGCGATGACTGGTTTACGAATTTTCCATGCTGGTGGATTGACGGGGTTTGAACTGAACTCTGCAACTTCAGTTCGTTCGAAGACTTTAGCACCATGAGAAAAATCTGCGCCGGCGCAGAATGCGGGCGGAGTTCCAGTGACAACGACAACTCGCACCGCGTCATTGGTATCGGCCATTTTGTAAATGTCGCCAAGCGCACGACCCATTGCAGCACTCAATGCATTACGCGTCTCTGGTCGATTCAGAGTTGCGATAAGAACGCCATCGTCGCGAAGTTCACACAGAAGATCAGTTGTGCCGGTATCTAACTTCACTCTGGGATCTTAGACGCCTTTTGAATTGCCGATGTGATTACTAGAAATTGCAATCGCCTGTCTCGCTAGGCTGATTCGCATGGACGGTCGCCGAGCAAGACGCGTGGTGAATCGCCAAAATATCCTGTCTGTGGCTCGGACAATGATTGATACAGACGGAGTCGAAAAACTCTCGATGCGTGCACTTGCTGAGAAGGTAGGTGTCAGTGTTGCAACCCTGTACAACCTCTTTGAGACTCGCGAGGCGATCGTGAGAGCCGCCCTCGATCAGGTTCTTGCCGATATCAAACCAATCGTCGGGTCACTTGAACCAACCATGACCCTTGGCCAAATATGTCAAAGCGCAGTGAGCATTAGCGACATCGTTTTTCAAGCCATGTCGCCTTCACTTCTTCTCGCCGTCATGAACGACGCTGCCAACCCTCGCGAATTTTTTGTTGAGCACCACGCATCTGATGGCATTGCACCGTTCTTGAAGCAAGCGCAGCTTGACGGCGAACTTTCTATGACAGCCGATCTCGCAGAAATCTCCTCAACATTCGAAGCAGTTGTCTATTCAGCATCCAGATTTTGGGCCATGGAACTCATCAATGCCGCTGAACGCAATCAACGAATTCACACAGGCCTCAAGTTGGCATTACTTGCCTACGCAACGCCGCGTGGACGCAAATCGCTAATGAATTGATCTCCTACCCAATTGGGTAGCGAACCATTCCAAATGCCGTGCCGTGCAAGATGTGTCCCTCGTCGTCAATAAAGAGCCCGGCAAAGACAGTGTTGTAACGCGAACTACCAGTGATCCACGTCAGAACAGATTCACCAGTTGTCCAATCAATACCCTCTAAGGCCCACTTGCCGTCATGTCCCCCAACTGTGTACAAAGTGTTTGAGCCAAGACTCACCAACGGAACTCCGTTAGCCGATGAGACTTCTTGATTCACCCAAGACGAAGCAAACACTCGAGTTGCTGGATCCCACGCAAATTTCTGCATACCGTGTGGCGCAAAGGCTGGATCAGCGCCCGAATAAGCGACGAGCAGTCGAGCTGCCCTGACCGGATAGCCATCAGGAATAGTTGGCGAATCGTTATTGACAACAAGCGCTCCGTATCCACCGACAACAACACCTTGTTCACTCTGAATCGCAGTCAGATTTGGGTCGTCCATTGTGACGAGCGCATTCCCTGCAACTCGAGGGTTCGTTTGCCCCTCAATATTTTCCCAACCTTGCGGAATCGCGTCTCGCCAAAACAACATGACATGCATTTGCACATCGCCATCGGTCACGACAACAAATCGATCATTGCAATTGCCCATCAGCGCAGGAGTCGCACCACTGCCCTTGCCATTGCCATTTGAATATGGCACCGACCATGCACCATCGTCGGGTGAAATTGAAAGCTTTGTTCCATCCCAAACAACCTTGTTAATGGTGTCGAGTGAAACCGCATAAATTCCACCGTTGTCGTCGACAGCAATCGAGTTGCGCACCCAACTTGCACTAGCAAGAGTGATCCCACCCGCCACAACCTCTGCATTATGAGCCGCAGCCGCTTCTTGACCAGGTAAGGCAATGGCGACATAATGAGAAAAATCACGATCAAGCACGACGATCCAACCTTCGTCAGTGACCACCACTAACTTGCCGTCGAAAGTCATGTTCACACCAACAAATCCGCCAGTGATTTCGGGAGGTCGCTGCCATTCATTTCGCAAGACGATTGGAGAATGCGAATCTCCTGCAGTTTCATCTTGATAGGCAAGAACTGAATCTTCACCGCCTATAAACATTGTGTTGTCAGAATCAAGCGCGTAGTAAATACCCGTGAGACCGAGCAGATATTTTGCACCGAGCCCCAAACCTGTCGTCGCCAATTCGGCACCGGTCTGTTGGTCAAGCAACGCAATATTCGCATCTGCTTCAGCGCTCGTTACTAAAACTTTGTCGGCTCGCGGTAGTTCGGCGAGCACCTCAAAAGTGTCCGCATCAATTTTGCTGATGCGATCTGCGCCATTGCTCCAGATCACTCGCGATCCATCGGGATACTTTGATGAAAGCGCCAACCCCGCATGACCAGGGCCGAGGTCGGCATACTGCAGATCAGTTGACGCCAGGGTTTTTGTTGAATCACGCGGGCCAACGATTGGTGAACCGTTTGATTGAGCCGAATCGATGTGGCCGATCGGGGCACCGCTGTCGGCCAGATACGGGTTCTTCGGAGGGTCAACACATTCGCTGGAATCTGGAGCGAGTGTTGTCGTTGTTTGTTCGGTCGTCGTCGGAGCGGCCGTTATCGCCGGTTCACTGACAGCCGAAGATTCAAACGATGTCGAACTGGAACTGCAGGCAGCAATGATGAGACCAAAAGTTGTAAGAACAGCAATTCTGAAAGTCCGACGGAGTGGGTTCATTCACGCAATATAGTCTGGATATTTGACTATATGGAACAATGTTACAAAAACTTTAACTAAGCAATTCCTAATTCTCGGGCTGCTGCATTGGCGATTCGTGCCCCGCTAATTCGCCGAATCATTAACAAACCATCGATTTGAGCAACAACACTTGCAGCGATCTCTCGTCTACGTGCAGAACTTTGTGCTTTCACCCGATCGGCCAACCAATCAATCCATCTGTTCAGAAGCACCGGTGCCAGTTCGTCATACGGTGACTGTCCGGCGCTTGCCAATCCAATCACTTCAAAGAATCCGTTGAACATCGGTTGCGCCTTTTTCACGGACAACACCGGCCAAGCTCGGCACATCAACTCTTTCGCACTAAGAGGTTCAGAGCCGAATGCTTCTTCAAGCATGAGTTGTAACTCGCCGCCAATCGCAACGATGACCGCACTGATCAGATCGGCCTTAGCAGGAAAGTAATACACCACCATTCGGTCACTAATCGCAAGTTCTTTGGCAACTCGCCCATAACTCAATGCGCTGACCCCCTCAGCCAACACGACGTGCATCGATGCCTTCAAAATAGATTCCTGGTCATGGCGATAACCCACGCCCTTGACTGTAGCGGTTACTTCATTTATTGTCTTTGTAGTCAGCACTACAAAAATGACGACCGTCAGTATTGAAAGGAAATCATCATGAGTTCACAGCAACCACTCGATGTCATCAATGCCTTCCTCAAGGTCATGGAAACCAACAACATCGACCAAGCAGTCCAATTTGTCGCCGATGACTTGATCTATATCAATGTGCCCTTTGGGCTTGAAGCCGGAACCGTTCACGGACCGGCTGGCATGCGATCAGTACTTGAGCCAGCTTTCGCCAATGTCATCAGAAATGAATTCATCATCAAGACCGTTTCAGTTGACGGCGACACCGTATTTCTCGAACGACTCGACCGTCATCAATTACCAAATGGTTGGGCCGAACTTCCGGTTATCGGAGTTTTCAAGGTCACTCACGGAAAAATCTCAGAATGGCGCGACTACTTCGACATGTCGGTTTTTGTGACCCAGATGGAAGCCGCGAGCTAGGTAGGTACTCACTTGGCGTATGGTGATCAGATGAAATGCTCCGAAATCCCCATCGCCCACACGCCGCCAGGTGGCTACGGAACTTCGTTTCCGCCGCTCATACTTGGCGACTGCACCGAACCACTCGTTGAAGGCGCACCCGACTTACGCGGTATTTGGAAAGTCATCACTGCAACCCGAGGCGGCGAAACAGTTCCTGCCGATGATCGTTTGATGTCGTACACCGAACGCATCGAACAATGTGGAAATCGCATCGTTGATTGCGGTGGCGGAACCATTGCTGACGCGCTGGCCGACGGCACCGAAGGAAACGGCGTGCACGACGTTTCGGTGTTTGACTACACAACGCCAATTCATGTGATCGCTTCGTACGAAGATCAAGTCTTCATACTTCGACCGGTTGGCATGCCAGAGATTCAAGTGACACGCCAGCTCAATGAACATGGCCAGATGATCTGGACTCGGCCCGACATGGGCGGAGTGGTCGTCACTCTCGAACGAGTCAGCGAACCCCGTTAAGCCCAAATCAAACACGTGCATCTCTGAGTAACTTCAAAATACCGAAAGTGGTACCGTAGAAAGATGCGTCAACTACAAAGTATCACTCGTTCTGTCACCCTCATCGCGCTCGCTGTCACCCCAATAATCGCGGTGTCTTGTGGCGGAAGCTCAAGTAGTTCAAATGACAAAAACTTTTGTGTCAAGTTAGATGGTCTCGAAACGGTACTTGCAATGAGTCCCTTAGCCGATGACCTTGGGGAATTGAAAGGTTTTATTCCGCTTATCGCCGATCTTGCCAAGACTGCTCCAAATGCAGAGCTCAAAAAAGCTATGGAAACTATGGAGTCATTGGTAGAAAAAATGTCGGCAATTGACGTGAAGGATCCAGGCGCACTTGACGCATTGACATCTTTGACGTCCGATTCCGAGGTCGTCTCGGCTTCAGAAAACGTTAACGCCTACTTGACCGATGTCTGCAAAGTCTCTCAAACAACTGACTTAACTCCCAGCGATGATTCATCGATGACTTTGCCGTCGTCAACCGACGACCAAAACCCATATCAAGCGGGAACAATTTGGGGCGACATGGAAACCGATGACATCACCAATGCTGTCGAGCCTCTGAAGTCGACTAGCTTCCCGAACGGCTCCATCAACTCTTGGGGATTCGAAGCAGGAGACAATGACAGCACCATGGTGTCGATTGATTTTGCTGACACAGACTCCGTTGACGCACTCGCCGTGTGTGAAGCAATTGATGCAGCGATTGCCAAAAAGACCACTGACACAAACGTCTCAATCAAGGTCACCGTGAATGAAAAAGAAGTCGGTGGTCGCCCAGTGGGCGGAACTTGCAGCGCAAAATAGTCCCCACTGCGCAGGCGCAAATTGATTCTCTAGATCTGCATCCTCATAACAACTTCGGGCTGTATGTAACTTAGAAATACAAGGGGTGCTACAGTGCCCACATGCGTATTCTTCAAAACATCTCTCGCCCCCTCGCCCTGATCGCTCTTGCTGTTACCCCGATTGTTGCGGTGTCTTGCGGAAGTAGTTCAAGTCGTTCAAGCGACGAAGAGTTTTGTGCCAAGTTGGCCGACTTCAAAGCGTCCGATGACCTGAACACCGATGCCAGCTCTCCTGAGGCATTGAAAGCAATGCTTCCGCTCATCGATGATCTTGCCAAGACAGCGCCCAATGATGAACTCAAAAAAGCTCTAGAAACGATGACGCCAGTCATTGAAAAGATGTCCCAGATCGACGAGAACGATCCAGATGCATTTGGCACCGTGATGTCGATGATGTTTGACCCCGAGGTCGCTGCTGCAGGCAAAGTGATCGATGATTACAGCACCGACGTGTGCAAAATGCCCCCATCCACTGATTCATCTTCCATCGATGATTCATCCATGACTTTTCCACCTTCAACAGATGATCGAAGCATGTTCGAGGAGGGAACAATTCTGGCCGACATGGCGGCAGAAGAAATCACTAATGCTGTCGAGGCTCTGAAGTCAACCAACTTCCCGAACGGTTACATCAGTTCTTCGGGCATTGAAGCAACCGGCGACGGCAGCAGTCTTGTCACAGTTGATTTCGCTGACACCGACTCTGTTGATGCAGTCGCTATTTGTGAAGCCATTGATGCAGCTATTGCCGAGAAGACCGCTGACACCAATGTTTCAATCAAAGTCTCGGTGGATGGAAAAGAAGTCGGTGGTCGCCCGGTGGGCGGAACTTGTAGCGCAAAATAATCGCTACCCTTTGCCTCACTCTCCGGTGAGTTCTTTCTTCAATTCACGCTTCAAGAATTTGCCACTGGCATTACGCGGAATTGGTTCATCGCAGAACCAAATCTTCGTTGGAATCTTGTGCTTGGCAATGGTGCCCGACAAGAAATCTTGAAGTTCTTTTTCGGTGAGTGAACGGCCAGGACGCAACACAATGACAGCCGCAACTTCTTCGCCAAGTCGCTCTTCGGGAATACCGAAAACACACGCTTCTGCAATGGCATCGTGGTTATAGATCGCAGTTTCAACTTCACTGCAATACACATTTTCACCGCCGCGAATCACCATGTCTTTGGCACGGTCGACGATGTAAACAAATCCGTCTTCATCGATGCGAGCAATGTCGCCCGTGTTTAACCAACCATCGCGAATACTGTCGGCGGTTGCTTCTTCACGATTGAGGTAGCCCTTAATCACGACAGAACCGCGCACGCACAACACGCCAACGGTGTTGGGTCCGGCTGGCAAATCATTGCCGTCTTCATCAACCAATTTGCCTTCAAGCGTTGGAACTAATGGTCCACACGACTCTGGTTTAGCAATAAACCAACGAGCAGAGTTCGCGGTAATGATTCCGTGTGTTTCGGTCATGCCGTAACCAGTTGACGGCTGGCCACCCTTCAGCGCTCCGGCAATTTTGTGTACGAGGTCGGGCTGTAACGCAGCTCCACCTCCGCCCATTCCTTGCACTGAAGACGTGTCACGCTTTTCCCAATCGGGGTGCAACAACATTTCACGACTCATCGTCGGGACACCAGAGAAACTCGTCACCTTTTCGCGTTCAATGAGTTCGAGGGCACGGCCTGGGTCCCACTTGTACATCAAAACAACTTTGGCGCCACTTGCAGTTGCCGCGTGCAAAATGCAGTTACATGCCGTCACGTGGAACAAAGGAGTCGGTGCCATAAAGCAAGGGGCAAGTGCTGGCTTGGGTTCGCCGGTCGGGGCTGGAACATCGCCAGCAGCAATTGCTTTTTGTTCGGCCATTGCCGCAGCCATATTCATAGCTACCAAGTTCAAGATGTTGGCAACCGAACCACGGTGCGTCAACTGCGCACCCTTCGGGAAACCAGTGGTACCCGATGTATAGAAAATCGTCGCGTCATCGTCGGGATCAAATTCGATGTTCGGCAAAACGCCGGGGTCCGCAGTTGCCATGACATCGGTCCATCGTGCTCCACCACCTGGCAGAGCACGATCGGTACGAACCGAAATGACATGCATCTTTGGCGTGTTCGCAATTTGACTCAAGCGCTCTAAACGCTCGTCGTCAACTATCAAGACACCTGGCTGACTGTCATTGAGCGCGTACTCCATTTCTGAAGGCGTCCACCATGCGTTCATACCAACGGCTGCTGCGCCAATAGACACCGTCGCCCAGTAACCCACGACCCACTCGGGATAGTTGCGCATTGACAAAGCAACACGACTATGACGACCAATTCCTTGACTCACCAAGTACTGGGCCAGTTTGCGAACCTGCGCATGAATCTCGGCGTAGGTGTAACGCTCGTCCTCGTAGACGATGTAGTCCTTGTCGCCATGAACCGCTGTCGCTTCCCACATCACCCGCATATTGGGCGGAGCGGTGGTGTACACCTTCACGGGGATCCCCCGTACTTCGGCAATTGAGGTCGCCAAAGGCGATCCGGGGGCATCAAGTTCGGCACGGGCGGCTAGGTAATGGTGAATCACGCTCCCATCATTACCGATGACGGGTGGGGTTTGCTATCCGCAGTCACCCATTTCCCTACACCATCTATTTATGACAACATGGCGTGTGCTTTCTGTGCCGATCGTTGATATTTCTCGCCCAACCGCAACCTCCCTCGAAGCGCTTGACGCTGCCTGTCGAGATCACGGATTCTTCTTACTGAGTGGCCACGGGCTCGATGACCTCATCAACCGCACTTGGCAGCAAACTGCTCGGTTTTTTGACTCTGATCGCTCAATCAAAAACGAGATCACCCGCGATATCGATAATCCCATGGGCTACTACGACCGTGAACTCACCAAACGCAAGCGAGACAACAAAGAAGTATTCGATTTCCTTGATCCGACGATCGACCAAATTGATGCTCGTAATCGCTGGCCTCGTGACTTGCCCGGTTTTCGCGACACGTTGCTTGAGGCATACGACGAATTCAGCAAGCTCGCCGATCGCACACTTGCGCTCATTCATCAAGCACTCCAACTATCCGAAGGCTCGCAAAAAGAAATGATGGGTAGTCGCTACGGAAGCATGATGCGACTCAACCATTATCCAGTGGGCGATCCTGTGCCCGAATCTGAGCGTGAAGGCCTCCCCGATCTCGGCCCAACCGCCCTCGGTTATCACACCGACCCTGGCACCATCACTTTGTTGTTGCAAGACAACGTGGGAGGACTACAAACAGAGTCGCTTGACAGCGGTTGGATCGATGTTCCACCGACTGACGGAACAATTGTGATCAATCTTGGCGATTGCATGCAGGCTTGGACCAACGATCGATATCGCGCCGCAGTTCACCGTGTGGTCCCAATGACTCAGCAACGCCGCTTTAGTATTCCGTACTTCCAAAATCCGGCCCGCGATTCGACCATCAAGCCGATCCCCGAACTTTGTGCCGATGGTGCGCGTTACCGAGAATTCTCGTGGAAAGAGTTCATGGCCGCTCGGGCGTACGACAACTTCACCGATCTCGGAACCGAAGACACTCAAGTGACCGACTATCGAGTCAACGCGTAAATTTCCCTACGCAATCGTTAGAGAAATAGAGACCGCGTTGATTGGTTCGCTGTCTTTGGGCGAATATTCAAAAACCTTCAACACAACATCACCAATCACACTTGCCGGCAAAGGCTCAAGCACGTGATCAAAAGTTCCCCAGGTGCCCGTACCCGATGAAGCCATCGTGTATCCCTCAAAAATCATGTCGCCGCCGGTTGAAAGAATCTGATAATTGATTCCAGCTTCAAATGTATTTGACATTCCCTTGATCCGGATGTCGTGACTCACAATCTGGTTTGGTACTGGTGAGTCAACGAGGATGAGAGGTGAAAAATCAATGAAATCGGATCGCCCGATATCAGAAACATCAATTCCTTCACCGCCGATTTGTTCAACCAATACGCCACCAATACGAATCGTGACTTGCTTGACTTCTGAAAATGACGTGGCGGTATAGACAACTTCTGCAATGCGCCCCATCATTGACAAGCTTCCGCCGCCAGTCGCGAACTCGTTTGATACATCAATGAGTGCCGTCGCACCTATGACTTTGACATTCAATAACTGTGTACCTTTAGGAATATAAGACACCACACCGTCTCCAATTTCGGCTGTCGTTGGCCCCAACAACAAACTGTGAAGAGCCTCGTCAATATTTGGTGTTGCAACCAGGCGCCCAGCGACTGATATCAATTCGTTCTTCATGAAGTACACGCCAACCATTGATTGTTGCGACAGGACAACTGACGTAGTCGGCGCAAGAGAAGATGACGTGGCGATGGCATCGGTCGTTTCGTCAACCGGCAGCGACACGCCCTCAGTTGCCGTGGGTTCGACAGCTTGGCCACCACAACTCACAAGAATGGAGATGGGCAACGTAGCCAGGACGAAGACAACACTCCTCAATCTCATGTCTGACAACAATACGACTGCCAATGATCAAAGACATGGGACGAAAGTCAGTATGTTCCAGACTCTCAACCCACACACCTCACAGCAACGGTCGAACATAGTGCGGTAGTTTGTCGTCATGGCATCAACCACGGTTTCAACTGGCATCACTCTTGAATACGAAGTACACGGCGAAGGTGATCCGCTGCTTCTCGTGATGGGTCTCGGTGGACAACTCGTCGCCTGGCCAAGTTCATTCATTGCTGGTCTTGTCGATCGAGGTTTCAAAGTCATCACTTTTGACAATCGCGACATTGGCTTGTCCACCAAAATTGACGCTGCTCCTCCGACCAAAATGCAGTCGGCGATGTTCACTATTTCTCGTCGATTTGCGAAGTCGGCGTACTTGTTGAGCGATATGGCCAAAGACGCGGTGGGCCTTCTTGATGCACTCAATATTGAACGTGCCCATGTCGTTGGGATGTCAATGGGTGGAATGATTGCTCAGACGCTGGCGATTGAACACCCAAGTCGGGTGCGTTCGCTGACTTCAATCATGTCGACCACTGGCAATCCTCGCGTTGGTCGACCGAAGACGACGGTCGCGTTGCGTGCTGCAAAGTTGACCGGTGGCAGCAAAGAAACTTTTGCCGATCGTCAGGCTGCACTCTTCAAGTTGTTCTCTGGTTCGCTCTACGACGAACTAGAAATACGCGAAGTCGCAAAGCTTTCGCTTGAGCGTGACTTCACTCCAGACGGAACCGCTCGTCAGATGGCCGCGATTATGGCGAGCCCCGATCGCACACCGCAATTGAAGAAACTCAATGTGCCAACGCTCGTTGTTCACGGACTCGAAGATGGACTCGTGCAACCGTCTGGTGGCTATGCAACGACCAAGGCCATTCCAGGCGCACGACTCTTGGCATTCCCCGATATGGGACACAACTTGCCCCAAGCGCGCATTCCAGAAATCTTGGATGAAATCAAGCGCAATACCTTGCGCTCATAAATCTTCAACTCGCCATTACGGCGCAGTTGCCTCAAGCAACTCCCATGAATTTTCGGGGCTGTAGCCACCAGCGGCTATGATGATCGAGTTCGCACCTGCATCGATGTGCTCCTGCATACGGTTGCGAATGGTCTCGATACTTCCCCACGCCACGTAAGTGTCGACCAGGCGATCGCTTCCACCATGTGTCCAATCGGATTCATCAAAACCTTGCGATGCCCACTGCCGTTGGTAAGCCGGCAAGGGTAAGTAGATCGAGACCATCGCGCGACCAACGGCACGACCAATAGCGGGGTCGGTCGTCAAACAACATGGAAGCACCACATTGAGAACTTTGTTCGCACCAACCAACCCTCGAGCGTGCGTGGTGTGTTCAGGAGTTTGCATATACGTGTTGGCACCATCGGCGACTTCTCCAGCAACTGCCAACATCTTGGGTCCGTGAGCCGCGATGTAAATCGGGACTGGTTCATAAACAGCTGGAGCCATGATGGGCAATGGACCGCGCAACGCGTTGACATACTCGCGAGTCTTTTGCACTGGGTTTTCCCACGGAATACCTCGCATTTCAGACGCGATCGTGTTTGAAACACCAAGACCCTGGATAAAGCGACCACCAGATAGTTCGGACAATGTTCGTGCGGCTTGCGAACTACAGATGGCGTCGCGCCCATACATGTGAGCGATACCCGATGCGACTTTGATTCTGGTGGTGTGATGCAAGATGAATCCAGCAGTCACGTAAATTTCGCGACCAAAAATATCGGGCAACCACGCTGACAGATGTCCGGTCGATTCAAGGCGTTGCACATGCGCAATCAAATCCTTGGGCTGCATCATGTCGGCGACCGTCATGACACCAGCGACTGGTGACTTTTTAGTTGTGGTCATTGTTTGCTCCTTGCAATGAGATCATTCGAAACTATGAACGTTTGAAATGTGGCGTACGGCGTTCAGCCATTGCTTTAGCGCCTTCAGCAAAATCATTGGTTTGACGCAATCGCAACTGTTCTGCCATCTCGTGCTGCGTTGCGGCATGTACTAGATCGGCGATATTCCCCCGAAGAGTTGCCCGAATTGATTCGACTGCCAAAGGCGCCGAAAGGGCGATTTCATTGGCTAATTCAAGGGTTTCTCTCAGCAAGTTTTCGGGCTCGGCCAAACGATCCGCGAGACCAAGGCCGTATGCCGCCGCTCCATCAATACGTCGACCAGTCATTAACAGTTCGGCCGCACGCTGCTCGCCAATAACACGAGGCAACGTGACTGACAAACCAAACCCATGATGAAAGCCAAGTCGCGAGAAGTTGGCACTGACGCGCGACTCGGTTGACATCACACGAAAATCAGCCGCCATTGCTAATCCCAGGCCGCCTCCGATTGCCGCACCTTGTACCGTCGCAATGATTGGTTTGCGAGTTCTGAACAATCGCTCAGCTGCCCCATAAAGATCGGCAGTCGAATATGCCGGGGCAGATCCCGAGAAGTCGGCTCCTGCGCAGAAGTTCTTTCCGTCAGCACACAACACTACAACCCGACATTCGTCATTGGCATCAAGTTGCTCAAGCGCATCAGCCACCGCGGCGATCATCAGATACGAAAAGAAGTTGTTCGGACCACGACACAGCCGAACGGAGTAGACATAGTCGCTGATTTTTTCAATGACGACATACGGTTCGGATTCAGCAGCGTTCATAAAAGTCATCCGTCAATCAAATTGCGCGTGAACAGATCGAGCAATACTTCCCAGTGTCGAGCGTCGGCGACTGCGTCGTAAGCCGGGCGATCGTTAAAGGCAAAACCATGATGGTTGCCCCAATAACGTTCGATTGACCCCTTCACACCCGTGGTTTTCATTGCTTCTTCAAACTGGTCGACCATTTCGAGTGGAACATAATCATCGTGTTCGGCGCAACCCACATAAATCTCACCACGTACATCGCCAAGATGAGCATGTGGTGAATCTGGAGAATCAGTCACCAATCGGACTCCATAGAACGATGCCGCGGCTTTCACACGTTCTGACAGTTCGGCAGCAATAAACAACGCAAATGGCCCTGACATGCAATAACCAACACAGCCGACTATCGATGCATCAGCTATCGATTCGTTTTCGGCGAATGCGAGCAGTTCACTGGCATCGCGAACAACCATTCGATTGCCAATTGTGCGCATCAGTTCACTCATACGTTGAAAAGATTCTTTGCTTGAAAAATCAAGTTCAAAAGCTGGCGTTGTTCGGTAATACAAGTTGGGCAACATGACGTAGTAGCCGTTGTCCGCAATTCGTTGCGCCATTGAATGAAGTAACGGACGTTTGCCTGGTGCATCCATCAAAAACAAGACAACCGGAAACGGACCAGGTCCTTCGGGGTGCACAACGAATGTCGTCATTGAACCTTCGGCGGTCTGAATTTCAAGATGTCGTTCGATCACAAGATTCACCATAGTGCGTTTCAGTCACAGTTTCGACATTGATGTCGAAAACGGCTACGGTAAGGGCATGGCTGAAATTCACCCAGCAACTGCGGGCATTCATTTACCTCAAGCAGGTCCGGCGTCTTCAGGGGAAGCTATTCAGCGCGCTGCCGTGTTGGCCGAAGATTTGGGTTATGCCGATGTCTGGGTCAGTGACCACCTCGCCGTGCCCACCGGCGCCGACTATCCCCCATCGGCCTACATCTTTGAACCCTTCATTGCGATGACGTGGGCTGCCGCGTACACCAAGCGCGTTGGGCTTGGTACGACCGTGTTGGTTCTGCCGATGCGCAACCCGCTGGCGGTCGCCAAGATGGTTGCATCGCTCGACCATATGAGTGGCGGTCGCGTGATTCTCGGAATCGCGGCAGGTTGGCTCGAAGCCGAATTCAATGCCCTTGGCGTTCCCTTTGCCGAACGCGGACCCCGCACCGACGAAGCAATTCAAATCTTGCGAAGAGTCTGGACCGATGACCACATCACCGCCGACTTCCCCGTTCACGATGCCCACTTCGTATCAATGCGCACCAAGCCACAACCATCGCGTCATGTGCCGCTATGGATTGGCGGACATGCCGATATCGCATTGCGTCGTGCCATTGATGTTGGCGATGGCTGGCACGGAGCGTTCTTAAGTCCCGAACAAACCGAGCGTCGAGTGAAAAAGTTACGTGCGGGTCGTCCCGAACAATCGTTTCCGATTTCAATGCGTACCCGCTGGGATGCACTTGAAGATGACAACGATTTGATCTTGGCCGAGATTGATCACTATCGCGAGATTGGTGTGACGCACTTTGTTCCTGAACCACGTCAACGCACGCTTGATGGCTACCTGCGAGCGATGGAAATTCAAGCCGACCTCTTTCGCCGTGCTTCAGTGTCAATGATCGATTCGTGATGGTCTACGCATGAGTGAAAGATCAACAACTCGCGGTGGTTTCACACCAAGTGGAGTGGCGGCAGTGCGCCGAGCCTCGGTTGAAAGTTCACCGACCAGTAAAGCAACTCGTACTCGCCACATCATTCTTGACGCAGCACGTGCTGAGTTTGACCGCTATGGGTACACCAACACCACGATTGAACACATCGTCTCCAAGGCCGATGTGGCCCGCGGAAGTTTCTATACGTACTTTGAATCAAAGATTGATGTGTTCCGGCACCTGGCAGCAACAATTGATCGTGAAGTTGCCAGTGATGTTGTTGCCTTTGAACGCAAACGTTCGGGTAATCCCATCGAAAACCTGCGTATTTCTAATAGAAATTATCTCGCGGTGGTGCGACGCAATGCCGATCTGTATCGCTTAGTTGATGAGGCATCAGCCCATGATGAAGAAATCAAAAAGCAACGATTGCAATCACGCCAACAACACATCGCCCGTGTTGCAACATCGATACGTCGTTGGCAAAGCAAAGGTTGGGCCGACCCCGATCTTGATACGTCGCTCACCGCAGCCGCACTGGTTTCTATGTTGTCGGGCTTTGCCCAATGGCTGCATGTCGGAGGCGATACCTACGACGACGATGCCGCCGAACAAACATTGACCGATATTTGGATTCGCGCCTGCAAACTTGCCGACCCCGACGAGGTTTCACAATGAGCGGAGTGACTCGCGAAACCGTTCAACAAGAAGTTCAGAATTGGTTACAAGCCAATTGGGACCCGCAACTTTCACTGCAGGCTTGGCGCGAACGCCTTGTTGACGCTGGCTGGGCAGTTCCATCCTGGTCAAGCAATTGGTTCGGACGTGACTTACCTGTGTGGGCCGACCAAATAGTTGCTGAAGAAATGCGGCTGATTGGTGCAGTTGGCAATCCGCTTGGCAGTGGAATGTCATTAGCAGCACCCACCATTGTTGAACATGGTTCAGACGAATTGAAACGACTCATCTTGCGTCAAACATTGACCGGTGAAAAAACTTGGTGCCAACTCTTTAGCGAGCCAGGTGCGGGATCAGATTTAGCGAGTCTCTCAACTTCGGCGGTACTCGATGGCGATGAGTGGGTCATCAATGGGCAGAAGGTGTGGAATACCAGCGCCCATCATGCCGACTACGGAATGTTGCTGGCTCGCACGAGTCGGGATGGTTCAAAGCATCACGGAATCACCTATTTCGTTTTGCCAATGCGCCAGCCAGGAGTTGAAGTACGGCCAATCAAACAGATGAACTATCACTCGTCGTTTAACGAAGTTTTTATGACCGATGCTCGCATTCCAGCCAACATGATTGTCGGAACCCTCGACGATGGTTGGCGAGTTGCTCGTGCGACTCTTGCCCACGAACGAACTTTTTCCACGATGCGTCGTCCGAAGTTTGCACATAACGCCGCAACTGAAAGTCGTGCGGTACGTGAAGCCGAACATGAGGCCGAAGAACATTTCAAAACATATGTGTGGTATCCGCAACGTGCTGGTCGAGTTGACCTGGTTGTTGAACGAGCTCAAGCACTTGGGGTCTCAAACGACCCCGTGATTCGCCAAAACATTACGGCTTTGTTGTCATTTCAAAAAATGAATGAGTGGACCGCTTTACGCGCCCGCGCTGCACGTGCGCTTGGTCGCCCGCCCGGACCCGAAGGCTCGATTGGCAAGTTGGCCGCTTCTGAGGTTTCACGTATGGCCAACCGAGTTCATACGTTGATTAGTGGTGCACACGCAATGTTGCAAAATGGCGATCATGCGCACGATGCAACGATTGCTGAAGTACTAGTGAGCACACCTGCACAATCAATCGCTGGTGGAACCGATCAGATTCAGCGATCAATCATCGGCGAGAAAATCCTCGGACTCCCCCGTGACTCCAGCAACTAGTTGGTGATTCTGGTGTAATCCAGAAGACTCAGATATTAAAAGGCACGGATAGGAACGACAAAGAAGGAGCTCAAGTTTTTGGGTGGCGACGTTAAAAAGTTCCCGGTAGACATCTTCATTAAATACATAGTAGATGCATTAGGTTCGGACGAGCTCAAAACCAAATCATCTGTCACTCCGGCAGCGACATGTTCAATCTGCAGCTTGCTTAATTCATCTTTTGAAGGTAAAAACCAATCGGTCTTGCCGTTATTCGCAAAATCTGCAGCTTGCTGAATTGCTCCAGAAGTGCACACAACATCTGCACTAGTGGTGTTAGCCATTCCACTACCGATAGCAGTTGACGTTCCGATCAATGTTGTTATGTCCGAGCACCAAGCTGCTGCTGTCTTAACGCCGGGAGCAACTTCTAAGTAACTACAGTTAGTGCCGCAATCTGAACCAGTTGATACAAATGGGCTACTCGCTACATAGAAAACAGTTCCGCCACCAGGACCCGTTTCGCCAACCTGGAAGACGACCGCTGGAATAGTCGTCGTCGGCGCAACAGTGGTCGTCGGTGCAACAGTTGTCGTCGGTGCAACAGTCGTCGTCGGCGCAACAGTGGTCGTCGGCGCAACAGTGGTCGTCGGCGCAACAGTCGTCGTCGGCGCAACAGTGGTCGTCGGCGCAACAGTTGTTGTCGGCGTCGAGCACGGGTCAGTCATTGAAGGCACCATCACGAGGCCACCTAATAACACCAAAGGTGCGACAACTACCGATAATCGGCTTGATGAGCGACGCAACCATTGCGTCACAATGACACCAGCGACTAACAGGAATAGTCCAGCAAAAACAACACCCATCGTGCTACCAGTAGCCGGCAAATTACACACATCAACTGCAAACATCACTAACCGTCCTCGAACATGTCCAAGACATAATTCGGGTCAAAGTGACTGATGCCGAAACCAACTCTACACAACCTTTTGGAGAATACGTCCCTAAAGAGCCAATAAACCCCAAGGCCAACGTTTAATGAAACTTTGGAATGGTGGGGCGCCCTAGACAGGCACAAGTTCTCTTCCGTCGGATGTATAGACCTTGCTCATGCCTGTTTCGTGGTTGATAGTTGTGGTGTAGCCCGCAGACGCTTTATATCTGTTGTGTTTTCGACATAGTGGGTCGCCGTTGTCAGGTGATGTTGTTCCGCCTTCAGCCCAGGGTGTGCGATGGTCGGCCTCGCACGTCAAAGCACTGCAGCCTGGCCAGATACATTTTCTTCGACGTAGGAAGATCGCTTCTCGCGACGAACCCGTGAAAAGTCGTGATTTTCGTCCGAGATCGATCACTGTGCTGGGTGAACTCATGACAACACGTCGTACTTGGCCGATCATGGACGCGACGATCGCATCAAACGGATCGATCGTCACTCCGGCGGTGGTTTCGCAGCGGCGTGAGTTGTTTTGGTGTGGTGAGACTCGTCGCTGGCTCGTGGTTGACTCACCGACGTCGCCCACATACCCGGCTTCTGTGTCGTGTTGGTGGTGTGGGCTCAATCGACGTTCGTCTCCCACGACCAGCTGCGTCTCACCAGTCAGATCACTCTCGCCGTGCTCACGTTGAGATCATTGTGTTGGGTCAGATCGGCGTGGGGCGCAGCCTGTCGTCGGGTGACAACATCAGATGCCTTGATCGTCAACGATCTGACTTCACAGTTCGGTGGCATCTGGTTGGAGACCGGCGAGCAGGCGACGAGCCCGACACCGACATCATCACACCAGCAACAGAGAAATCAACGTCGCGGTCTTCGTGGATACGTTCGCTGTCGCGGTG